>CANIBQ010000022.1 GCA_947465645.1 Acidobacteriota bacterium | reverse complement strand
GCCGCGGAGGACACCCGGGAACGAACACATCGACCGGAACGATCTGATCCACGCCCTGGACGATGGCGTAGTTGTCGAAGACGCCGCCGACCGAGGCGCACGCGCCCATGGAGATGACCCACTTCGGCTCCGGCATCTGGTCGTAGATGCGGCGCATCGCGGGCGCCATCTTCCGCGACAGCCGCCCGGCGACGATCATCAGGTCCGACTGGCGGGGTGATCCGCGGAAGACCTCGGCGCCGAATCGCGCGATGTCGTAGCGGCTTGCCGCCATGGCCATCATCTCGATCGCGCAGCAGGCCAGGCCGAACTGCACCGGCCAGATCGCCGACTTGCGCGCCCACTGCACCATCTTGTCAACGGTCGTGGTCAGAATGGGCAGGTCTGGATCGTAATCAGCCATACGGCTCAGGCAGCCTTCCGCGAGTTGCGGCGAGCGCGCGCCGCCGGGGCCCAGTCGAGCGCACCCTTGCGCCAGACGTACAGGTATCCGACCGACAGGATCATGAAGAAGGTGACGATCTGGAAGAGTCCAGGCCACCCGAGATCGCGCAGGGCCACCGCCCACGGATAGAGAAACGCGATTTCGATGTCGAAGAGCAGGAAGATCATCGCGACGAGATAGAACTTTACCGAGTGCCGCTCGCGCGCATCGCCCACCGCCGGCATCCCGCATTCATAGGGCGCCAGCTTTTCGGGCGTGGGATTCTTCGGTCCGAGCAACAGCGACAGCCCGATCATGACGGCGGCGAACCCGACGCCGAGCACGAGCATGATCAGTACGCCGAGCCAGCCATCCATGGTGTGATCTCGTCAGACCCCGGGCCTAGGCTCGAGGCCTCGAACCCGCGTAAGCGGCGGCGCACAGCCGCGCTTGTGAAGAGTTGCGCAAACCTGTTCATGCTATAGAAGCAAGGTGGAAACGTCAACGCTCGCCTGGTTCCGCGCGGCCGATCCGGATCCCGCGAATTCGCTCGACGACACCGCGCTCCTCATCGCCCGGCTGCGCGCCACCTGTCACGTCGATGTGATCACCGAAGCCCGCGCGCACGATTTTGTCTGGCGGCACTTCCGCGCACCCTATGACCTCTGCGTGTATGAGCTGCGCGATGACACGGCCCACCGGTTCATCCTCTCCTACCTCGTGCATTATCCGGGGATCGCTCTCCTCCGAGGCTGGCCTGGAAGGGCAAGTCCCCTGCTGCAATCGGCGCAGGTCATCGTCACGCCTCACTCGGCTGCCGTCGACACGCTGCAGGACGCGTATCCCGACGCGCACGTACGCTTCGCACCGGCCGGAATTCGCGAAGTCGAGGGTCAGGACGACGTCGTCGTAGCGCTGGAATGGCCCGTGACAGGTACAGCCTTGACCACGGCTCTGGCCGGGATGGCGGCCGGAAAGGCGGTCGTCGCATTCGAAACCGAAGCCACGGCGGACTGGCCGGCACTCAATCCGCAGACATGGCGGCCGCGCGATGCCGGCGTCCCCATCATCGTCTCGATCGACCCGCGTGATGAACAGCATTCGCTCAAACTGGCGATGCAGCGCCTCTCGACCGACGCAGCGCTACGCGAGCAACTCGGCGCGGCCGCGCGCAGATGGTGGAAGACCAACGCCACGGTGGACCATGCGGTGCAGGCGTGGGAGGCGATCCTCGCCGAGGCACGGACGCTTCCGCCGCCCTCTCGCTCCGCGGAATGGGAGGCGCCAGAGGACGGCACCGCGCGGGCGAGAGAGATCCTTGGGGAGTTCGGGGTATCCGTGGATCTGTTTTAATTCTCCCAGGCGTATCCGGGTTCGGTCGTCAGCCTCGTGTCCTCGATGGGCATCCCCATCGAGCAGTGATAGAGGCTCTGCCAGTCGTGGCCGGTCAGTCCGAGCAGATCGTGCACGGGATCGTCGTAATAGCAGCCGATCCCGGTGGCGCGCGCGCCGGCGGCTTCGGCTTCGAGGTACAGCACCTGGCCGATCAGCCCGGATTCCCAGAACAGCCGGCGGTACATCCAGTCGCCCTGCTCGCGGAGCGGTCCCTCGAACCTCGCGATCATGCCGAGGCTGAAGAAGCCGTCCGCCGCGATGTCCTGGTCGCACGACAGGCGGTTCGCGGTCCTGCGGCAGTCAATCGGCACGAGCAGGAAGAGACCGTTCGGGCCGTTGACGGGCTCCCATAGAAACTCCGGACGCATCGCGGCTTTCCATGCAGCCAGCACCGCCGGGTCGCGCAGGTACGCGTAGATGCCCGGAACGACTCCTTCGACGCGATGAACGAAGAGGGCAAGGTGGACGTGCGGCGCCCAGCCGACGGCGTCCCAGGGCGGAGCGCCCGGCTGCAGGCGTTCGAGCATCGAGAAAAACACCTCACGACGAAGCGGCGCCGCATTCGGGTCGAAGGCGAGCGCGCTCCGTCGGCCGATGATGAGCCTTCTCGCACTCTGCGGTGCGACGGAACCCAATGGTGCGATGGTGCGATGGTGCGACGGTGCGACGGGGGGTGCAAGGTCTTCCGCCGTCGCACCTCGCACCTTCGCACCGTCGAACCTATATCGCGTAGCCGCGGCCGCCTCGTCGATGACTGGCCAATCGACATGGTCGGAACTCAGGCGGTTTGCCCTGCCCTGCCACGCCGCGCTGCGCGCGGCGGCCACCCACGGGGCGGGATCATCGTCGAGAAAGGGCGCGGGATCGCCGGCGGTGACGACCGCGATGCAATCGGGATTCTCGCGCTCGGCGCCTTCGAAGTCTCCGTCGCGGTCGGTGCCAAGCACTGCGGCGATGTCGTCGTCAGACCACCGCGGGAGCAGCGCCAGCCGCCATCCGAGCATCGCCGCCGACAGGCGCAGCGCCCCAATGGCGTGGCCGGCGTCGTGCTGGCAATACCGGAAGGCGCGCTCCCCGTATTTCCAGGCCTCTCGCCAATGAATCGACGTTAAACCGACAAGAAAACTTGAACCTGCTGGTGCGACGGCGCGACGGTGCGAGGGCGCGACCGATCGTTCCTCCAGCGCATGCTCGCGCGCCGCGTAGTGGCAGACTCGGCCTTCCCAGACGACGTAGGCTTCAGTGGGATGGAGGTTGCCGCTCGAGGGATTGACGCGAAGCGGCCAGCGGGAGGCGCCGTACTGCTTCCAGGCGGAGAGGCCCATCGAGCAGCGGAGGAACTCGCCGATCGCATGCAGGTCGATCGGCCGGCCTGCCGCCGTGCCGTCGTACAGCCCCTCGTACGGCACGTCGCGCGCGAGGGCCTCTCGCGGCAGATCGATCAGCGCGGCGCCCGCGAAGCGGCGAAACGGGTCGGGCTGCGTGGCCCAGTCGAGATACCCGGGCGCACGCGCAAAGCGGCCGAAGCGGTGCTTGGTCGCCTCGTGGTAGCGCAGGGCTTCCATCGGTGGCTGGGTAGCCGGGTTGCTAAGTTGCTGGGGAGACCGTCAGGACCCCAGCGAGCCAGCGACGAAGCGACCTAGCTACCAAGCTGCCCAATCCGTCGATCGAGCTCCGCGATGGCCTGTGTCAGTTGCTGCTTGCGCGCCTGGTGCGTGGTGACGCCCAGTTGCCGCTGCATCTCGGTCTTTGCGAGCCGAAGCGACTCCAACTGACGCAGGCGTTCCGGATCGCCACCCTTGCCGATCTGACGCGCCTTCTTCTTCTCTTCTTCCCGCTCTTCCATTCGCTCGGCGAGGCGGGACTCCGCGTCGACGAGGCCTTCTCCGGCGTCACCCATAATTACTTCGATTATAAGAGATGATCGGCTCGTGACCCGAGGGAACGTCCTCGATCTGTTTCACCCGGCGGTCCGCGAGTGGTTCAGCCGCGCCTTTCCGGCGCCCACCGGGCCGCAGCAACTCGGGTGGCCGGCGATCGCGCGCGGCGAGTCCACGCTGATCCTCGCGCCGACCGGCAGCGGCAAGACGCTCGCGGCATTTCTCTGGACACTCAACCGCCTGATGTTCGAGCCGGCGCCTCCGCCGAAGCAACGATGCCGGGTCCTCTACATCTCGCCCCTCAAGGCGCTGGCAGTCGACGTCGAGCGGAACCTGCGCGCCCCGCTGGCGGGAATCGCCATCGTGGCGCAGGGCGACGGCCTCGCGATCGCCACGCCGCAGATTGCCATCCGCACCGGTGACACACCCGCAATCGAACGGGCGAGGTTCTCGCGCGACGCCGCCGACATCCTCATCACCACGCCGGAGTCGCTGTTTCTCCTGCTGACGTCGAACGCCCGCGAGCGGCTGGCGACGATCGACACCGTGATCATCGACGAGATCCATGCGCTCGTGCCCGGCAAGCGCGGCGCCCACCTGGCGCTGTCACTGGAGCGCCTCGAGGCGCTTCGGGCATCCCACGGTCCGCCTGAAGGCGGACACTACGTACGGAGCATTCATCCCGTCCTACCAGGTCATCAGCCACCGAATGGGGCGCCGCCACCGCGCAGCAGCTCCTCTCCCGCCACGGCATCGTCACACGCGAGACCGTGCTCTCGGAAGGAGTCGCGGGGGGATTCTCGCAGGTGTATCAGGTGTTCAAGGCGATGGAGGACGCGGGACGCATCCGCCGCGGCTACTTCGTCGCCGGACTGGGCGCGGCGCAGTTCGCCATGCCGGCCGGGCTCGATCTGCTCCGCTCGCTGCGCGAGGCGCCGGAGACACCGCGAACGGTCGTGCTCGCCGCAACCGACCCGGCCAATCCGTACGGCGCCATCGTGAAGTGGCCGGAGATTGCCGGATTCGAGGAGCGCGGTCCCACACGGACCGTTGGCGCGCGGGTGATGCTCGTCGATGGAATGGCGGCCGCCTACCTGCGCCGCGGGGAACGCGAGCTGCTCATCTTCCTTCCGGACGCCGAACCGCGCCGCTCGCAGATCGCGCGCGAAGTCGCGCGGATGCTGTTGCACCTGGCGGGATCGAGAGAAGACGGCGCGCGCGGCATGCTGATCGCCGAGATCAACGGCGCGCCGGCGACAGCCGATCTGGCAGCGCGAGTCTTTATCGAGGAAGGCTTCGCGGCGAGCGCACTCGGCCTTCAGGCGAGGCTGCCTTCTGGCACCAGCATTGCGGGTATGCGCCGTGGAGGTATTTCCATGGCGGAGCCACGTCGCAATGAGGATATTGAGACACTCGATTCGCAGGAACGGCAGGACGAGTCGGTGCAGGAAGGCGAGTCGGTGCTCGGACGCAGTGACGAAGGGGGCGACATCGATCCCGACAGCGCCGAGTCCGACGTCGATCGTGACGATGATACCCTCAGCGATTAGTGCCTGAAGGCGGCGCTACATCAGCGTCCAGAACGGCCAGAATTCGAGGTTTAAATTAGGTCGTCGGGAAGAATGCCGAACTTGGCCTTTGCCCTGTCGCTCCTATGACTGCTTGACCGTGCCGAGCATCCGCCGCACCTCGACGACCAGATCATCAGGCAGGCACGGCTTCGTGACGAACGAGTCGCAGCCGGCTTTCTTGGCCCCTTCAGAGGCGCCCGCGAGCGCGTGTCCCGTCAGCGCTATGACGGGAATGTTCCGCGTCCGGTCGTCCGCCTTCAGCACGCGCGTGGCTTCCCACCCGTCCATGCCTGGAAGTGACAGGTCCATCAGGATCAGATCGGGCTTCAGCGCAAACGCCTGCTCGATCGCTTCGTTGCCGTTGCGGGCCTCGGCGACGCGGAACCCCGAGAACTGCAGATACTCGGCGTACATCTCCCGCGCGTCCTGGTAATCATCGACCACAAGAATCAGCGGGGCGACCTCGGTGCTCATTGTTCTATGTCCACGGGAATGGTGAGCGTGAACGTCGACCCCTGCCCGACGGTGCTGTGCAGATCGATCCGTCCGCCGAGCGCGGTCGCGAGGCGGCGGCAGATGGCCAGGCCGAGGCCGGTGCCGCCGTACTGCCGTGAGGGCGAGTCGTCCACCTGCCGGAAATCCTCGAAGATCTTCTCATGATGCTCGGGCGCAATGCCAATGCCCGTGTCACTGACCTCGATCGTCGCGGCGCGCGACGGCGCGTCGAACGCCACAGCGATGTTGATGCCGCCCTGCTGCGTGAATTTGAGGGCGTTGCTCAGCAGATTGACGACGATCTGCTTGACCTTCTGACGGTCGCTGTTCACGAGCGGCAGCGTCTCCGAAAAGCGCGGCGTCACGGCGAGCTTCGACCTGACGATCATCGGGTCGAGCTCGACCATCACCTCGGGCACCACCTCGTTCAGGTCGAACTCGGCGATCTGGATCGGCATCTTACCCGCTTCGATACGGGTGATGTCGAGAATCTCGTTGATGATCGTCAGCAGGTGGCGACCGTTCGAGTCGATGCGCTGCAACTGCCGCTTGACGGGCGGCAGCAGCTCGCCGGCGACGCCCTGCAGCAGCATGTGCGTGTAGCCCAGGATGGCGTTGAGCGGCGTCCTGAACTCGTGCGACATGTTCGCGAGAAACTGCGACTTGAGGCGCGACGCCTGCTCCAGCTCGATCGCCTGGCGGCGGAGCAGCTCGTTCTGGGTGGCGAGCTCCGCCGTCGCCGCCTGCACCCGGGCCTGCAACTGGTCGGATGCGCTCTTCAATTGCTCGTAGAGATGCACGCGCTCGAGCGCCTCGCGGCGGTCGTGGAGGATGGTGACGACGGCCGTGAGCTCGCCCGTGTCGGTCAGCACCTTGCCGGCAATCGCCTCGACCGGCACCGGTTCGGCGGTATTCGGATTCATCAACCCGATCTCCCCTCGCCTGACCTCACCGGGTCCCGATTCGCCGAGCAGCAGGCCGGAGATGAACGACGAGAAGTGTGCGTCGTTGGCCTGCACGTTGCGCTGCGCGATGCCCCTGACGTCGGGCAACACGGTAAACAGCTGTTCCGCCGGGTTGTTCATCATCACGGTGGCGCCGAACTGGTCGGTGACGATGATCGGGTCGGCCACCGAGTCAATGATCAGGTTCAGGCGATCGCGCTCGGCGCGCGCCGACGCTTCGAGCACGCGCAGCCGCTGGTAATTTTCCTCAATCTGCTCGGTCGCGCGGCGCAGGTCGGTGATGTTGCGAAGCACCGAGACGATGCCGGTGCCCTCGCGCGGATCTTCGACCGTGGTACTGAGCACGTCGAACAGCAGCTCCGAACCATCGCTCGGGTCGACCAGCACCAGCTCGCGCGCCTCGGTCTCGACCGCCGTTCTCGACAAGGCGGCTGAAAAGAGCATGTTATTGAGCTCGACCGCGCGCCGGCGCCCCTCGCTCTCTTCCTCGCTCGCGGCAAACAGCTTTTCGGCGCGGGCGTTGGCGACGATCAGGCGCCCTTCCGTGTCGGTCAGGAGAATCGGGTCGGTGACGGAATTGATGATCGTGAAGAAGAGCGAGCGCTCGCGCCGCAGCTTGCGCGCTTCCTTCGCGAGGTTCCCGCGCCCGCGCACCCGCTCCAGTTTCTGCCCCAGCACCGTGGCCAGCCACAAGACGTCCGGCGTCAGCCCGGTGAAAGGACGCATCAGCAGCAGACCGACGCCAGAATCGTCGGCGTTGCTCGCGCCGCGGAGCGGAACCGCGGCAATGGGCCCGGCGCCGAGCGGCGTCGTCGAGATCGCATGGTGGCTGCCGTTGGCGCGCGTGGCGCGAAACTCAGTGGGGCCGGAGGCCGAGAGCGCCACCACCAGCGGATCGTGCCGATCGAGCGACCACGAAAACAGCTCGACGTGGTCGGCCGACACGCCGTGGCCCGCGACTCCGACCAGCGCGCTCGACTCGGCGTCGACCGCGAGGCACATCGCCTTCTTCACCCCTGCATGGTCGGCGAGCCATTTGAGACTCGCCTGCGCGCAGAGCGCGACATCGTCACTATGGGCGAGGAAGTACTCGAGCAGCTCGAGCCGCGCCGACGTGTCGACGATGGAAGCCGCGGCTGCGCTCGAAGGGCTCCGCGCCTGTAGCGAGCTCATCGATTTACCGACTGGTCCCCTGGGGCCGTGGGTCGATCCCGACGAGTGAGACGCGTACCCATGCGTCGATGACGATTCCCTTGTCGAGGACGCGATCCAGGACGCCAACGAGGCCAGTGCCTCCACGGTTCTGGCTCCCGGCCATGTCGATCGGCATGCAGAGGTATGGACCTCGTATCAGGGCCGCGGCACGCGGCCGCGGCTGGTGACGTGTGCGCGCGCGAAACTGTGCACGACTCGCAGTATAGCGCGCGCATTCGGCCTGGCGAGCCACCACTTTCAATCGGTGCCTGCCCAAACTGAGCAGTACACGGCCAAGGATGAGGTTGGTCGTCGCGTTTGCGCCGGATCGTCCTGCTCGTCGCCACGATCGACGGACGCACGGATTCCGCCAGTCGCGATCACGAATGTTCCGGCCCTCCTCATCGAGCGCTTGACGCCACTACTGACCCCGGACCCATGTAACATGTGCGGTGCATGGCCGATCAGTCCTCATTCGACGTCACCTCCAACGTCGACCTGCAGGAAGTCGACAACGCGCTGAACCAGGCTCGCAAGGAAGTGGCGCAGCGGTACGACTTCAAGGGTTCGAAAGCGTCGATCGAATTCGATCCGAAGGAATCCAAGCTGGTGCTCGTCGCCGACGACGACTTCAAGCTCAATGCCCTCTGGGAGATCCTGCAGACGCGCCTGACCCGGCGGAACGTACCGGTGAAGAACATGACCCGGGGCACCATCCAGCCGGCGGCCAATACCACCGTCCGCCAGGACATTTCTCTCCAGCAAGGCATCCCGTCCGACAAGGCGAAAGATATCGTCAAGTTCATCAAGGAGTCGAAGCTGAGAAAAGTACAGGCGTCCATTCAGGGCGATCAGCTCCGCATCGCCTCGCCATCGAAGGACGAATTACAGGACGTCATGCGCCTGCTGCGGGAGCAGGACTTCGGCGTCGCACTGCAGTTCGGCAACTATCGCGGGTAGGCCGCCCGACGACCAGCGCGGCCCCTACCTCGTCGCCTGACGGCTACTTCTGCTTCTTTTCTTCCCAGGCGATTTCGGTTTCGCCCTCCGGCTGCAACTGCAGGATCGCGTTGGCCACCCGGTCGGTGCGCACCTTGAGCGGGAGCTTCGCTTCGTACACCAGCTCTTTCGCACCGGCGCTGCGCAGCTCGTACTTGATGTCGTGACGCCGGAGAATCGCTTCGATCTCTCCGCGGATGGCACTGGGCTCGGCTGCGATGACCTTGAGCTCGAAGAGCTTCCGGCTCTCGGGCTCGAACGACTCGACCGCCCACAGCACGCCGAGGATGAAGACTGCCGAGAACGTGGCCAGGCCGTAAAGCTGCACTCCGCACGCCAGCCCGAGGGTCAGCGTGGCGAGCATGACGACGGCATCTTTCGGGTCGTCAATCTTGTTGCGGTACCGGATGAGGTTGGCGGCGCCGACGATCCCGAAGGCACGCGCCAGGCTCGCGCCGACGATCAGCATGACGACGGCGCCGACGACGGACAGGACGATCTGCGTCTGGATGACCTGGGCCGATCGCGGCGGCGTGCCTTTCCTCCGGGGACGAAACGCGAGCGCCGCGCCGAGCACGGTGGCCAGCGGCAGCGCAATCAGCGAGCGGATGATCATGTCCGCGTGGCCTTCGAGGACGTCGGGGATGTAGGCGGTAAGCTCGGGCAGTAGCTGCATGGGTGTCAGTCTGTGCCGGCGGGCACGCGTCGGTCCACGCGCAGCGCCAGTCCGTCGGCGATCTTTTCCTTGATTCGGGCGATGTAGCGATCCGTCATCGGATCGGCGTAATTGCCGGCGCGAAAGGCGTCGCGCCACTGTACATCGGTCAGCCGCGCCATCTGCTGAGCGGCCCACTGTACGTCCGCGGGGCTGATCATGGAAAGCAGTTCCCTATGGCGGCCCTTGTAGGCGAATTCGACCGTCTCGCCGCTGATGTTCGTGATGAACGGATGTTGCTCGAACCCCTGGAGCCAGTTACGCCGCGGAAACAGCCTGCCCGTGTCGCCGAGCGCCGCGCCGATGTCGCGGACGAGGAGCCAGCGGGTCGCCCCGTCCCAGGGTTTTTCGGTCGTGTAGATGCTGTTGTTGTCGTCCTTCAGGTCAGTGCCGTTCAACATCAGCATGATGGCCAGCAACCCGTTGAGCTGGCGCGTGCCGCTGAACGGGTTGTCGGCCCAGAACCAGTACTCGTCGAGCCGGGTCAGTTCCTCGAGCTTCGGACGAAATCGCGCCTCGCTTTCGCGTCTCGGCTCGCCGTTCCGGGGGCCTTCCTGATCGGTTTTCCATGACGGCAGGTAGTAAATCGGCGGCTGGTGGTAGCCAAGTCCCCAGAGGATGCGCGACATCACGACTTCGGTCTGCGCCTCGGGACCGACTTTCGCGCTCCATTCCACCCCGTCCGGGCTCTCGACGTCGAAGCTCACGCTGAAGCCGGCGTCGTCTTTGGCCTCTACTGCATAGATGACGTCGGGCGGCGGCGCGTACTTCCTGCCCCCGACCCCCCAGAAAAGGTCCCGCGGTGCCGTTCCAGGGTCGATCCAGAGCTCTGCCATCTGCTCGGGCGAGACGGGGCCGCGCGGCGAGACGACGACCGTTTGCCCGCCGCAGGCCGTCATCATGCAGACAAGGACAAAGGCTGAGGTAGCTCGCAGACCCATACGCTCACCTCATCAGCAAGGGACGCGCCACGCAGGCGGTCACGCTTCGAACTATTTCAAGGCGGTGCCCGGCAGCCTCCACGGATACGACGTCACGGATCCGGCCGCGCCCAACCCGCATCCCGCAGTAGGGGATCTACAATTCACTCACGCAGGTCGCCGTCAGGGTCGGCGCCCCTCTCGAAGGACACGAGGCTAGTCCTACTTTGTCAGATCCGCGGATCACGCCCGGAGGCTTGTTGTGAATAGTACTCAATCAGTCCGGACGGTCCACGACTAGTGGGCTGGACGATCATCGCCGTCGCGTTCATCGTCTGGTTCACGGCCGTGCTGCTCTTCACGCCGCGGATCGACTACCGGGTCAGCACGCCGCTCAGGCCCGACAGCGACGAGTTCCTCCACGTCATCCAGTTCATCTGCCAGGCGGCGCTGCATCCCGGCAACCGCGTCGAGATCTTCACCAACGGCGCGCAGTTCTATCCGGCGATGCGCGACGCGATTCGCGCGGCCAAGGCCTCGATCAATCTCGAGGCCTACATCTTTCGCCCCGGCGATGCCGGGGACATGCTGGTGAATGCGATGGTCGAGCGCGCGCAGGCGGGCGTCGAAGTGCGCCTCGTGTTCGATTGGGTGGGAAGCGCGCGGATGGGCCGTGACGCCGCGCGGCGCCTCCGCGACGCGGGATGCCAGATCAATTTCTACCAGCCGATCAGGTGGTCCCGGCTGCATCGCCTCAACAACCGCACGCACCGCGAGCTGCTCGTCATCGACGGCCGGGTGGCGTTCACGGGCGGCGCCGGCATCGCCGACTGGTGGCTGAAGCCCGAAGGGCGCACCCCGGCGTGGCGCGACACGATGGCGCGGATCGAGGGGCCGATCGTGGCCGCGCTCCAGGGTGTCTTCGCCGAAAACTGGCTGGAGTGCGGCGGAGAGATCCTGACGTCGCCGCGGGAATGGCCGGAGCTGGGCCCGGCGGGACCGACCGAGGCGATGCTGGTCAAGAGCTCCCCGTCCGACCGCGCGACCTCGTCCCGCGTGGTGTTTCAGATGTTGATCGAAGGGGCCGTCAGCGACATCGACATCTGCACCCCGTACTTTCTGCCGGATCGCGCGATGCGGCGCGTCCTCGTCCGGGCGGCCCGGCGAGGCGTGCGCGTGCGGGTGATCGTGCCGGGGCGGCTGAGCGACCAGCGATTCGTGAGGCTCGCGAGCCGGCGGATGTATCACGAGCTGCTCGAGGGCGGCGTGCGGATCTACGAGTACCGGCCGTCTATGACGCACGTGAAGGCGCTGATGGTCGACCGCATGTGGGCGCTCATCGGCACGACCAACGTGGACAACCGCTCCTTCGAGCACAACGATGAAGTCAACGTCGCGTTTCGCGAGCAGGCGGTGACCGAACGCCTGCGGCGCGATTTCGAAGCCGACCTCGCCTCGAGCGACGAGGTCACCCTGCAGACGTGGGCCGCGCGATCGCCGCTCGAGAAGCTCGTGGGTCCGGTGGCCTGGATCCTCGAAAGACAACAATAGGCCCCGACGCCGCACCGATCTGTATCTTTCCCGCTCCGAACCGCGGTGTTCGGATCGCGACGTCACCGCGTTTTACCAATCAAACGCACAGCCACTTACACCCGAGTCACTGGCACTGCTGTTGCTCGGCAGCTGTCAGGGAGTAACGCCGTGACACGTCGCCTGATCGCCTTCGCCGTCTTTAGCGCCGCCCTCGTAACGAGCGGTACACGTCCGGGACACGCCACCGAGGTGGTCGAGATACTGCTTCGAGGCCACTATTTCGTCGAGCCGGCCACGGTGCAGATTACCGTCGCCGTAGAGCCCGATGCCGAAAATCGCTCGCTCCGCATCGAAGCCGACGGCGAACGCCTGTTCCGCGCGAGCCAACTGACGCTCCGCGGCGCGAGCGAGAAGCGCATGCACGCGGTGGAGTTCAAGAACCTGCCGGCCGGCAACTATACCCTTCGCGCGGAAGTGCTTGGCGCGCAGGACGTTCGAGGGATGGCGGAGCAGGAATTGATCGTCAGCGGCGCCGGCATGCGCTGATCGGGAACGAGGCGAGAGCATCCGTTCCGGCACGGGCCGGAACGGATGTAATGAAGAAGGGCCAGCGAAGCTCGGCCGTTACCGCGAGCGCTGCTGCCGGCGCTCCTTCATCGTCGCTTGCCGATCGGCACGCAGCTTGTCGGCCTGTTGCTGCTGCTCCGCGGTCAGAATTGCGCGGATCTCGCTCTGGAGCCGATCGTTGAGCGCCTGGAACTGCGGACGATACTGCTCCATCACGGAACGCACCTGCTCACGCTGTGCCTCGGTCAGGTTCAATTCCTTGAGCGGCATACCAGCCCCCGGTCCGCCGGGACCAAAGCCGCCTGCGCCGCGCCGGCCCCCGCCGGGACCGCCCTGCGCGTGGATTGCCACGCCTCCCACCAGCAGCGCCACGAGCGCCGCGACCACCATCACGATGCGAATAGGACGAACCATGTTCTCTTCCTCCACGAATAGCCTGCCGCGCCGAAGCCTTCGGCGAAGGCGGGACTGCCTGATCCATCTGACGAGATCTCGAGGCGATTTATTGTCAAATTCTTGTGAAATGTTGTTAAACCCACGTCTTCCCGTCCGGACACGCGCTGTCTGGGGTCAGACCCCGGTGACGAGGGGACTCACATTTTGGCGTGGTACGCTGGGAGACAGTGTCCGCGCTACCCATCAGCTTGCGACGCCGGCGAGCCATTACCGCCGGCCTTCTCCTTGGGATGAGCCTCGGCGCCCTCGAAGCGACGGTCGTCGGCACGGCCATGCCGACGGTCATCGCCACCCTCGGCGGCCTGGCGCACTACAGTTGGGTCTTCTCCGCGTACCTCCTGACGTCCACCGCGTCGGTGCCGATCTGGGGCCGGCTCTCGGATCTCTATGGCCGGCGCCGCATGTTTCTCCTCGGCGTCGCCATCTTTCTGCTGGGATCCGTGCTGTGCGGCATCTCGGCGTCGATGGTGCAACTGATCGTCGCGCGCGCGATACAGGGAATCGGAGCGGGGGCCATCATCCCGCTCAGCATGACGATCATCGGCGAGTTGTACACCCTCGCTGAACGCGCACGCACCCAGGCGGTGTTCAGCGGCGTGTGGGGCGTGGCCTCGATCGCCGGTCCTCTCGTTGGCGGATACATCACGGACTCGCTGTCCTGGCGGTGGATCTTCTACGTGAACCTGCCCTTCGGTCTGCTTGCCCTGCTGGTCATCGCGCTGGCGTACCCGGCGCAGACACGCATCGCGGTTGTCCGCGTCGACTGGCTGGGCGCCGGCCTGATGTTCGCCGGCGTCAGCTCGCTGCTGCTGGCGCTCGGAGGAGACACCGGCGCGAGCGGATGGTGGCTGCTCGCCGCGACCTTCCTGCTCGGCTCCTTCATCGTGGTCGAGCGCCGCGTCCCCGAGCCGATTCTGCCGCTCGACCTGCTGCGGACGCCGATCGTCGCGCGCACCCTCGCCGTCGTGTTCCTGCTCGGCATGTCGATGTTCGGCGCCATCGCGTTCATCCCGCTCTTTGTCCAGGCGGTGATGGGCGCGACGGCGACAGAAGCGGGACAGGTGCTGACGCCGCTGTTCATGGGTTGGGTGGTGACGTCGATCGTCGGCGCGCGCCTGACGGTGCAGCTCGGTTACCGGCGCGTGGCCACCTCTGGCACGGTGCTGCTGGTCGCCGGCTTCACGGGCCTCTCCCTGATGACCGCCGACTCGACGCGCACCAGTCTGCTCATCTCCTGCTTCTTCCTCGGTGGCGGCATGGGCTTTTCGATGCTGTCCCTGCTGCTGGCCGTTCAGCATGGCGTGGACCGGTCACGGCTCGGCACCGCCACCTCGCTCAACCAGTTCGCGCGCAGCATCGGCTCCGCGCTCGGCGTCGCGGCGATGGGCGCGCTGCTGACCCGCCGGATGGCTGGTATCGACCTGAACGGCGGGGTGGGCGCCTTGAGCGGCTCGGGCGCTGTCGCCCTGGGGGGCGTCGCGCGCGACCAGTTCGCCGCCGCGCTGCACCAGGTGTTCCTCGCAGGAACAGTCACGGCGGCAGGCGCCCTCGTCATGACCTTCTTCCTGCCGGCCGTCGACTTTCACCGCGGCGTGACCGCCAACGCGGGTGAAGAGATGATCGCCGCCGAGATGACGAGCCTCGAGCCCGACGACGAACCGGTCGCGGTGCCCGATTAAGATTGGGAGATATGAGAGACGCGCTTATCGTCACGGCCGTCCGCACGCCTGTCGGGCGCGCCGGCGGCGCACTTGCCGACGTTCGTCCCGACGACCTCGCCGCATCCGCCATCAAGGCGGCGGTCGAACGTCTCCGCCACCCAGTCAAGATCGACGACGTGATCATGGGCTGTACGAACCAGGCGGGCGAAGACAACCGCAACGTGGCGCGGATGGCGCTGCTGCTGGCCGGGTTGCCGGTGGACATCCCCGGCCAGACGGTGAATCGCCTCTGTGGTTCGGGACTGCAGGCGGTTGCCAGCGCCGCGCAGGCGATCAAGGCGGGCGAAGGTGACGGCTTCATCGCCGGCGGCGTGGAAAGCATGACGCGCGCCCCGTACGTGCTGTTGAAGTCCGGTACGCCCTGGAATCGCGACGTCCCTCCCGTGGCCGACTCCACGGTCGGCTGGCGGTTCACGAACCCGCGCATGCACAAGGAGTGGACGATTTCGCTCGGAATGACCGCGGAAAAAGTCGCACGCCATTACGGCATCACGCGAGACGCGCAGGACGAGTTCGCGCTCGAAAGCCAGCGGCGCGCCGCGGCAGCGATCAAGGACGGCGTCTTCAACGATGAAATCGTCCCCGTCGAAATCCCGCAGCGGAAAGGCCATCCGCTCGTCGTCTCTGTCGACGAACACCCGCGCCCGGACGTGAACATCGAGAAGCTTCGAGCGATGAAGCCGGCGTTTGCCTCAGACCCCGACGGAACCGTCACGGCCGGGAACTCCAGCGGTCTCAACGACGGCGCCTCGGCGCTGGTGCTCGTCGGCGACGGCGATGCCAACGCCGCTCACGCGCTGGCCCGCGTCGTCACCACGGCGGTCGCCGGGGTCGATCCCTCCCTGATGGGCATCGGGCCCGTCCCCGCCACGCGGCTCGCGCTCGAGCGCGCCGGCCTGACGCTCGATCAGATCGACCTGATCGAGCTGAACGAGGCGTTCGCCGCGCAGGGCCTCGCGTGCATGAAGGAGCTGGCGCTGGACCCGGCGAAGGTGAACGTGTACGGCGGGGCCATCGCGCTCGGTCACGCCCTGGGGTCATCGGGAGCGCGCATCCTCACGACGCTGGTACATGCCCTGCACCGGCGCAAGGTCCGTTACGGCCTCGCAACGATGTGCATTGGCGTGGGTCAGGGAATTGCGATGATCGTGGAGAGAAAGTGAGGCGGGTCCGAAAGGACCCGCCCTGCTGGCCTGAGGCCTAGAACTCCAGGCGGTTCTTCCGGTAGTCGACCTTCTTCGCGTCCAGGCCCGGCACTTTCTTCACATCATCGATCGTCTTGAAGTTGCCGTTGGCCGTGCGGTAGTCGACGATGGCTTTCGCCAGCGGCTCGGCGACCTCAAACAGCGCCTGCAGCTCGGCCGCGGTCGCCTTGTTGACCTCGACCGTCGCAATGTGGCCGAGGAGGTAGCCCTTGATCTGGGTCCATTCGGCATCGGTCGCCGTGGCGCCGTACGCCTTCATCATGTCGAGGACGTCGGTCCAGCCCTGCGCGTTGCGGGGGGCGTCGGTGACGTAGTCAGCGCTGTGGCATGCTGCGCACACCGTCTGGACGACATCTTTTCCCGGGGCATCCGGAAAGGTGTGGGGTGCGGGCGCCACTCCCGACGCGTCGGCAGGCGTGGCCGCGGTCTGGGCTCCGATCGCGATGGCAAACCCGGTCGACGCCAGGACGAGGGCAAGGAGAAATGGGCTCGGTCTCTTCATGCTCAATATGATACTAAATCGCTCCATGTTGACGAGCCGACAGGCGATCCGGGTTGCCTGGGGGGATTGCGACGCCGCTGAGATCGTCTTTTTCCCCCGATACTTCGAGTGGTTCGACGCCGGCACCCACATCTTGTTCGACAAGGTGGGATTGTCGTTCGCCAGGCTGAGCGAGTTGTACGGGCGCGTCGCCATCCCGCTGGTCGCCACTCGCGCCACGTTCATCCTTCCGTCTACCTACGGAGACGACGTGGTGATTGACACCGCCATCGCACGCTGGGGGCGCAGCAGCTTCGACGTGCACCACCGGCTGCTCCGAGGCGACGCGCTCGCCGTCGAATGCCTCGAAACCCGCGTATGGACCATCTGGAACGCGGCACACCGCCTCGAGGGTCAGGCCGTTCCGCAGGACGTAATCGCGCGATTCACGACCGGGGAGGACATAGCGACGCCATGACAACCACAGCACCGACCACGACGACTGAAGACGACATCACCGCCGAGACGATCCGGCGGTTCGAAGCGACGCCCGATCCCCGGCTGCGCGAGATCATGACGAGCCTGACGCGTCACCTTCACGGATTCATCAAGGACGTGCAGCTCACCGAGCAGGAATGGTTCGAGGCAATCGCGTTCCTGACGGCGACGGGGCACAAATGCGATGAGAACCGGCAGGAGTTCATCCTGCTCTCCGACACGCTGGGCGTGTCGATGGTCGTGGACCTGATCAGCCACCGCAAGCCGGCCGGCGCCACCGAATCCACGGTGTTCGGGCCGTTTCACCGTCAGGGCGCGCCGGAGCTGCCGATGGGCGCCAACATCGCCCCGAACGACACGGGCGGGACGCCGGCCGTGGTGTTCGGCCGCGTCCTCGATCCCCAGGGTCGTCCGATTGCGGGCGCGCTGCTGGACGTGTGGCAGGCCAACTCGGAGGGCTTTTACGACTCGCAACTGCCGAATCCCGCCGAGCTCCACATGCGCGGCAAGTTTCGTACGGCAGGCGATGGACGGTACGTCGTGAAAACCACCCGGCCGGTGCACTACCAGATACCCACCGACGGCCCGGTCGGACGGATGCTCGGGGCGACCAACCGCCATCCGTGGCGGCCCGCGCACGTCCATTTCGTCGTGTCGGCCGACGGCTTCGAGCCGGTGACCACGCACCTCTTCGATTCGATCGATCCGTATCTGCAGTCGGATGCGGTCTTCGGCGTGAAGGACTCGCTGATTGTCGAATTCCAGGACCACCTCACGCGCGACACGGCGGCCGGCGAGTTCGACATCACGCCCCCGTTCGTGACCGCCGAATTCGACTTCGTGTTGAAACCCTCGAGGCGTTAGCGGAGACTGTACGCACCATGACTCGAGCACGAATGGCCGCGGCGATCCTGGTTGCCGTCACAGGCATCGGGACGATTCCAGCCGGCGCACAGGGAACCGGCACCATTGTGGGTCACGTACGCATCAAGGGGCCGGCCCCGGCCAACCCGATCATCAGGATGGGCGCAGACCCGCTGTGCGGCCGCCTGAACCCGGGCAAGCGGCCGCTGCAGGAAATCGTGGTCGCAGGAGCGGATGGCTCGCTGGCGAATGCGCTCGTCCACCTGACCGGCGCGTTTCCAGCCGCCGCCGGCGGCGCCCAGGCCGTCGTGCTCGATCAGAAGAACTGCCTCTATCATCCGCGCGTGATCGGCGTCCGCGCGGGGCAGGCCGTGTCGATCCGCAACAACGACGCTCTCATGCACAACGTGCACGGCCTGTCGGCCAAGGGGCAGGAATTCAACATCTCGCAGCCCAAGGCGGGCATGGTCTACAAGGCCACGCTGAAGAACGAAGAAGTGATGGTGCACGTGAAGTGCGATGTCCACTCGTGGATGAACGCCTACATCGGCGTCGTGCCGCATCCGTACTACGCCGTGACCGACGCGTCGGGTGCCTTCACGATCGCGAACGTCCCGCCCGGCAGGCGCACCGTCAGCGTCTGGCACGAGCGATACGGTCAGTTGACGGGCACCGTCGACGTGAAGCCGGGCCAGAAGGCCACCGTTGAACTGACCTACGCCGGGGTGAACCAGAAGGCGGCGGCCGGCGTGCGCGAGCTCGTGGTGCCGCCGGACGCGAGCGAAATCGTCATCCAGACGAGCGCGTCCGAGTAGGTGCGCTCCTTCGTTTTCGACCAGCCCGCCCAGCGCGTCATCTTCGGGCCCGGCACGCTCGCCTCCCTGCGCGACGAGGTCACCCGGCTTGGCGCGCGCCGCGTCGTCATCATCTCGACTCCATCCGAACAGCGGTTCGCGGAAGATGCGGCGGCGCTCCTTGGCGATCTCTCCGCGGGGATCTATCCGGAAGTCGCCGCGCAGCACGTGCCGGTGGAGTTGCTGGCTCGCGCGAAGGACCGCGTCCGCACGCTCGGCGCCGACTGTTACCTCGCGATTGGCGGCGGTTCGACCATCGGCGTCGCGAAAGCCATGGCGCTCGAGACCGGCCTCCCGCTCGTGGCGGTGCCCACCACCTATGCCGGGTCGGAGATGACGCCGATCTACGGCATCACCGAAGGCGGTCTCAAGAGGACGGGACGCGACCGGAAGGTGCTGCCGAAGACGGTGATCTACGATGCCACGCTCACGCTGTCGCTGCCGCCACACATCTCGGGGCCGTCAGGCGTCAACGCCATGGCGCACTGCGTCGAAGCGCTGTACGCGCAGGACGCCAACCCGATCACGTCTCTCATCGCGGAAGAAGGCATTCGCGCGCTGGCGCGCTCGCTGCCCATCGTGGTCACCCAGCCCGACAACCTCGAAGCCCGGTCAGACGCACAGTACGGCGCCTGGCTTGGGGGCGCGGCGCTGGGCGCCGTCGGCATGAGCATCCACCACAAGCTGTGTCACACGCTGGGCGGGTCATTCAACCTGCCGCACGCGGAAACGCACGCCGTGATCCTTCCGCACGCGACGGCGTATAACCGGCAGGCGGCACCCGACGCGATGCGCCGGATCGCGGCGGCACTGGGCGGGGTCGGCGATGCCGCGGGGGGGCTTTTCGATGTCATCCAGCGGATCGGGGCGCCAACCGCGCTGAAAAGCATCGGGATGCCCGGCGACGGCCTCGATCGGGCCGCACGGCTTGCGACCGAGAACCCGTACTACAGTCCGCGGCCGCTCGAGTATGAGGCGGTCCGCGAGCTGCTAGAACGCGCCTTTCAGGGCACGCGCCCTACCAGCGGCGGCGTGTAATAGATTTCCCTCGTTTTCGCCCCACTGCGGGGTCCGGGCACCGCCCTCTAGACCGTTTTCCATTTGTGCGTAGTGTCCGGCTTTAGCGGTAACAATATACTTGACACATCACGGTCCTTTCGGTAGTCTCTACTCATGGCTGCCAAGGACACGACCCCCGAAACGCTGCTCGGCGCAATCAACTACTTCGCGGACGTAGACGTGGCGACGATGTTCGTCGCTAACCTCCGCTGGCCGGACGGCGTCACCTGTCCTCACTGCGATGGGAAGAACTGCCCCTACGTCGCTTCCCGGCGCATCTGGCAGTGCAAGGACTGCCGCAAGCAGTTCTCCGTCAAAGTCGGTTCGATCTTCGAGGACTCCCCGATCCCGCTCTCGAAGTGGCTCCCGGCTATGTGGCTGCTGGTGAACTGCAAGAACGGCGTGTCGTCCTACGAGATCGCCAAGGACATCGGCGTCACGCAGAAGTCGGCGTGGTTCATGATGCACAGGCTCCGACTGGCCATCCATGCCGGTTCCTTCGACCGATGGACGGGCGAGATCGAAGCGGACGAAACGTTCATTGGTGGCAAGGCGCGCAACATGCACGCCGCCAAGCGTCGCAAGATCGGTATCTCGCAGTCGAAGTCGATGCTCGGCAAGGTCGCCGTAATGGGCCTCTTGCAGCGTCACGGCGAAGGCTCGAAGGTCCGCACGCACGTCCTGTTGAACCGCAAGAAGCACCAACTTGAGGACGTCGTCACCGCGAACGTTGAAGCTGGCGCGACTCTCTACACCGATGCGCTCCGCTCGTATGACCGGATGGAGGCTCGCGGGTATGTCCACCACGTCATCGACCACGCCGAGACGTACGTCGATGGCGCGGTCCACACGAACGGCCTTGAGAACTTTTGGTCCCTGCTGAAGCGCGCCCTCAAGGGCACCTACGTATCGGTTGAACCGTTCCATCTGTTCCGTTACCTCGATGAGCAGGCGTACAGGTTCAATTCGCGCAAGGGCACCGACGCTGGTCGGTTTCTTTCCGCGTGCGCGAAGGTATTCGGCAAGCGCCTGACGTACGACGTCCTCACCGGCAAAGCGGAGCCGCAAAGTGCGTGACGAGCCGCAGCACGAACAGCAGCACGTAAAGCCGCGACAACTACGCGGCAGAAAGAAGCGCCGATGAAAATCAACATCAAGGGCGATACGCCAATGGAGCGCCTAACGAACCTCACGAAGCGTGTCGTATCTGTGGACAAGGCTGAAGTCGCCAAACTCGAAAAAAAATGGCTGGCACGCAAGAGTCGCCGTAAGAAGGCGTAACGCCTAGTGACCACTGGGCATCATCCCCTCGCTGGCGTGATCGAGAAGCTCAGGCGAGCGGACAAGCACCTCATCGCCCTGTTCCACGAGATCTCCGAGTACGTCGACAGCACTCCATACGAACTGGTCGCAAAGCGCGATCCTGACAACCGCGCCGTGATGATATTCAGGGTCACTAGACAGCCACCATTGGCGTTCGCCACGGCTGTCGGTGACGTCATCGCAAACATGCGATCCGCCCTCGACTACATCGCCCACGAACTCATCAAACGCAACGGATGCACTCCTCATCCGACCCGAGTTCAGTTCCCGATCTGCACGACCGTTCGGGATTTCGACAATGAAGCCATCGCTAATCGACGGCTGTGCGCGATTTCCCTTTTCGGCTACCGCCTCATCGACGCGATGCAACCGCACCAAGTGCGGAAGGGTAAGCCTGAGGCCCATCCCCTCTGGCACCTCGCCAAACTGTCGAACCTCGACAAGCACAGATCGCTCGCGCTCAGCGCGTTCAGTCTCCATTACCAGTGGATTTACGTCGGTAGCAACGGACGCGTCCAGACCGTCAAGTCCGACAAGATGCTTCACCACGGCGACGTAGCGGCGCGGCTGCCTCCCGGGTTCAATCCGAAGGAAACAGCAGTGCACGGCAAGTTGACCTGCCAGGTAGCGTTCCAAGATCCCCCGGCGGTTGACCACGAAGTAATCGCTACCTTGCAGCACATTCGTGAGTTCATCGGTGAAATCGTCCTGCCCGCCGTCAAGACACGCTTTGACCCGCTGCCGGACCATCTCCGAATTGAGACGCATGGCATCCCTACCGAGATGGTCAAAGAGCGAGAGTTCAAAGGCCCAGACGCCCCCCTGGCAATCGTGGTGGATGGGAAGGACGGCACCGTGGCTATTCACAGCGCCATCCCGCAGCGAAGCAAGCGCCGGAGCACGTAGCACCCAGCGGGATTTCGCCCGGCTTATTGATGCGGCAAGTATATTGTTGCCGCTTTAGCCGGACCGTCGTGAAAAGCCGACGCCCACAAGGTCCGGCTAAAGCCACAAGGTCCGGCTAAAGCCGGACACTACGTACGAATAGAAACTGCTCTAGGACGTGTAGGCGATCAGGCGTCCCGTCAGAATCGCCCCGAACCAGCACGCCAGCGACACACCCGCGAGCACTTTCGCGTTGCGAGGCACGGGCGCGACGTCGAGGTCGGGATGCCCGAAGACGCGCGTGCGCATCACGTAGAGCACCCAGACGCCGACGATGACGCAGACCATCTTGACGTAGAAGTCGGGGTTCATCAGGCGCGTGCTGGCATCCGCGATGAGCAGCGCCGACCCGGTGACGAGATTGATCCAGAAGCCGAACCACATCACGGGATACAGCCTCTCCAGCGGCTTGACGGGCAGCGCCCGCGGCCAGAACCCGAGGAGCGCGAGATCGATCAGGGAGCTTCCGCCGGCCACGATCGACATCCCGAGCGTATGCGCGAACAGGAACATCGGAAACGCCCAGAGCGTGTTCGACTCACGGATGAACGTGGAGATCGGCAGGGCCTCGAGCCAGCTAAAAAGACTTTCCATGTGTGCGCGTCACCTTTGTGATTGATGGCGGACACGTCGTGTCCGCGATCCGTTCTACGGGTGGTCGTGCTTACGCACGGACCGGTCGATCAGATATCCGAGTACGCCAACCACGATGGTGACGGCGAGCACAGCGAGAGAAATATTCACAACCATCCGGCACCCTGAAAGAAACGTTGGACTGCGTCAGAAGGCATTGCCGATGAACGGCAGCATGCTGCCGTAGTACATGACGCCCACCCACAGGAGCAGGGCCGAGACCGCCATCGCCTTGGACAGGAACGAGGCGTCGGCCCCGGGGGCCAGCGCCCATGCCTTGTCGTACACGGTGAAGTAGAGGCCGTTGAAGACAGCCAACAGCAGCAGCCCCACCTTCCAGTTGAAGGCCGAATTCTGGGTATATTGCTCCGGCGCTGCGATAAAGAACATCATGCCGGTCACGACGTTCAAGCCAAAGCCCAGGACGCCCCACGGCAGGAGGCGGTCGATCGCCGCGACCGAGACCTGCTTCATGAAGCCCAGCATGCGGAGATCGATGAGGAGCACGGAGCCGATGAGGAGCGACAACCCGATGAAGTGAAGCGTCTCGGCCGCCGGCCACACCCACGGCACCTCCTTCACCCACGCCGCAATGTCGCGGGCAATCGGCCCTTCGATCGTCGTGGACTCGATCTCCAGGGCGATCTCGGGGTGGCGGATTTCGCCGCCGATGTTCGCGGCCCTGGCGACAAGCCCCATCGTGAGCGCTGACAGCAGGAGCACCGTCCCCAGCGTCCGAGGCGACATACGGGACGCGCGATGGAACTGCCACAGCGCGAGCCATGCCACGGCGCCCGTGATCTGCATGAAGATGAAGGACAGCAGGGCGGCGCCTTCGTGGGTATCGATCAAGGTGACCGAGACGCCGGGAGTGTTCTGAATCGCCTCCTTCGCCGCGTTGCCGGAGAGGTACGCGGGGAGCGTCAAGAGCGCGACGGCGACGAACACCGTCAGGGCGGCTTTTTTCACGTCGTCGCTCTTGCTGACGAGGGCGCCGATGAACAGTCCGATACCGATGGCAAAGCCGATGGTCGGGAAATGATTCAGCAGCAGGTGGATATGTGTCGGTGTGAGATTTGAAATCATGTGATGTCCTGAACGCACATCCCGCCTGAGATGCGGCTCGGCCGTTAGCCGACGCGGAATCTTACACGATTTTCGACGATTTGCACGTCAGGCCACCGTCAGACAATCGTCAGGGATAAGAGCCTCATCGTATCAGCGCCACACCCCAGGGCCCCTCGCCGACCTTGATGCGCGCCTTGACGGAGCGCGTCGCGACATCGACGATCGACACGTCATTCGACGGCCCGTTGGCGGTGTACGCACGGGTGCCGTCGGGCGACACCGCCAGTCCCCACGGCCGGTCGCCCACTTCGATCGATGCCGTCGGCTGGTTCGTCGCGGTATCGATGACGACCAGGCGCTTGCCTCGTCCCGTAGAGACGAACACGAACTTGCCGTCGCCCGATGCGACGGCCTCCATCGGTCGAATCAGCTCGCCGGCCAGCGGGATGGTGGAGAGCACGCGATGCGTCATCGCATCGACCACGGCGATGGATCCGCCGTTCTCGGACGTGACGTAGGCCCGCGAGCTGTCCGGCAGAAAGGCCGTGGAACGCGGCCTCGGCCCCACCGCGAACCTGGCGATCAGCTTCGGCGCGACCGCGTCGATCACGAAGACCTCTCCGTCTTCTTCCGATGTCACGTAGACCACCTTGCCGTCAGGCCTGAGATTGACGCCCTCGGGCTCGCCGCCCACGTCGATCGTGTACAAGGCCTTCCCGTCTGACGCGTCGACGACACTCGCCTGGCCGACGTCTTCGTTCGCGACGAAGAGCCACGCACCGTCGGCGCTCACCGCGAGCTGCTCGGGGTCGGATCCGCCAGGCAGAATCCGCAGCAGTGTTCGCGTCTTGACGTCGACGATGCCGATACCGTCGGCTCGCTTGTCGGCCGGCGGCAGCGTGCGTTCGTCGATACCAGGCGGAGCGATCGGCGATCCGCTCAGCGCCACGTACAGCAGCGAGCCGTCGGGACTGACCCGGATTCCACGCGGCCGCTTTCCGAGCGGCACCGTGGCAACGACGCGCTCGGTCGCGAGGTCGACGACGCTCAGGTCCCCTGAGCGCTCGTTGGTGACAAAGAGCTGGCCCGCGGACGGCGGGGATTCACGTGAACAGGCGGCCAGACTCATCAGGGCGATGACTATCAGCGACCGTGCGAAGCTCATGTGCCCTCCCACCCGCCAGCCCGTTGAGTTGTGCCGCACTACCGGACGATGCAGCTTGCCAGAAATCCGACTGCCTCGCCGGCACCGCACCGGAACGGGCGATAGAACGTAATCATCCGGCCGCAGATGATGACCGTGATCCACAGGCCGAGGGAGACCGCCCCGCTGAGTCGCGCAAACACGGGCTCCGGCGCCCCGGGACCGAGTCGCGTCATCCGGCGGAACATCAGGAGATAGAAGAGCAGCGCGTTCACGCCCGCGAGCAGGACGCAGAGCATCTTCAGGTGAAACGCCGGGTTGTAGACGTACTGGTCGGCATCGGTCATCAGAAAGAACGCGCCGCTGGTGGCGTTGACGGCAAATCCGACGAGCGCAAACGGAACCAGGCGGTGGAACGCCGCCATCGGCACGTGCCTGGCGAAGCCGAGGAGCCGGAGGTCCCACGCGGCGATCGAGCCGAAGAGCAGCGTCAGGCCGACGAAATGGATACTCTCGGCAATCGGCCACCCCCAGGCCGTCTGCATGAGCGAGGCGACCTGCGGGAAGCCCGCGAGCGCCGCCTCGAATCGAACCTGCAATGGAATCATCGGCACACCTCGTCCACCATCAGACGCGTGCACGTATACGCGAGCAGGCGGCCGGCCGTGATCGCCCCCGCCCAGAAGACCAGCGATGCGATGGCCAGCATCTTCGTGGTGCCGTCTTCGGTCCGTCCCTCATGGGCGCGCCGGAGAAGATCTCGAAGGATCACGAGTGCGGCGGCAATCAAGCCCAGCTTCAGGTAGAACACCGGGTTGGTGAGCGCCTTCGTGGGATACGCGAGCACGAGCGCGATCCCCGTGAGGAAGTTGACCCAGAGGCCTGTCCAGATCACCGGCAGGAAGCGCTCGAAGGCGGCTGGCGGGATGCCGCGCGCCACGCCCAAGAGCCGAAGGTCGAGCGCGCCGCTCAGCCCGGCGACAAATCCAAGACCGACAGTGTGAACGGCCAGGATACCCGGCAGGGCGAACAGCGACAGCGATTCGCGCAGCCAGACGCTGGCCGCCGTCAATTCCAACCAGGCAAACAGCGGGTCGAACACAGGCGCTACTGGAACGTCTTGTTCTTGGTAGGCGTGTTGGCCCGGAATTCGTGGGACATGTTGTAAAACCCCGAGGCCGTCAACGTCACGGTGACCGGCTGGCCGGTCTTGTTTTCCCAGAACCATCCGTGGATGCCCGGGAACGGTGCGGTGAGGGTGCCCGAGGCCTCGGTGCGCTGCGGCACCTTCTCGTAGGTTTGCGCGTACCCTGCAGGCCCGCCGTCGGGTTCGGCGTGGAACTCGACGTCGACGGGCGCGGTTGCCTTCCAGGAATAGAGCAGCGCCTCCCCCTTGTCGAGGCGGTACTTGTATTCCATGCCCTCGCCTGGCGCGAGCGCGAAGTTCACCGTCTCCTGCTGGACCGGGCGCTCCTGGGGGATCACGATCGCTCCGCCTGCCGTCGCCCCGGATCCGGCTGTCGCTGTCAGCGCCTCCACCTGCTGTCCAGTGACGCCAAGCGGCAGAAGTCCTGTCTTCGCACCGACGCCGGTCGGGTCAACCGCGAATTCCGCGGGCAGCACGAACATCACCAGCACGAGACCTGCGACGAGCAGGGCCGCGCCGGCGGCGGCGGCAATCCGCTGCCGGACTTCAGTAACGCTTTCGGCCTGCGTACTCGCGGTTTCTGCACTCATGGTCACACCGTCAGGAAATAGCCCGAGAGCTGGTAGCCGATCAGCAGGAACCCGCACGCCATCACGATCGCGTTGGTCGCGAACGCGTGGCGCATGAAGCCGCTGCGCGTGCGCCAGTAGCTCAGGACGACGAGGATCGCCGTCAGCGCCAGGAACTGTCCGATCTCGACACCGACGTTGAAGCTGACGATGTTGGCAACCAGGCCGTTCGGCGACAGCGCAAACTCCTGCAGCTTGGTGGCGAGGCCGAAGCCGTGAAAGAGGCCGAAGATCAGAACCGCGACGCGCGTGTTCGGTTGAAATCCGAAAAAGCGCTTGAAGCCGTCCATGTTCTCGAACGCTTTATAGACCACCGAGAAGCCGATGATCGCGTCGATGATGTACGGATTGGCGTGGATGCCGCCGAGCACGCCGGCGAGCAGCGTCACGCTGTGCCCGATGGTGAACAGGCTGACGTACAGGAGGATGTCCTTCAGCTTGTAGAGGAAGAAGATGACGCCGACCAGGAAGAGCAGGTGGTCGTAACCGGTCACCATGTGCTTGGCGCCGAGGTACATCAGCGGACCGATGGCCTGGCCCTGCAGCCCCTGAAGGAACACGGCATCCTTGCCCGACACGCCGTGGGCATCCAGGCCCACGGAACACACCGCGAGAAGCAGCAGCGTGACCGCCGCTCGATTGCTAACGCTGATATTTTGCATGGCAGTTGTCACAGGTCTCGTTGATGGGGCCACCGGCCTCCAGGATTCCGTCAACGCTCTTTTCGTTCGCCGCTTTCAAGGCCATCTTCGACGTGACCACGAGCTGCTGCGAGAACTTGATCCAGTCGCCCTTGTCGATGGCTCGGCTGTCGGTCATCAGGAGATTGGCCGACTCCCCCAGCGCGGCGGCGCTGTTGCCGATCGCGGCCCACTCCTCGTCGTTCTGGGGAGCGACTTCCGTGATGCCCGTAGCCGTCACCGTGGTCGAAACCGCGCCGTAGATCACGCCGGCCGAAGGGCCGGTGATCGCGGCCATGATCTGCTTCACGGTGGCCACCGGCGTCGTCGTCACCACGGCTTCCACAGGCGCGGCGGAGCGCGCGGTGCGCGCCGAGGCGATCACGAATCCGATGCCGCCGATGAAAAGCGCCACGCTTACGATAAAGAGCCAATTGACCGTTCGCATGATGCTCGTATCCTATCGTCGAATCGCCCCGATCTGCCCTTTCTGACCGGAGCGTCAGAAACTCTTCAGATATGCGGCATGGAAGTCCGCGACGGTTCCGGCCGGGGCCCGCGCGAACGACGGCGCCGCGGGATGGAGCTCCTTCGGGAGCTACCTGGCGATCACGCTCAGGTTGTGGCTCCCCAGCTTCTGACCACCCCTGGATACGTTCACGGCCACGTTCCATGTGCCTGCCATCGTGACTTGCGCCGGTCCGGTGTAGACGCCGTTGCCTTGGTGCTTCAGGGGTGCTTCAGTGCGCATGGCCGGCATGTTCATCGACGGCATCGCCGGCATCGAGAGGATCGCCACCACGTCGGCGTCGGTGACCGGCGTGCCGTCGGGCTGCTTCACCGAAACCTCTATGGCGTTGTCATTACCCGTTTCGGGAGGATCCGGGCGGCTCACGAAGCTGATGTTCAACCCGCCCTGGGTCGTACCGGCGCTGCTCGCCCCCGTCGCGGGCGCTTCCTGCGCACCCTGCTCCGCGCGCGAGCATCCGACGGCGGCCAGGCAGATCGCCATCGTCATGCATCCCATCAGCCTCGCCGCGCGGCGTTCGGTTGTCGTCATGGCTCGCCTCCCTGCTCCTCGAAATCGCCGGCCGGTACGTCGACGGGCGTCATGCCCTCATCCGCCGCTGCCGGACGTCCTCGCCGATCGCAAACAGGCATGGAATCAGAAATAACACGTAAATCGTCGAGGTGATCATGCCGCCGAATGTCGGCGTGGCAATCGGCTTGGTGATGTCCATGCCTGAACCGGTCGCGAACATGATCGGCAGCAGGCCAAGCACCGTCGTCGCCACCGTCATCAGTTTCGGCCGCAGCCGGGCGACCGAGCCTTCGACGACCGCGTCCATGTAGGTCTGCCCTGGCGTCCGGTGCGCCAGCGCCTCCCGGATGAATTCGATCATGATGATGCCGGTCTGGATCGCCACCGCGAACAGCGACACGTAGCCGATGATGACGGCCGTCGTCATCGAAAAGCCGAGCGCCCATTGCAGGAAGATGCCGCCTACGAGCGCGAAGGGCGCCGACAGCATGATGAGCGAGCTGTCAGCGACCGACCTGAAGGCCATGACGAGCAGCGCAAACATGATGAGGAGCGTAATCG
Organism: Acidobacteriota bacterium; assembly: GCA_947465645.1. The sequence goes on along the minus strand of CANIBQ010000022.1, from coordinate 30,848 downwards.
GCACGACTACCGCCAGCTTCGAGCGGGCCTCGGCCGCGTACTGGAACAGGCCGGTCCACTCCACCGAGTAGCCCGGCGGAACCGTGAGCCTGGTCCGCAGGTACTCCTGCGCGCCTTCGACGTATTCAGGCCCCGTGACGTTGTTGAGATACACGTAGATGTATCCGGCGAGATCGCCGTTGTCGTTGCGGATCATCTCGGGCGCCTCGCGCACCGACACGTCGGCGACGTCACCGAGCGCCACCGATCGCCCGCCCTGCGTGACGACCGGCGTGGCTCGTACTTTCGCCACGGTGTCGATGTACTCGGGGGAATACTGCACCGCCAGCGGCACGATCGTCTTGTCAGCCTGGCGGACCCCGATGACGTTGTCGCCGCCGACGGCGAAACGCACCGTCGACATCGCCTCGTCCACGGTCACCGAATGCTGCGCGAGCTTCTCGAGGTCGAGCCGCGCGTCCACGAAGTAGCCCTGCGAAATCCGCTCGGCGATGACCGCCTGGGTCCCGGGAAACTCGCGAAGCAGCCCCTCGATCTCCTGCGCGACCTGCTGGATGACGACCAGGTCCGCGCCTTTGACCTTGATGCCGACGGGCGTCTGGATGCCGGTGTCCTGCATCATGACGCGCGTGCCGATCGGCTGCGTCCAACTGTTGACGTACCCGACGATCTGCATCGCGTCGTTCATTTCCGCGATGAGCTTGTCCTTCGTCATGCCGGCTCGCCACTGTGACTGCGGTTTGAGCATCACGGTGGTCTCGATCATCTCGACGGGCGCGGGATCGGTCGCGGTGTCGGCGCGTCCGAGCTTGCCGAACACGCGCTCGACCTCGGGAAACGCCTTCAGCTTGCGGTCCATCTGCTGAAGGATCCAGCCCGCCTCGCGCGACGGCAGACCCGGGAGCGTCGTCGGCATGTAGAGGATGGAGCCTTCCTCCATCTCGGGCATGTAGTCCTTCTGGAACCCGAGCATGACGACCGCGGCGGCGATGAGCAACGCCGCGCTCAGGCCGACGAACGCGTAGCGAAACCGAATCGTCCGCGTCAGCGCGGCACGGTAGCCGCGTACGAACCGGCTCTCCCCCTCCTCCTTCGGAGCCGCGGTCGCGCCGCCCTTGAACACCCACACGATGACCGCGGGCAACAGGAACAGGGTGAGCAGCGTCGAGAACGCCATCGCGAACGTCTTGCTGAAGGCCAGCGGATTGAACAGCCGGCCTTCCCGCTCGCCGAGGAAGAAGATCGGCAGGAATGAGACGACGATGATCGTCATCGAAAACAGCAGCGGCCTGGTCATCGTCGCCGTCGCGTGCACGATCGTCTTCAGGCGCTCGGCGGACGTCAGGTCGCGACGCTTCGCCAGCGTGGCCGTGCAGTTTTCCACGATGACGATCGTCGCGTCGGCCATTTCGCCGATGGCTATCGCCAGCCCCGCGAGCACGAAGAGGTTGATCGTCTGGTCGAATGCCACGAGCGGAAGCGCGGTGAACAGCGTGCCGAACAGCAGCACGCAAATCGGGGCGACCGCGGCGCGCACGTTCTTCAGCGCCACGACGATGACGAGAATCACGACGATCAGCTCGTAGACGATGGCCTGGAGGAAGTTGGTCAGCGTCTCCCAGATGAGCGCGGATCGGTCGTAGGTGGGCACCACCTCGATACCGTCCGGCAGCGACGCTCTCACCACCGCGAGCTTCTCCTCGACGGCCTTCGTCACGGCCAGCACGTTGCGGCCCTGCTCCATGATGACGATGCCGCCGACCACTTCCCCGGTGCCGTCGAGATCGGCGATGCCGCGCCGAAGGTCGTAGCCCACCTGCATGTAGCCGACGTCCTTCAACTGGACGGCCTGGCCATCCTTGTCGCGGCCGACCACGAGAAACTCGAGCTTGTCGAGATTGTCGCTGCCGACTTGTCCGCGCAGTTGGTACTCGCGGTTGGTGATCTCGATCGTTCGGCCGCCCGATTCCTGGAACGCTCCCTGGAGAGCCCCAAGCACCTGCGTCAATGAAATCCCGCGTTCGCCGAGCAGGGGCGGAAAGAGCTTCACCTGGTATTGCTTCTCGAGGCCGCCGACCGACGCCACCTCGGCGACGCCAGGCGCCGACTGCAACAACGGCGTGATCTGGCTCTCGTTCAGCAGCCGCAGTTCGCGCAGGTCTCTCGTGCGTTCGCGGTCTACGAGGGCGTACTGGTAGATCCAGCCCATGCTGCTGGCATTCGGGCCGATGGTGACGTTGGCGTCTGGCGGCAGTTGCGACCGCGCGGCGGCCAGGCGATCGGCGACGTACTGCCGGACGGCGGCGCGGCGGCCGGGATCCTGGAGGATGACGTAGATGAAGGAGTACCCCATGTGCGAGGTACCGCGGATCGATTGAATGTCGGGCGACCCGGCCAGGGCACGGATAATCGGCTCGGTGACCTCTCTCTCGATCACGTCAGGGCTGCGCGCCCATTTGGTGTAGACGATGATCTGGGGGTCGGAGATGTCAGGAATGGCGTCGAGCGCCGCAATCCGTAGCGAGTAGATGCTGAGCGCGACGAGGACGGCGACGAGCCCCCAGACAATCCAGCGGAAGCGGATGACGAGCTCGATGATGGCGGCGATCATCGGGACGGCCTACGAGCCCTTGAGCTTGTGGTCGGCGTCGATGAAGAAGCTGCCGAACGTGACGACCTGCTCTGCGGCCTTCAGCCCGCCGACGATCTCTGTGTACATCTCGCCCTGGATGCCCGGCTGAATCTCCCGTGCACTGTAGTTCCCCTCGGGGTCCCGGACGTAGACGACGGGCTTGCCGCCCGATTCGATAATCGCCTCGTTCGCCACCGACAGCAGATCGGCGCCTTCGGTCACGATTTCGAGCACGTATCGCAGGCTGTTCTCCCGCGGGGGGCCGGCCAGGGTGACCTGCACGGTCGCGCCGCCGCCGACGGGGGCGACGCCGGTCACGCGTGCCTGGTACATCGAGGATCGTGATTGGGGAGGAAAGGCTCGTACGCGCTGCCCGACCTTCAGGAGCGGGGCCTGCGCCGCCGGTACGAATGCCGAGATCGTGCGGCGCCCCTGATCGATCGAACCCGCGGTCCGAACCCAAATCTGGATGGGACGCATCTCAACCGGTGTGACGGTGAGGGTGAGCTCGGCCGCCTGCGACTCTGTGACCGTCGTCGCGCGCGGGGCCTGGCGCATCCGCTCGCGAACGCCCTGGCCGTCCGCGGCGGACGCCGCGGCGATCAGGGCCAGTAACAGCAGGGACGCACGAGTCATCACACCGATCTTACTAGTGGCAGTAGTTATCCTTGCTATCCATGATGTGCGTGCCCCATGGGTAGAGGCCGACGTTCATCACCTTTTCCATCGCGTGGGTTCGCGCATTGATGATCACCACCGCGTTTTCCGTGGAGTCGGCGAGGTAGAGCGTCGTGTCGGCCACGTCGGTGGTCGCGGTCTCGAGCTGGATGTTCGAGCCCACCTTGATGCGCCCGGCCGGCCGCAGCGTGCTCATGTCATAGGCATAGACGAACCCGCTCGTCGAGCTGATGACGAACGCCTTGCCGGCAGCGAAGTTCACGCCGGTCATGTCCGGCCCGGCCTCGAGGGTCGCCGCGACCTTGTGGGACTGGAGATCGATGATCGAGATCGTCTCGTCGCCATTGTTGGGCGTGATCGCGTACTTCCCGTCGTGGCTCATGTAGATCCGCCACGGATCCGCGCCGACGCGAATCGTTCTCAGCACCTTGTCTTCGACCGGGTCGATCACCGCGACGATGCCGAGATCGCCGTCGGCGGCGTAGAGCGTCTTGCCATCGTTCGACAGCATCGCGATGTTGATGCCCTTGAGCTCGCCCAGGTACTTGTCCGGATCCAGCCTGGCGATGCCGGGAACCGATCCCACCTGGATTTTCTTGAGCAGCTCGTGGCGCCTGACGTCGATGACGCCGATCCAGTGGGCGCCGTAGTTGCCCACGTACGCTTTCGATCCGTCGGGGGTGAATGTGATGTTGAGCGGCTCGACAAAGCCGGGAATAGTCTTGATCTTCGTCAGCGACACCATGTCGATCACCGAAATCGAATCACCATCCGGGTTGCCCTGGTAGTACCAGCGGCTGTCGGGAGAGAACGCCAGGTGCTCAGGCGCGATGTCGGTCGGGATCACCTTCACGAGCTGCAGCGTCCGCGTGTCGATGACGAAGGCCTTGTTGGCACGGGTGCCCCCGGTCACCACGTAGCGGCCGTCGGGCGACATCATGGCCATGTGCGGGTTGACGTTGTTGCCGAGAAACGTCTTGCCAATGATCTTCTTGCTCTTGATGTCCATGAACGCGATGTCGTTCGAATCGCGGTTGACGATGATGACGACCGACGTCGGATCGGTAATCTTGACCGCCGGCGCCTGGGCACCGACGGCCGTGCCCGCGGCGGCGCCGGCGGCGGCCATCAGCGCGGCGACGATGAAGCGGCGTGCGTTAACCATGCTCTGTGCTCCTCACTGACATGAAACTAGAACGAGGCCTGAAGGCGTAATCCGGGGAGGAAGTAGCCGAATTTCTCCCCAACCTCCGGCGTATCAAGGACGTGCTGGCCGGTAAACGACAGCCGCAGCCTGTCGGTGAGGCGCAGGTTGTAATAGATCTCCGTCAGGTGCTCCATTTCACCCGAGGCGAGGTCCATCTGCGCGTAGCCGACGCCCCAGGTGTCGAGCGGGTTGAACACCACGCCGTTGGCAAACGAGAAGCCGGCGCTGAAGTACCGGTCGCTGTCGCCGGGCAGATCCTGCGTGCCGTAGCGTCCGAACAGCGTGACGATCGGCGTGAGCTTCTGGTCGAGGCTGACGCCAACGGCGCGCCTGGAGTCGACCTCGCCGTTGTTCGCGCGATACCACACACGGTAGTGTCCCTCGGGCAACGAGAACGGGGTGAAGGTGTAGCCCACTTCCGCGAGCGAGTAGATCGAGTCCGACAGACTCGTCGCGTCCGGATTGCTCTGCTGCACCCCGAAGCGGAAGCTGAAGGCGTTCTTTGGATCGAATTCCGCGATCACACCCGTGCCGTTGACCGCGAGGCCGAGCATCTGGTTATTGACCAGCGCATCGCTCAGAAACTGCGTCGTCTCGTCGTTCGCGCCGGCGTTGCGGTCGAAGTAATTGGTCAGGTCGAGACGACCCGCGGTCAGCGCAAGCCGCTGGCCGAAGAACTCGGTGCGAAGCCATACCTCGCGCAGGTTGAGCTCGTTCTGATTCACCAGCCGCGCGGTGTATCCATTGAGCAGCGTGAGCGTCGGGATCTCACGGTCGGGCGGTCCACCGCTGAGCGCCACGACGTCGGCGAAAAACGACGTGTACTGAGCCAGCTTGGCGGCGAACAACAGATCGGCCGATGCGAGCGCATACGCGCGCTTGTTCGGGAGCGAATCCGGCCCCTTCGTGCGAAAGGCGGCCTGCCCCACCATCGTCGCATCGACGCCAAGCTCGACGCTCTGATCGGCTTCCGCCGACATCGCTTCTTCGATCTTCTCGCTGATGGTCTGGCGGCGGTAGACGCGTTCGCGCTGGTAGGTCACTTCCTTCTTCGCCCCCGGCTGCGGCTCATCGTACTGGGTGCCGTTGGGATCGACGTAGACCTCGATCTGTCTGACGCGGGTTTCGGGCTCGGAGAGCACCGCGCTCGACTCGAGATCGCTCAAGCGCTTCTCGAGCGTCTCAATGCGATCGAGCAGCGCCTGGCGATCGCTGTCGTCCCCGGGCTGCAGCGCCGCATTGACCTCCTGCGCGCCGCCGGCGGCGATCGACAGGCCCGCCTGGCGGAATATCTGGAATCCGCCGAGCTGGACGGAGATGTCGTAGGTGCCGGGTGGCAGGCTTGGCAGCAGGTACCGACCGCCTTCGTCGCTGCTCGCGCTGAACTGCGTGCCGTTGGCGGTGTTGGTCGCCGTGACGGTCGCGCCGGCGACCGCGTCGCCAGTCGCTTTGGTCACCGTCCCCGCCACGCTACCCTGGTCGGCCGGCAGCGACCGCATCCCGGGCATGTTCGGCATCTGCGGCTGGGCGGCTCCCTGCGCATTCGCGGCAATCGCGCACCCCAGCACCGCGCCCGTGGCGATGACCAGACGAACGAACCGTTCACGGGATCTCGCCCACACCATAGCTAATCTGTCCTTTCGACACGTGCCCGAAGGCGAAAACCGAGTGGACGGAGTACACCAGATCATTTCGTGGGCAATTCTGAAGAGTTTCTGAAGTTTTCGTAGGAATTCGGATCGGCTGGGTTTCACTGGCGACGGCGACGAACACGAAATCGATACCTCACCGCTACCGGCCTCCCCCACGAATCGGCGGCACGATGCGAATCTCCACTGCGAGCGAATCGTCCTCCGTGTCTCCGAACGCATCCACAACCAGGCTCTGGCCGACTCTCAACGCCGTCGCATCGACCTTCTTGTTGTTCTGCGAGATCGCGGTCTGCTTGTCGAGTCTGATCGACACCGTCGTGCCAGTGTTCTTTTTCACGGCGATCGTCGAGTTCTGATGCCGCTCGAGCGTGCCGATGATGCGGAAGTCGTCGTGTGCCGCGAGCCGTATCGCGCCGCCGACGAACATGAGCATGACGAACAGAGCGGTCAATCGTCGCTTCATGGAACCTCCTCGCCAGTGGCTGGCGCAATGGTCTCGAGCCCCCGCACGTCGCGCTCCACTCGGGTGCGGTCGATGCGGAATTGATGCGCTGACGTGTAGAAGCCGGCCGTCGTCACGCGCACGGTGATCGTCTCGCCGCCGGGGTTCTCCCAGAACCACCCATGAATCCCTGAGAACGGCGCGGCAAAGCTGCCGTCCGCCTGCCGGCGCGGCCGGGCGTCGAAGGACTGGGCGGCGGCACTGCTGGATTGACCCTCGGGATCGCCGTGAAAATCGTGCATCACGTCGCCGGACGCGCGCCACGAAAACAGCATCGCCGCGCCGCGCTCGAGGTGGTACTTGTATTCCACGTATTCATACGGGCCCAGGACCAGCTCACGCGAGTCCACCTTGAATCCCGCAGGATAGAGTGCAAACGGACCCTCCTGCTCCGGAGCGACTTTCGCACCGGCCGGCGGTGGGACAGGCTCCTCCGGCGTGGTTCCGCCTGAAAGAGCCGAGAGCCCCAGGGCCTCACCCGTCCCGAGCGGATCGATCCCATACTCCGCGGGAAAGACCACCGTGACGAGCACAATCGTCGCGACGACGAGGGCAATGGCGATCGCCTTCACGAGTGTTCGCGCAGACGGGGCCTGCACGGGCGGCGGAACGTTCGTGGTCCCCTGCGCCATTGCGTCAGCGCCGGGGCGCAGCCGTGAGCCGCGTGACCGCTGTTGGACGCGTGCCGCTCGGACCCACGGTCCAATCAGTGACGGTGCCGTCAGCGAATCGCTGTTTCAACAGCCAAACAATCTGCGTCCCCTGCCGCGGATTGCGGGCGACGAACCCCACTTCGATGAATTCACCCGGCTTCACATCGGCATGGACGGTCATCGCGACGATGCGATCGTCCGCGCGCTTGACCTCATACTTCCACCCGGAGGGTGCCTGAATCGTTTCCACGATGACCCCGGCGGGAAATTCGATGTCGGCGCCAGTCGTGGCCACCTTGCCTTCGGTCGGGATCCGGATGACGTATTTTTCCGTCGCGCCATGCGTGGACTCTCGCGGCGTGATGCTGACATGTGCCTGTACAGCTACCGGTAACAACACCACGATTGCCGCCGCAACGGCCTGAAGCATTCTCGTCATCTGCATACCTTTCAGTGAATAGGAACCGGCGATGTCGATGTCGCCGGGAGGAGTGGCCCATACCTCAAGTAGAGTGTCGGGACGACGAACATGTTCAACAGCGTCGACGTCGTCAGCCCGCACAGGATGACGATGGCCATCGGCGTCTGAATCTCACTGCCGGCTTCCCCTGCCGCCATGGCGAGAGGAATCAACGCCAGACCCGCCGCCATGGCCGTCATCAGAATCGGCACGAGACGCTCGTGCGCGCCGCGCTCGACCGCTTCGCGGAAGCTGGTGACCCCCTCTTCGTCCATCAAATGCCGGATATGGGAGACGAGCATGATGCCGTTTCGCGTCGCGATCCCGAACAGCGTAATGAAGCCGATCATCGACGCCACACTCAGCACGCCGCCCGCGAGGAACACCCCGGCCACGCCGCCGATCAGGGCAAGAGGCAGGTTGACCATCACCAGCAGCGCATCGCGGGCGCGGCCGAACGCCAGCACGAGCATCATGAACACGCCGGCGATGGCGGCGCCTCCCAGAATCAGCAGGCGTTCGGTGGCACTCTGCTGGCTCTCGAACTGCCCGCCGTACTCCACACGATACCCAGTGGGCATCGCGACCTGCTCGGCGACAGCGCTCTGAATGTCCAGGACGACGCTCCCAAGATCGCGGCCGGCCACGTTGGATGACACGACGATCCGGCGCTGCACGTTTTCGCGAAGGATCATGTTGGCGCCCACCTCGCGCCTGACGTCCGCGACGACACGGATCGGCACCGTTTCCCCGGTCGGCGTGTGAATCGCCAGATCGGCGATCCGCTCGAAGTCTGCCGACGAGGCGGGATCCAGCTTGACGATCAGGTCGAACGCCACGCCGCGATCGAACACCCGGCCGACGGTGGTCCCGGCGAAGCTGGTCTCAATCGCCTCGGCGACATCCCGGACCTTGAGCCCATATCGCGCGATCGCCGCTCGATTGAGCACGAAGCGGACGAACGGAATGTCCATCTGCTGCTCGAGCGAGACGTCGGCCACTCCCTCAACGCCCGTCATCACGTCGCGGACGCTCTCGCCAAGGCGGCGCAGGGTCGGCAAGTCCTCACCGACGATCTTGACGGCGATGTTCGCCCGCGTGCCGGACAGCATGTGGTCGATCCGGTGCGAGATCGGCTGCCCGATCGCGACGTTCGTGCCGGGCAGTCCGGCGAAGCTGCGCCTCAGTTCGGCGAGCAGTTCCTCGCGCGGCCGCTCCGACGCGCGCAAGCCCACATCGATTTCCGCCGCCTCGACACCCTGGACGTGTTCATCCAGCTCCGCGCGGCCGGTGCGCCGGGCGGTCGCCACGACCTCCGGCTGCGCAAGGAGAATCTGCTCCACACGCGTGCCGATTTCGTCCGACTTGACGAGCGCCGTTCCCGGCAACGTGTTCACGCTGATGGTGAGGCTTCCTTCGTGGAACTCCGGAAGGAACGCCGTGCCAAAGCGAGTCATGGCCAGCCCCGCGGCCACGAACAACACGACCGCGATGCCGATGACGGCGCGAGGCCGATCGAGGGCGTGCGGCAGCATGCGGGCGAATCCTGATTTCAGCGCGTGCGCGACACGTCCTTCATGGCCACGAATGATCGTCGCGGCATTGGGCAGAAACGCGTAGCACAGCGCGGGCGTGACGATCACGGCCACCGCGAGCGACGCCAGCAGGGCCACGATGTACGCAAAGGCCAAGGGCGTCAGCAGACGCCCCTCGACCCCTGCCAGTCCGAAGATCGGGAGGAACACGAGCACGATGATCACCGTGGCGAAGACGATCGACGTGCGAATCTCGACCGTGGCGTCCCGGACGACGACCATCGCCGATTGCTGCTGCCCTGGCGGCTTCGCGGCATTCTCCCGAAGACGGCGCACCACGTTCTCCACATCGATGATCGCGTCGTCCACCAGTGCACCGATGGCGATGGCCAGGCCACCCAGCGTCATCGTGTTGATCGTCGCGTCGAAACCGCGCAGCACGAGCACCGCAGCGGCCAGCGAGAGCGGAATGGCCGTCAGGGTGATCGCCGCGGCGCGCAGGTTGGCCAGGAACAGGATGACCACGCCGATCACGAGGACGCCGCCGTCCCGTAGGGCGGCGATGACGTTGTTCACCGCCACCTGGATGAAATCGGCTTGCCGGAAGATCATGCGATCGATGGTGATGCCCGCCGGCACGTCCCGCTGCAGCGCATCGAGTTCCCGATCGAGGAGCTCGGTGACGTCGATGGTGTTCGCGCCCGGCTGCTTCTGAACGCCGATGACGACAGCCGGTTTGCCATTGCGCGAGCCTTCGCCGCGCTTGAGGGCGGCACCCTCCTGGACGTCGGCGACGTCGCGGATGAGCACGGGCCGCGTCCCACGCATCGCGACCACGCTCTCGCCGATCTCTTCCGCACTGCGCACGCGGCCCACGGCCTGCAGCACGTACTCCTGCGCTCCCTCCGTGTAGATGCCCGCGGACGCGTTCTCGCTCGACGCCCGGACCGCCTCCAGCAGCTCGGTCAGCGAGACGGAGTTGGCGCGAAGCGCCTCGGGATGCGCGATGACCTGGTACTGGCGTTCCGCGCCTCCGATCGGTGTGACCTGGGAGACACCGGGTACCGCCAGCAATCGCCGGCGCACCATCGTGTCGGCGACCGTTCGCATGGTGAGCGGATCGACGCTGTCCGACGACAGCGCAAAGAAGAGGATCTCCCCCATGATCGACGAGATCGGCGCGAGGACGGGACGTTCGATTTGCGGGGGCAGCGTCCCTGACACGAGTGCGAGCTTCTCTGCGACGAGCTGACGCGCGATGTAGATGTCCGTTCCCCAGTCGAACTCCACCCAGATCACACCGACCCCGACGGCGGTAGCCGACCGCACCCGGCGGACCCCGGACGCGCCGTTGATCGCGCTCTCAATCGGAAACGTGACGAGCGACTCCATCTCCTCGGGCGCCATCCCATGGCCTTCGGCCAGGATCGTCACCGTAGGTGCGGTGAGATCGGGGAAGACGTCGACGGGCATGTCGCGCGCCGTCGAGGCGCCCGCAGCCAGCAGCAGGGCGGCGAGGGCGATGACGATCCAGTGATGCTCGACGGACCAATGAATGAGTCTTTTCATGATCAGTGCACGTGGCCTTCGGCTGGCAGGCCGCTGGCGGCCGACGCGAGTTGCACGTCGTACGCACCGCGTGTCACGACACGCTCACCTGGCGTGACGCCGCTGCGAACGCCAATCAGGTCGCCATCGCGCGTCGCGATCTCGATGTAGCGCCGCGCGAAGCTTTCGCCGCCTGTCTGGACGAAGACGTACGGGCGGCCAGCCTCCATCAACACGGCCTCCTTCGGGACGGTCGTCATGCGCTGACGGGTGCCGGTGTAGAGAATGGCCGTCAGGGTCTGGCCGATCAGTAGCTGCCCGCCGCGGTTGTCCACATCGAACTGCACGGGAAGCGACCGCGTCCGGGGATCGATGATGCCCGCGTAGTGCATGTGGTCGAACGTGACGGGGAGTGGATCCGGACGGCCGGGGATTTCCAGCGCGATCTCATCCACGGCCGAACGCAGCGGCGCGTCCGATGCCGGCACCTGCACCTGCAACTCGACCTCGTCGGTCCGCACGATTCGGAACAGCGGGGCGCCTTCATCGAAGGCTGCGCCGAGCGCCGCAAACACCTCCGCCACCACACCCGCGATCGGCGCGCGTAGCGCGAACGAATTGCCGCCTGCGGCGCCGCCCCCCGTTCGCAGCGCCTCGTCCCGTTGCGCGAGACGCGCCTCCGCGGCCGTCAGCCGCGCCTCCGCGCCTTTCACCGCGCGTTGTGCATCTTCCACCCGACGCCCAGGCACCGCCCGCTCGACAAGGAGACGCTCGGACCGGGCCAGTTCGGCGCGCGCCGCTTCGACCGCCAACTGCGCTTCGGAGACCGTGGCCGCCAACGTCGCGCGATCGGTGCCGTCCTCGCCTGACCGAGGTTGAAGGCGACCGAGCTCCTGGCCCGCCTGCACCCGCGCCCCCACGGCGGGCAGGCCGCCCGACATGAAGCGACCGTCGGCAGGTGCCGCGATGACCGCTTCCCCGCCAGTGACCGGCTCGATGACTGCAGGCACCCGAATGGCGCGGCGCATCTCCGCTTCCTGCACCGGCAGCGCCGCGAAGCCGTTGGTCCACTGCGGTTCCTTCAGGTACGTGATCGCTGTCGGGTCGTCTTCGGCATTGCGTTCGGCGTCCGCGACTGCCGCCTCCCGATCCCCGAAGACGGTGACGGCTCCGAGCTCGTGGCGATCCTCGAGTCCCGGCGCGTCAACAAGAAGCGCCCACGTGTACCGGCCTGCTGGTGGAGAGGGCGCCTCCACTCTGAAGACACCGGGACGCGAGGGCTCATTCCCCTGCAACATCGTTGGCGTCCCTCCGGACTCCGGCGTGAACTCGATGCGAGGCTTGCCTGTGGTCATGGCGGAAAAATCGCTCAGACGCGTCAAGTGAACCGCATAGAGCGCCGTCTGGCCCGCCACGAGCGGGGGGTATTCCATGAACAGTTCGGTCTTGTCCGTCCAGTGAGTGACGTCCAGGGTTGGCAGTTCCGCCTCCGGTTCCGCCGTCTCGCGCCCGCACCCGACCGCGGCGGCAGCGATGACCAGACAGAAGCCGATGTGCATCACGTGTCTCATGGAAGCTCCCATCCGCTCACAAACTCCAGCTCGATTTCCGCTTCACGCACGGCCGCGTCGAGTTCGGCCTGTCTGATACGCGCCGCCGATCCCGTTCGATACGCGTCGAGCAGCTCGAGGATCCCCCGCTCGCCGGCTTCGTAGCTGACCTCGGCGATCCGTTCAATCTGCGCGGTGCCCGCGTCGAGCGCGGCGCGGTGCCGTTGCGCAATGGTCCGGCGGTCGACTACCGCGGCCCGCCAGGCGGCGATCTGCGCGCGAATGGCCTGGCGAAGGACATCCGTCTCTGCGCGCGCCTGTCGACCGCGTGCCTGCGCGGCCGCGCGCTCGGGTCGTGCGCGATCGAACAGAGGCAGCGAGATATGGACACTGACGATGCTTCCCGTGTCGCCGCCAGCGGCATTGGATGTCTTCGTTCCCGCGACCACTTCGGGTTCCGGAATGGCCCGTCGTCCCGCGGCTCGTTCGGCGAACGCGGCCGCGTCGAGGTCACGCGCGAGAGCGACCAGGTCACCGCGCGACGCTTCGGCGCGCGTCACGAGCTCGTCTACCGTCGGGAGCGCAGCGCTCGACGCCGCGGGCCTGACGGCCTCGATCGCCGCAGCATCACGCGGTCTGGCTATGAAGCTGGTCAGGATGGCCTGCGCCTGCGCCCGCTCCGTGGCCACCATGGCGCGACTCGCGTCGAGGTCGAAGACCTCCCGCTCCGCTCGCAATCGATCGAAGCCGGCGGCCTCGCCGGCGGCTTCCCGTTTGCCGAGGATTCCGGCGAGACCGGCCAGCCGATCGCGGCTGCGCGCGAACTCCCGTTCGCGCTCCTGCGCCGCCCACAGATCCGTGAACGCCAGCCGCAGATCGGCCCGAACGCGGCGGATCCGATCGTCGGCACGGAGAGAGCTCGCCTCGGCTCGGGCCGTCGCCGCGCTGACGTCCAGCCGGCGCCTCCCGGTAATAGGCAGCACCTGCGACACCATGAGCATGTTTTCCGCGACACCCGCAACCGCCTCCCGGTTGAACGTGGCACGAGGATTCGGCCAGCGCGCCGCTGCCAGGATGTCGGCCCGCACGACATCGACGCCGGCCCTGGCCGCCTGAACGCGAAGACTCTCGGCGCCAAGTTGCTCGACCGCCGCCGACTCCGTAAGTGTCACCGTTTGCGCGCGTGCGGTCGCCGGCCAAAGAACGGCGGAAAACGCCGCGCACACGAGAAACGTGCGCATATAACCTCGATCTGAAAAAGGACGGACGACGGGTGGACCCGTCAGGTCAGGACAGGAAAACGGGCGGGGCGCGGGAAGGAAGCAGCCGGAAAGATGGCGGATCGTGACTGCGGCCGATTTCGATGACCTGATGTGCTGCGCGCTCAGCAGGCACTGATAATTCGAAGACAGCGTGCGTCACGCCGAACGCGGGAAACGACGATGTCGCCACCGCGAGGAAGGCGTTGAGGAATACGGCCTGATCGTGGTCGGCGGCGTCGAGCGATGGTTCGTCCGACGAATCGTGAGAAGCGGCGTGGCCGGCCCAATGTGTATGGACCTCCCGAGCACCGTGATGATCGGTGGCGTGGTCGTCGGGATGCGCGTGGACGAGCGGAGCGCTCAAGGCCGCTGCCTGGACAGCCAATGCGAGCGCGAGGGCAATGACCTTCCGCACGGTGCCCTCATTGTTCGTGACCAGGCCGGGTGTCGTCAAGGACGCTCGGCCGGGCGACCTACGAGGCTACGGGGTAATGGCGTTGAAGATGTAGTCGACGATCAGGTCAGTGGCGGTATCGAGCAGCAGCAGATGCTGGCCGACGACGCGGTATTCGAGCGGCTCGGGCAGCGGCGGCAGGCTCTGCAGCAGGTTCGCCGGCATGGCCGGCTTCGGCTGCTTCTCCGGATACATCGCGTTCACCTTGAACGCGACGGTGCCGGCCGCCGGCGCGTCGTCCTTGAGCACCGCTTTCGCGTCGCGGCCGTCTTCGCCCTTCAACTCGGGCGCGAGCAACCGTCGGAACACGGCGCGAATCTCAGGAAAGAAGATGTCGCCGTGCGTCGCAGAGGCGCGCGCGGCCTGCATCTTCGCAGCGAGTGCCTTCTGCTGCGCCCCGATCCGCTCAGCGGTCGTGTTCTCTTTCTGGGCAGCGGCACCCGTGGCGAGGGCCTTGTACAGCGCGGCGTACTTATCAACACGGGCCGCGAAGTCAGCCATCAACGCCGCGGTCGGGTTGACCGCCAGGTCGGTGCCGGACTTGATGGCGCCAGCTTTCTGGGCCGCGGTGGTGCCACAGCCGACGACGAGCATCGCGACAAGCAGTAATGGCCGAGTCGTCATAGAACGCCTCCACAGAGTGTCACACGTGTGAAGCAGTTCAGGTTCCGTACCGGCCGACCTCGTCCGTATCGAAGCCCGGGCCATCGCTTGCCTACCTTCCGATCCTGTACTTCAGCAGGAACGACGCGCCTTGCAGCGGAAAGCCTTTCTTCTCGTAATAAAACGTGTCGGACAAGTTGTTGACGGCCAGCAGGATCGCGTGCTGCGGGTGCACGCGATAGGTCGCGCTGAAATCAACCACCGTAAAGGTTGGGTAATCGACGACCGGCGATCCGGCCACGTTGAAGTCCTGATCCTGACGTCCCTGGACGTACCGCGCCGAGAGCCGGCTCGACAGGCGGCGCCAGTCGAGATCGACGCCCGCCCGGACGGTATTGGCCGCCACGTTCAGGATGTTGCGTTCTCCCGTGGTCGGCAGTTGCTCCTTGCGGGAGAAGTAGTGGGTGATGTTCGAGAAGACGCTGACCGTGGCATTCACGCGGTGCGCGATGTCGACCTCCATGCCGTAGATGTGAGACGCCAGCGCGTTGACCGCCGAGAATACGATCGGCGCCGGCGGCGCAGGACTGCTGAGCAGAGTGTTCGCCACGACGCGGTCGTCGACGACCGTCTGAAAATAGGTGACATCCGCGTGCGTCGAGGAGGTGAACAGCTCCAGCCCCGTATCGAAGCTGACGCTGTGCTCCGGCTTGAGATCCGGGTTTCCCTGCGTGATCTGGTCGCGTCCTCCGACCAGGATGGTGGTGAAGCCGGTAAGCGCGCCGGCATCGGCGGGCACGAAGGCGCGCCCCGCGGTCGCATGCGCGCGGAGGCCTGGCACGATCTCCTGCTTCACGCCCATACTCGGATTGAAGGCCGTGAACGAGGTCGTCGATGGGGTGAAGTTGGTCTTGAGCGGCGTATCGACGGTTTCGACGCGAATCTGGTCAACCCGGCCGCCCAGCGACAGCACGGTTCGGCCCTGGCGCAGGTTCAGCGTGTTCTCGGCATATATGCCGACGGTGTTCTTGCGGCTGTCCGCCGAGAACGGGGCCTGCGGGGCGCCGGTTCGCGCGTACGACTTGCTTTCGCTCGTGACGTGCTCGTAATCGAGGCCTAGCAGGAGGTTATTGGCGCGCGACCAGCCCCAGGAGTCCTTGACCTGGGCGCCCGTCCAGCTCAGGGCGTTCTCGAACGTCAGGTACGGAAGGAATCCAATGTCGAGCGGGTTCGAGGTCGTGACGTTGAACGTGTGGTTCTCTTCGGCCGCGCGGTACACGGTGGTCGAGAGCAGATGCTGCGCGACCTGCCCCGAGAGCCGGACATCGCCCGACGCGTGCTCGAGATTCTTTCGGCCCTGTGACGTGAGACCGCTGAACACGTCGCCGGGCGTGTTGATGTCGCGTCCCCGGTAGCCGTTGACCCGGCCGTCGACGCGCCAGCTGTGCGAAAGGTCGGCGCCGAGGCGGGCCGACCCGTCGTAGGTCTTGTAGCTGGTTGCCGGCCGCCTCACGCCGTTGCCCATGCGAAGGTCATCGCGCTGGTTGAAGACGGATCCGGTCACGTCGAAGTCGAGCCGCGGCGACAGGCTCCCGCCGGCCTTGCCGCCAAGCTCCGAGCTGTTGAAGCTGCCAAACGCCACCCGCCCGCTGCCGGCGATCGGCCCGCGCGATTGCCTGGTGATGACGTTGATCACCCCGCCCATCGCCGACGCGCCGTAGACCGCCGACGCAGGTCCCTTCAGCACCTCGATGCGCTCGACGTTGTCGAGCAGCAGGGTCGAGAGATTGGTGACGCCGGATGGACGGCCGTCGACGAGCAGCAGCGATCGCTTGTTGATGCCGGACACCTCCGGGCGGAAGCCGCGGATCCCGATACCCGACAGCATGCCGCTGTATTGCACGACCTCCACGCCTGAGTTCTTCTTCAGGACATCGGTGATGTCGGCCGCCACCGATCGCTCGATGTCTTTCGCATCGATGACTTCGATCTTCTGTGGTGTTTCCGAGAGCCGCGTTTCGACGCGCCGGCCGGTGACGACCATGCGCTCGACGAGCCCGGCAATCTTCATGGTCACGCGCACGGGAGCAGGCACGCGATCCGCGCTCACATCGAGCACGACACGCGCGCGCTCGAAGAGCGGGCTCTCGGCCTCGATCTGGTAGCGGCCCGAGGCGAGGGACGGCGCCGAGAACGTCCCGTTCGCGTCGGTGATGGCCGTGTGCGCGACCACGCCGGATGCGTCGCGCACGGTAATCGAGGCGCCGTTGATGGCGCCGCCCGATTCATCGCTGACGACGCCGGTGAGCGTGGATTGCGCGTACACGGCTGATGCCGGAAGGCCTGCGGCCAGGATCCAGGCTGAAAGAATACAGATCGATCGAAAGAAGACACGGCAGGGCATGGTTTCTGTTCTCCGCAGAAAACATCGCGTTGGCCCTTGGGGTAGGTCTCCTGGCTCGGAGGGTGCGAAGCGATCTTCGCAGCTCGCTTACCTTCCCCGGCGATCGACTGCCGAGTGGTGATCGAAGCGAGCGGCCCTCACTTACAGTGGCGGTACCGCGCCGGACTTGCACCGGACTTCCCTGTTATGCCCGTCGTGGGCACCCGAAGGAGTGCTTGTTGTATCACTCGCCGCGTCTTGACAGCAAGCGCGATCGACTCGTAGAGTGCAAAACACTGCGTCGGTTCGCCTGATTTCAGGCGTCGCAAGAGGGAACCCGGTGCGATTCCGGGACTGCCCCGCAGCGGTAAGCGGGAACGAAACGCGTCATCAGCACTGGCTCCACAGGAGCCGGGAAGCGACGCGCAGTAGACCGCGGCGCGACATGCGCCGCTCGCCCGCAAGTCCGAAGACCTGCCGACGTGCACTGCCGACCGGACCTCCGAGGGGGAGGGACGAAGGAGATCCCACACATGGGCAGCATCGCCACCACCAAGGGCGACGCAGGACACACCGGCCTGGCCGGCGGCATCCGCGTCTCGAAAGCATCCGTTCGCGTGGACGCCTACGGCGGCGTCGACGAGCTCAACGCCTCGCTCGGCTTCGCCCGATCAATTTGCGAGGACAAGGAGATCCACGACTTCACGCAAAGCGTGCAACGGGATCTGTTCACAATCGGCTCGGCACTCGCGACGCCTCCGGAAAGCCCGAAGCCGCAGGTGCCCATCAGCCTCGAATCCGTCGACCGTCTGACGACCGAGGTCCATCGTCTCGAGGCGATCGAAGGGATCCTGAGGGACTGGGCGGTGTCCGGCGACCACACCGGGGCCGCCGCCTTCAACGTCGCACGGACGGTGTGCCGGCGCGCGGAGCGCGGCGTCGTGCGGCTGATGGAGTTCGAAGAGAACGTGCAGCCGGCGATCCTCGCGTATCTGAATCGATTGTCCGATCTGCTGTGGCTGTTCGCGCGCACGCTGGAGCACGACGCCGGCATCAACTCGTCGCTGCGCGAGCAGACGGGCAAGGAGGGCAACCGGTGGTCTCGGGCCTGGTAGCACTGGCGCTCGTCGCGCGGATCGTCTCCACGTCGCCGAGCATCACAGAGACTCTTTTCGCGCTCGGACTCGGCGACCGCGTGGTTGGCGTCTCATCGTTCTGCCGCTTCCCGGCGGACGTCGTGCGCCTGCCGAAGGTCGGCAGCTTCCTCCGCCCCGACACCGAGCTGATCGCGCGCCTCCGGCCGGATCTGGTGATCGTCCACACCGGACCCAACGACGTGCCCCGCCAGCTCTCGACGCTCGGCGTCACATCGATCGCGGTCGAACGCGGGACGCTGGCCAGCGTGTATTCGTCGATTCGAGCGATCGGCACGGCGGCCGGCGTCGGCGACCGCGCCGAAGCGCTCGTGGTGCGGCTGCAAGGTCGCCTCAACGCCGTGCGCGCCGCTGCCGCCACACGTCCCGCGAAGAAGGTGCTGGTGATCATGGGACGCCAGCCGGGCACGCTCAGCGATCTGATTGCCGTCGGCCGCGGATCATACATGAACGATCTCGTGACGGTCGCCGGCGGCGTGAATGTGCTGGACGACCCGCGCCTCCCCGACTATCCGCGCATCTCCATGGAAACCGTCATCCGCCTCGCGCCGGACCTCATCGTCGACGCCGGCGACATGGGCGACACCGTGGAAGAACACATCCGCCGGCAGCCGACAACCGAACGGCTCTGGCGGCAGCAGGTCAACGTCAAGGCGACGCAGACCAACGGCGTTCACGCGGTCACGAGCGATGCGTTCGTCGTCCCCGGTCCTCGCGTGGTCGAAGCGGCGGAAACGCTGGCACGATGGCTGAGCGAGCTCTCGCGATGAGCAGATGCTGAGTCTGCGAGAGGTCGCGTGGCGCGCCGGCGAGGTGCCGATCGTCGACCGGGTGAGCTTCGACGCCGCACCGGGTGAATTCATCGCCTTGATGGGCCGCAACGGCGCCGGCAAGAGCACGGTGATGGACTTGATCGCCGGGCTGCGCACGCCGGCGGCGGGCGTCATTTCCTTCGACGGACAGCCGCTCTCGCAGTGGTCGGCCCTCGACCGCGCGCGGGCCATCGGCCACCTGCCGCAGACCGTGCACGCCCCCGCGGCGGTCACGGTGGACCAGGTCGTCATGATGGGACGCTATCCGCACGCCGACCAGTGGTTCGAGACCGATGCCGACCGTGCAGCGGTCCAGCGCGCGATGCGCGAATGTGAATGCCTCGAGTTTCGCGGACGCCGGATCGCGACGCTGAGCGGCGGCGAACGCCAGCGCGTGCTGCTCGCCGCGTGCCTGGCGCAGCAGCCGAAGGTGCTGCTGCTCGACGAACCGGCGGCATTCCTCGACATCGATCAGCAACTGCACTGCTTCGACCTGCTCAAGCGCCAGGCCGCCGCCGGCGTCACCTGCATCGCCGTGTCACACGACCTGAATCTCGCGCTCGAATTCTGTACGAGGCTGATCGTCCTCTCGGATCGCACCGTGGCGTGCGATCTCTCGGCCACCGAAGCCGCCAACCAGACCGAGTGGCTGCAGTACTTCTCGAAGCGCCTCGAGCAAGTGACGAGACCGGACGGCCGTGCCTGGGTGTGCTACCGATGATCACCACGGTAGAACGAGAACGAGAACGAGAACGAGAACGGGAACGGGAACGATCCGAACGACCCGAACGAGCCGAACGACCCGAACGATCCGAACGATCCGAACGCCGCTGGATCAGAATCTCCGCGTCGGCCTTCGTGATCGCGGCCGTCGTCCTTCCGTTCGTGGGCCCCTCCCCGCTCGACTTGTCGCGAGTGTGGGCGCGGGAGGCGCCCGATTGGTCGATCTTGGTGCAACTGCGGCTGTCGCGGACACTGCTGGGCCTGTTTGCGGGCGCGGCGCTCGCGCTTGGCGGCAGCGTCTTTCAAACGATGCTGCGCGATGCGCTGGCGACGCCGTACACCCTCGGCGTATCGACCGGGGCATCCCTCGGTGCCGTGCTCGCGATTGCGTTTGGCTGGGACGCCATCGGCGGGGTGCCCGCCGTCTGGATGGGCGCCCTGGCTGGCGCCGCCGCCGTCCTCTTCTTCGTCGTCGGCACGACCGCGCGGCACCGTGAGATCTCCACCTTCGGACTGCTCCTCGCCGGCGTCGCCACCAACAGCATCTGCTCGGCGCTGATCCTTCTTGTGTATGGGCTCTCAGGCATGGGCGCGTCGTTCGCGATCGCGCGCTGGCTGATCGGCAGCCTCGACGCGATCCAGTACGGGCCGCTTTTCATCTTCATGGGCGCCGTCACCGTGCTCGCCGCGCTCATCATCCGCCGCGGGCGTGCCTGGAACCTGCTCGCCATGGGCGAAGCCTGGGCCGGCACGCGTGGAACCGACGTCAATCGCCTCGTGTGGTTCGGGTACATCTCGGCATCGGTGCTGGCGGCGATCACCGTCGCGGTGACCGGACCGATCGGCTTCATCGGCCTGGTCGTCCCGCATCTCGTACGCGTGCGCATCAGCGCTGACGATCGCATCCTGATGCCGTGCGCGTTCTTCCTCGGTGGCGTCCTGCTCGCGTCCTGTGACGCCATCGGCCGAGTCGTCCTCGCCCCCGCAGAGATTCCCGCAGGGGCAATCACCGCGTGCCTCGGCGGGCCGTATCTGATCTGGCTCGTACGGAGAAGAGCGTGATGCGCTTTTCAACCCCACGACACACCGAGGCTCCGAGACACCGAGAAGCCTTTTCTTATGATGCCTCGGTGCCTCGGTGCCTCGGTGTGCTGGAGCAGTGGGAGCCGTAACGAATGGCAGCAAGAGCCCTCTTCGTTGGCGGTACGTCCTCGAACTCCGGCAAGAGCTGGATGACCACGGCGATCTGCGCCTGGTTGCGTCGGCAGGGTGTGGCGGTGGCGCCATTCAAGGCGCAGAACATGTCGAACAACTCGTACCCATGCGCCGGGGGCGGTGAGATCGGCCGCGCGCAGGTGGTGCAGGCCGAGGCGTGCGGGCTCGAGCCCGAGCCGGCGATGAACCCGATCCTGCTCAAACCGAATAGCACCGGTGGAAGCCAGGTGGTGGTGAACGGGCGGGTCTGGAAGACGCTGCCGCCTCGCGGTTACTACGAGTACGCCGACGAACTGCGCACGCACGTATTGAATGCCTACGACGATCTCGCCCGCCGCTTCGACGTCATCATCATCGAGGGCGCCGGCAGTGTCAGCGAGCTCAATCTCCGCACGGTAGACCTCGTCAACCTCGGGCTGGTGACGCGCCTGCGTGCGCCGTGGCTCCTCGTCGCCGACATCGAGCGCGGCGGGGTGTTCGCGTCGGTCTTCGGCACGGTCGGTTTGCTCACGCCGGACGAGCGCTCGCTGCTGCGAGGCTTCGCGATCAACAAATTCCGGGGCGACATGTCGCTGTTCGAGGAAGGCGTCTCCATCCTCGAGGAGCGAAGCGGGTCGCACTGCTTCGGCGTGTTCCCGTACGCGGCCGACATCACCGTGGATGCGGAAGACAGCCTCGCCTTGCGGACCGATGCGCACTCACCCGCTCCCGCCGGCGCGCGCGTCGCCATCATCCGGTTTCCATCGATCTCGAATGCGACAGACTTCCGCCTGCTGACGTGGGCAGACTGGGTATCTCGCCCGTCCTCGAATGACTACGACGTGGTCATCCTTCCCGGCAGCAAGCACACGATTGCCGACCTGGCATGGCTGCGAGAGGCGGGCCTCGCGGACTGGGTGATGACACAGCATCAACGCGGCGCCAAGGTGATCGGGGTGTGCGGCGGGTTCCAGATGCTGGGACGGACGATTGCCGATCCTCTAGGCGTCGAGTCGCAGGCGTCTGCTGCTCGAGGGCTCGGATTGCTTCCGATCGACACGACGATGGCATCGGAGAAGACGACCGAGGTGCGATCGGCGACCACGCGCGGCGGCGTGCCGTTCGCGGCGTACGAGATCCACATGGGCATCACCACGATCGACGATGGCGTCGAGCCGTTTGCACGACTGGACGATGGCCGGGCGGATGGCGCGTGTGTGGGCCGGGTGATTGGAACGTATCTGCACGGCGCTCTTGAGAGCGCGGACGTGTGTAGCGAGCTACTCGGCGTGCCCGTGGCGCCAGGGACGGCGAAGCGCGAGCAGTATGACCGGCTGGCCGACTGGTTCGAGCAGCATGGACGCGGGCTCGAACAGCTTGGGTTGGTGTGAGGATTCCATGAGTTGGGAAACATTGCTGGACCGTCCCGAATTCCTGCTGCGCCGCCGCGGCCGGCACCTGGTCGCGGAGCTCAGGGAGGCGCACCAGGTGCTGTCCACGTCGGTGACCAATGGCGGACAGACCGCGCACGTGCGGTTTCTGCTGAACCACCAGAGCTGCGAAGGCGCAGGACATCTCGAGGTGCACCGCGTGATCACGGAGATCGGATACCCCGCGTATCACGCGCGCGTCTGTGAGGAGGCGTCGGTGCAGCCGGACGCCACGGCGATGATGGGCACCGCCGCCAACATGCATTACGCCGCGATCGTCACCGAAGCGGACGAAGACGTGGAGGTCACCGCCGTGGTCACGGCCGGCGTCGAGGGGAATGCCACCTGCGCCGGCGATCCTGCGAATTGGCGAGAGACCGATGCCGGCATGGAGAAAGTGCCCGCATACGCCGGGACCATCAACACGATGCTGCTCGTCAATCGTCCGCTCACCGTGTCGGCGCTCGCGCGTGCGGCGATGACCATGACCGAGGGCAAGAGCGCCGGCCTTCAGCGGCTGGCCGTGCCGAGCCGGCAGTCGGCGGACCTGGCCACAGGCACCGGCACCGATCAGTACTGCATCGCGGCGCCCGCGCGGGCGGAGGGGGTCCGCACCTCCACGAGCCCACACGTGAAGCTTGGCGAATTGATTGGCCGGGCGGTGCGCCAGGCGACGCAGGAAGCGCTGCGGTGGCAGAACGGATTGGAGCCAAGCTACACGCGCGGCGTGTTCCATGCGCTGGCCCGCTACGGCGTCAAGGAGGCGACCTTTTTCGACGACATCGCGCCGTACCTCGACGCGCCCAACCTGGAGCTGCTGCGAAAGAACATCAAGGCCGTGATGTACGAGCCGCTCGTCGGCGCGGCGGCGCATGCGTTGGCCACCGTGCTCGATCGCGTGCGGCATGGGTCCCTGCCCGTATCCATTCAGCGGGACGCCGCCGTGCAGCACGCCGCCACGCTGGCAACAAGCGTCGCGGCAAAGCCAGAGGCCTGGCCGGAGTACCGCCTGCGCCTCCACCAGTGGGGTCAGACCCCAGTGAAGGAGGGACTCACATTTTCGGCGGATGGGGCAAAAGCCCTGATTCTTGCCGCGCTCGCGCTCGGGTGGACGGAGAAGTGGCAGTCCTCCTCGCGCTAGCCGTCGCGCTCGACCTCAAGATTGGCGATCCGGAGTATCGCTACCATCCGGTTCGGCTGATCGGCCGTTCGATCGAGCGCGTCGAGCACGCCTTGAGGGAGATGGGCGCCAACGGCTACGGCGGCGGCATCCTCCTGTTCGTGGTGCTGGCCTGGGGATGGTCCGCCACCATCTCCCTCCTGGTCTGGTGGTTGTCATTACTCGGCCTCGGCCTTGGGTGGGCGGCTGAATTTTTCTTCGTCTACAGCTTCCTGGCGCTCGGCGATCTGCTGCATCACGGCCGCGGCATCGAAGACGCGGTCGGGCGTGGCGATCTTCAGGAGGCGAGAGCGCGGGTATCGATGCTCGTCGGCCGCGACACCGAGCCGATGGACGACGCCGCCTGCCGGCGCGCGGCAGTGGAAAGCCTGAGCGAGAACCTCACGGACGGCTTCACGAGCCCGCTCTTCTGGTACGTCATCGGCGGACTGCCGCTGCTCGTCGTCTTCAAGGTCGTCAGCACCATGGACTCGATGGTGGGATACAAGACGCCGCAGTACATCCGCTTCGGCTGGTGCGGCGCGCGGCTGGACGATCTCATGAACTTCGTACCGGCGAGGCTGACGTGGCTGCTCATCTCGGCCGTCGCAGCGGTGTGGCCGCGATGCTCGTGGCGGAAGGCGTATCGCATCGGCTTCGAGCAGCACGCGGTGCTGCCCGGGCCGAACTCAGGCTGGAGCGAAGCGGCCACTGCCGGCGCCGTCGAGCGGCGCCTGGTCGGGCCCATCTGGCTGAAGGCAGAGCTCGTCACCGACACGTGGCTCGGCGATCCCCGCGATCCGGAACTGGCGACCGCGCTCGATTACGAGACCGCCAGCGGCCTCATCCGCGCATCCGGCATCGTCGCAGCCGCCGCCGCATGCCTGCTCCTGCTGCTCTTCTAACTACGAGCTCGTCCAGCCCGTATCGAATCGCCGTAGTCTGTGTCGCGCAGAGCGTCAGGACAGCGTCTTGGCGTCTGATCCTGAATGCATCCGCGAAATCGCGGGCGCCACGATCCGCCGACCGTCCGGCAATCACGCGCATCACCTCGGCCGGGTGCCCGCGAACTCGAGCACCGTGGCTGAAAGCGGATAAGACACCCTGCTCCCAGTCTTCTTGCCGGAATGCGGAATGGATATCCCGTGAGGGCTGTATTCTGGGGAAATCGGAAACAAAAAAAGGCGGGTCCCGAAGGACCCGCCCTGCGAAATATCGAACCGGTGGGAACTACTCGCCTGCCGGGGCTGCGGGGTAGAAGCTCGGCGTGCGCACCTCGATGCCGGCCGTGCCCTTCATCGCCGCGACAAACGCCGCCTGGTTCTGCTCGGGCGTCGGGCCGCCCATGCCGCGGTAGTGATACGCGTAGACGATCTTCGGCTTGAACGCCTTCGCGCAGTCGGCCGCTTCCTCGGGCGGCATCGTGTACGGCAGGTTCATCGGCAGGAAGGCGATGTCGATGTTGGTCAACGCCTTGATCTCCGGGACGCACTCGGTGTCGCCCGCGAAGAAGATGCGCTTGCCGCCGACCGTCAGGATGTAACCGTTGCCCCGACCCTTGTCGTGGAACAGCACGCCTGCCTTCGGACCGCGCGTCAGGTTGTACGAAGCCACGCCCGTGATGCTGATGCCGTCAACGGTCTTGGTCTCGCCGTTGGCAATGATCTCGGTCTTGCCCGGGAACTTGCCTTCGAGCGCCTTGGGCGCGACATACACCGTCGTCGCCTTCTTGACCTTGTCGATGCTCGGCGGATCCATGTGATCGCCGTGCACGTCGGTCACGATGACGATGTCGGCAGGCTTGGCCGCCGCCATGTTCGCCAGGCCCGTCGGATCGATCTGAATGACCTTGCCGCCGAATTCAATCTGCACCCCGGCGTGCACCATCGGCGTGAGCACGATGTTGCCGCCGGTGGCCGGAATCGTATCGGCCGCAATCGCGGCGCCAAGTCCGACCAGTAATCCACAAACCCCTAACCAAAGTCGCATGCACTTTCCTCCTGAACGTCCGTCGTGACAACCCAAACCGGTGACCAAATAACTGCAACCGACAGTTATAGCACTTGAAGCGTCAATGGGCCAGAACCGCCCGCTCGCTCCCGCTGATGTGCTCATCAGCTTACCGCCGAACCGAACCTGAACACGAACCAGGACCCATGAACGTGGAACCGGGAACCAGGCCCGTTTTTCCGCAAACTCCTAGCGCTGCCGCTCGATCACGGCGTCGAGGTCGTGTCGTATCTGCGCGCTGGCGGGGTCGAGCTCCGCGGCGCGGCGCAAGTGGACGAGGGCCTCCTCGTCGCGGGAGCCGGTAGCGGCGAGCGCCGCGCCGAGGTGCCAGTGGGTCTCGGCCAGATTTGGATCGAGCGCCAGCGCGCGGCGGAATTCGCCGATCGCTTCGTCGATGCGGCCGCGCGTTGCCAGGTCGATCCCGAGCAGGTTATGGACGGCGGCAATCTCAGGGACGATCTCGCCGAGATACGCGCTGCCGGCGATGACGCGGCCTTCCGTGTAGGCGAGACGCTTGGCCTGCGCGACCTCCGCAGGTGACGCGG
The DNA here is from genome assembly GCA_947465645.1 of Acidobacteriota bacterium. Next base: position 4,702 of record CANIBQ010000022.1, on the reverse strand, counting down.
CATAGGCGAGCGACATCAACTCGAGATACGTATCGAGACCCTGGGCGGCCGGTACCGGGGCGCCATTCAGGAAGCACCTGGGGCACCACCTCGCCACGTCGCCGAGATCGACGACGCTGGCGGGGACCCCCTTGAAAAAGTTGAGCATCGACCGGACGCCGTATTCCTGCATCGGACGGTCGTCGGTCACCGGCGCGACATCGCGCGTCGCCTCAGCCAGGGTTCGGGACGAGCCGACAAACGTCCCGACGATGTCGCGCGGCGTGCCGAGGTCGATGCGCTCCAGATCGGTGCGCACCGCCGGCGCCGCCGCCATCGCGAGGGCGACCTCCACTGGATCGATCTCGATGCGCGAGTCGGTGGTGCCCAACAGGATAAGGTCCGATTCGGCGCCCGACAGCAGAACGGCCTGCGGAAACACGTCGATGAACGCCCGCACCATCGCCAGCGTCGTCTCGGCCGGCACCTGGTACGCCGGCAGCCACTGGCTGATGTAGCCGCGCGGCTTCAGGCGCGTGCGCGCACGCTCGTAGAACTCGCGCGAGTACAGCGCGCCCACGCCGGCATACGCGATGGGCGGCGGTTCGAGCGTGATCAGATCGTAGGACGCGGGCGGCTGCATCTGCAGGTGCTGGCGTCCGTCGTTGATGTGCACCGTGAGCTTCGGATTGCGCAAGACGTCCCGGTTGGCGGCGAAATAGCCCGCGTGGGCCAGGATGTCGCGGGACAGGTCGGCGAGATCGACGCGCGTCACGGTCGGGTGGAGGGTCGCCGATTGCGTCGAGTTGCCCACGCCAAACCCGATCACCAGCACGGTCTCCGGCGCATCCATCGACAGGAGCGGAATGTGCACCAGCGAGCGCATGTAGCGCTGCGACAGCGGCAGCGTCGCCGACATCGCGTGCCCATTGGTCACGAGCGTGCGGCCACCCGGCACCTCGGTGACAGCGATCACCTCCGTCAGCCCATCGTCAATCGTCAGCACCCGCTCGCTGCCTTTTGGAAGTCCCAGTGCGCGCGCGATCACGTAGTCGGAAGGAAGCACCAGCCAGAGCGCGAGCGAGCCGACGCCGACGACCAGCGAGCCGATGAACGTCCGCGAGGGCCGGCTAAAGCGGGCCCCCACTTCGCCGTTTGGGGCAACTCGATCCGACGTGGGGGCCGGCTTCAGCCGGCCCGTCACCGCGAAGTACAAGGGCACAATCGCGAGCGCGGCGACCGCCATCAGGATGGTGGCGCTCTGCTGTAGGCCGACCGACGGCAGCAGGACGAAACCGGTCGCGAGGCTGCCGACCACGGCGCCTGCGGTGTTCGCCAGGTACAGGACGCCGGCGCGTCGTCCGACCGACTGCTCCGCCCGCTGGATGACCGCGTTGGCCAGCGGAAAGCTGAATCCCATCAACAACGCGGGCACCGCGACTTCGACGAGCATCGGGCGCGCATTGAACCAGAACTCCTGGAGCGCACCGACGAGGCCTGGCGATCCCGCGAGCGCCCGTTCCGCTGCTCCGGCCGCCGCGTCCAACGCGCGCGCGTCGGCGATCGTGAAGCCTGCGAGCGTGGAGGCGACCAGCAGTGCCTGCACGACCATGAAGCACTCGGCCGGCCTGCCGAGACGTCGATGCAGATAGCCGCCAGCAAGCGAGCCGATGCCGATGCCCGTCAGGATGACCGCCAGCAGGAGCGAAAACACCGCGCGGAAACCGCCGAGCAGGATCAGGAAGTGGCGGAACCAGAGGATCTCCATCCCCATGGCCGCGATGCCCGTCATCGCCAGGGCGATGGCTGTCAGAACCACCGGACGGTCCGGCTGAAGCCGGACACTACGTACGTTCTCCTGTTCTCGTTCCGGCTGAAGCCGGACACTACGTACGTTCTCCTGTTCTCGTTCCGGCTGAAGCCGGACACTACGTACGTTCTCCTGTTCTCGTTCCGTCTGAAGCCGGACACTACGTACGTCTCGTTCGCGTGCGTCCTTCTGCCGTTTCTTAACAGTCGTAGTGTCCGCCTTCAGGCGGACCGTGAGAAAAATGGCTCCGACGCCGGCGACCACGTTGAGCACGATCGCCACGACCTGCGCGCCGAACAGACCGGACGCGGGAACGAGCGCGAAATCGGTGAGGACGGCACCAAGAGCCGCGCCAGCCGTGTTCACCGCATACAGCACCGCGATCCGCCAGCCGCTGACCTCGAGATCGCTGCGGACGAGATGACGGATCAGCAGCGTGAGGGTGCCGCCCATCAGCAGAGTGATCGGCGTCAGGAGGACGACCGCGATGCCGGCGCGCGCGACGTACGACCCGGCCGACAGCGCGTACCATCCGGAGGCTTCGCGCGAATACGAGGAAATCGACGCGGAGAGCTGGCCGAGATGCGGCAGGACCAGCGCGATGCCCAATCCCATCGCCGCGATGACCAGTTCGACGTGGCCGTACGCGCGCACCAGCGTGTCGGGCCGTGACGCGTAGCGGCGGTCGGCCCACGCGCCGATCAGGTAGCTGCCCGCCCCGAGGCCGAGCATGAAAATCGCCACGACGAGCGACGCCGAATGGATGGTGTTGCCGAAGACGTTGCCGAACATGCGGACCCAAATGACCTGGTAAATCAGCCCGCTGAGGCCCGAACAGAAGAAAAGAACGTGGAGCAACCCTGTCATAATATGCGCTTCATTGGAGGTTCCCATGCGACGCGTCTCGACCCTGGCTGCCCTCGTCGCGCTCATCGGCGTGATGGCCGTTCCGAAGGTGCATGGCCAGCTCCCGCCGCCGGCACCAGCGGGACCACCTGCGGGTCCCGGCGTGTGGGCCGAGAAAGACCGCAGCGAGCCGCGCTCGGAACCCGCCAGCGCATTCGCCAACGGCAAGCTGTATGTCCTTGGCGGCCTCGCGCGCGGCGAGGACGCGTCCACGCTCAACCAGGAATGGGATCCGAAGACCGACACGTGGCGCGACCGCGCGCCGATGCCGGCGCCGCTCAGCCATCCGAACGCCGTCGTCATGAACGGCAAGATCTACATCGTCGGCGGCTTCCTGAGGCAGGTGCACGTCGGCGCCCAGGATGCGTTCTTCGAATACGACCCGGTGGCGGACAGTTGGCGGCGGCTGGCGCCGCTGCCGAGCCCGCGTGGTTCGGTGGCCGTCGTCGCCGTCAACGGCAGAATTCACGCGATCGGCGGACGCAACCCCGAGCTCGTGACGATCGCGAACCACGACGTCTACGATCCCACGACCAACAGGTGGACCGCGGCCGCGCCGCTCCCACAGCCGCGCGATCACCTCTCCTTCGGCGCGATTGGCGGCAAGATCCACGTGATCGGCGGGCGCACCAATACCCGCAACGACAGCGTCAATAGACACGACATCTACGACGTCGCTACCAATTCCTGGACGACCGGTCCGCCGATGCCGATCACGCGCAGTGGCGGCGCGTCGGTGGCCTACAAGGGGATGATCCTGGCCTTCGGCGGCGAGTGTGCCGCGGCCGAGCGCGCGTGGCCGGCCGTTGAAGGGTACGACCCCGGAACCGGAAAGTGGTTGACGTTCGCGAATATGCCGATGGGCAAGCACGCCATGAGCGCGGCCACTGACGGCGACACCGTGTACATCACCGGCGGCTCACCAATCTGCGGGCTCGCTTATACCGATACGTTGATGACATTTCGTCTGCCTTGAAAGGATTTGTGATGCGCATACATCGTTCCGCTGCGGCAGCACTGCTCTCGATCACGTTGGTGGGCTCGGCGACGGCGTTCGCTCAGCAGGTGAACAAGGACCCCGTGCCCGGCATCACGAACCTGGCGCGAATCGAGACGACCGTCGCGTGCGCGGGCGCGATCACGCCCGAGTCGGTCGTCGAGATCAAGAAGATGGGATTCGCGTCGGTCGTCAACCTGCGGCGCGCCTCGGAAGAGGGCGCCAACGTTGAGAAGGAAGAGGCTGCCGCGAAGGCGGCCGGCATCCGCTACTTTCACGTCCCGTACGACGGCTCCGCCGATCCGAAAGCGGCTGACGCGTTTCTCACCGCCATCACGACCAGGGGCGCCGAGCCGGCGTTCATCCACTGCGCCGGCGGCAACCGCGCCGCCACGATGTGGTTGATCAAGCGGATCGCGATCGACCGCTGGGACGTAGACCGCGCGACGAAAGAAGCGATCCTGCTCGGGCAGACCAACCCGACGATGCGCCAGTTCGCGATCGACTTCGGGCAATCACACAAGCGTTAAGCGCTCGGCTAACGCGCGAGCGCCTCGAGTCCGGCTTTGGTGATGGCCGCTCGTCCTTCCACGCCGGCGAGCGAGCGAAGGTAGGCGCGCCCGGCAGCTTCGTTGGCGGCGCCGGCCACGAGCGCCGCCGCATAGGTCGTCGGCGACTGCACCGCCGCGGGCAGGGTGCCGGCGACCTTCACGCCCGTGTTCGGCGCCAGCTCGCTCGTGAAGGTGATGCCGATTTCGGCCTCGCCTTTCGCAACCGCGTCGGCGACTTCCGATCCCTGGTTGCGGTACACGATCTTCGATCTCATCTGCTCGGCGATCCCCATGCGACCCAGCAGTCCTTCGAAGTAGGTGCCTGACGTGCCGCCGGACGCCGGATTCACGTACGACACCGACTTCGCCGCGAGGAGCGCGGCCTTGAACGTGTCGGTCGAGGACAGGTCGGGCGAGGGCGCGCCGGCGCGGACGCCAACCCCGATCAGCCCGCGCGCG
>CANIBQ010000021.1 GCA_947465645.1 Acidobacteriota bacterium | reverse complement strand
GCCTACAACCTGATCCGGCTGCGCACGCTGCTGGCGAGACCCGCGTGAGTACCCCGACGACGCGGCCGCGTGGACCACGTGCCACCGCTGAAGCCTGCACATGGACATAGATATGTGGTCGCCAGTCATTTTTTCAGCAGCCTGCTAGAGGCTGGCGGCGAGCGCGAGCAGGCGGTTGACGGCGTCGATCGCCTCGGCGCCTGAGACAGGCCGCGTCATCTGGAACCGATTCCCCTCCAGGAGCGGCACGACGCCGGACGCGACCGCGGCGGCGACATCCGGGAAGCTCAAATGCCCTGAGGCCATGTCGGAGATCGCGGGCCGCTCGGCCAGGCGCGCGCGCAGGGCGGGCCGCGTGTCCGCCATCAGGGCGAGCACCCGGCTGACCGCCGTGGCCAGGTCCACGCGGCGCAGGCGCGCGCGCGGCTGGAACGTGTGGTTCTCAAACGGCGGGATCACCCCCGCCCTGGCGACCGCCGTAATCCATGGCGCAGCCCAGTGGCCACGCGTGTCCGTGATGACGACCTCGCGGACCGGCGCGGCCCGGAGCACCGGCTCGAGTCGCACCCCGAACAGCGCCGCCAGGTCGCCGCGGGTGATCTCGGCCGCGCTCGCGAGGGCGCGAAACTCCTGTGGCAGCGCGGCGTCGCGCGTGCGCTCGGCGATGGCCGCCATCCTCCGATCGAGCTCCGGCGACGGCTCGATCGCCGCTGCCGCCCGGTAGGCCGTCGCCGCGCCGGCAAGATCCTGCCGCTGCTCGAGAATCTCGCCGATCTGGGTGAACGAGACCGCGTCGGCGGGGTCGAGCTCCGAGGCACGGCGAAAGTGCTCGAGGGCGCCGGCCGGATTGCCGTGCGTCCGCTCCAGGAGCGCCAGCTCGCGGTGGAGGAACGCGCTGTCGGGGGAAGCGCTCAGCGCCCGGTTGTAGGCGTCACGCGCCTCCTGGACCCGCCCGGCAGCCGCGGCGGCCCGGGCGCCCTCGATGACGTCCTGGAGGCTGCGGAACTGCAGCACCTGGATCCGCCGTGTGAGGTCGGTCAGCGACGGATCGGCGGCGAGCGCCGCCTCGAACGCCGCGAGGGCTTCGGCCTCGCGCTTCGCGGCCAGCAGCGACTGGCCGCGTCCCACCAGGGCGGGGGCGTAGGCCGGCGCGGCCTTCAGCGCGGCGTCGAACTCCGCGAGCGCCTCGTTCACCTCGCCCTGGGCGAGCGCAACGTACGCGGATCCGGCGCGCGCGGGATAGAGAGCCGGGGTGCGCTTGAGCGCAGCGGCAAACTCCCGCTCGGCATTCCCGAAGTCCTTGTTCTGCAGGTAGCGCCAGCCGCGGTCCACCAGGGCCGCGCTGGGACCCTGAAGCTGCGACGGGATCGCCGGGAACATGAAATCGGGGAACGCAGGCGCAGCCGGGAGAGGCGGAGGCGCCTTGGCGGCGCAGCCAGCCGCGAACATCAGGAGGGCGGCCACGAACCAGGCCCTGCTCATCGCGTGGCTCCTACTCATGAGACCCCGGCGTGGTGAGGCGCTCGATGAACCGGCGCGGGACGTCCGCTTCGATCACGACACGGCCGTCGGTCGCCACGTGACTCACCACGCGCGCCACCCGGTAGAGGCGAGAGATCTGCTGCCGGTCGAATTCCTTTTCACTGTCAAACGTAATCGTAATCCGGCGCGTGTCGAGCGCAAGGCGTGACGCGACCATCTCCACGAGCTCATCTATTCCCTCGCCCGTGCGCGCGGAAATAATCGCGGCGCCGGGATCGCGATCGCCGATCCGGCGGCGCTCATCAGGGGTCATCCCGTCGGCCTTGTTGTAGACGTCGATCATCGGCACGTCGGCCGCCCCCACTTCCTCGAGCACACGCCGTACCGCTGCCACGTGCCGCTCGCGCTCGGGACTCGCGCCGTCGATGACATGCAGCGCCAGTTCGGCCTCGACGACTTCCTCGAGCGTCGCGCGGAACGCCGCCACCAGCGCATGCGGCAGGCGGTCGATGAATCCGACCGTGTCGGAGATGAGGAGCTCACGCCGATCCGGCAGCCGGACCTGGCGAATCAACGGGTCGAGGGTGACAAACAGCGCGTCGGACGCCACGGCCGTCTCGTTCGCCAGCCGGTTGAACAGCGTCGTCTTCCCCGCGTTGGTGTAGCCGACCAGCGCCACGGTCGGCACCGACTGCTTCTGCCGCCGCTCGCGGAGCTGCGAGCGGCGCTGCCGCACCTGGTCGATTTCCTTCTGGATGGCCTGGATGCGGACGCGGATGCGGCGACGGTCGGTTTCGAGCTTGGTCTCACCGGGGCCGCGGGTGCCGATGCCGCCGCCCAGGCGCGACAGCGCGGTGCTCGACCCGACCAGCCTGGGCAGCATGTATTTGAGCTGCGCGAGCTCGACCTGCCACTTGCCTTCCCGCGTCCGGGCGCGGCGCGCAAAGATGTCGAGAATGAGCTGCGTCCGATCGACCACCTTGCGTTCGAGCTTCTCTTCGAGCTGACGCAGCTGCGCGGGCGTCAGTTCGTTGTCGAAGATCACGAGGTCGATCTCCGCCTCTGCGCACGCAGCAGCCAGGCTGGCCACTTTGCCGCTGCCGATGTAGGTCGACGCGTCGGGACGGGGACGCTCCTGCAGCATTCGCAGGGCCACCGACGCGCCGGCGGCGTCTGCGAGGCCGGCAAGCTCGTCGAGCGATTGATCCGCGTCGATACGGCGCGCGGCATTGGTCACGAGCCCGACCAGGGCCGCGCGTTCGGTATGTGGAGGAGACGTACGGCGATCGGCCACCCTGAGCCAATACAATAGCATCCGCGTGACGCATTTCCCTGGTCACCCCGCCCCCTGCTCACGCATGACCTTCACTCCGGCTCGACGTTCACTGCGGTGGCGTCCGGTATCGGCTCGACGCTGGCGCGTACGGCCATCACTCGCCAGACCACCCCGGCGACCAGTGCCAGCGCCACGACATCCACCGCAAACACGGCACGGATGCTGGTGCCTCCGACCAGTCCGCTGAGCACGGGACTCACCGCCACGCCAATCAGCGAGGCGCTGGTCAGGAATCCAAAGCCGGTGGTGTAGACATGCCGCGGGATCACCGACCCGCCTACCGCGTACGCGGAGGTGAGCGCCGTGCCGATGCCGAGGCCGAAGACCGCAATCAGCACGGCCAGCAGCCAGGGGTTCTGAAACAGGACGAACAAGGCAAGCGCGGCGGCGGCCGCCAGTGACGATCTCACGATCACCGCCCTCGCCGGCATCCGCGCCAGCAGCCTCCCGGCAATCTGGTTGCCGGCCGCCGCGGCGAATGCGAGTACGGAAAACAGGATGCCGGTCATCACCGAGACCTGGTCGGAGCCGTAGCCCAGCTCCGCCAGGTGCAGCGAAAGGATGGGGCCAAAGCTGCGATCGACGATCTGCAGCGCAAAAATTACGACCATCAACAGCCGGATGTTCTCGAGCTCGAGGATCTCGCGAAACGTGATCCGGCCCGCGCGTTCGACGTCCTTCGCGGCGCGCAACGGCTCGCGGTACATCACCGTCAGGAGGACGAACGCCAGGGCATACAGGCAGGCGGCGGCGAGAAACGTGTTCCTGATGCCGAGCAGCGGCGCGAGGATGCCGCCGATGACCGGGCCGAGCGCCGGGCCGAGGCGCTGCGCGGTCTGGACGGTGCCAATCGCCGCCGCCATGCGCTCGGGAGGCACCGACAACGCCGCCATCGACAACGTGAGCGGCCCGTAGCCCGCGAAGAATCCCTGGAGCACCCGCAAGGCGACCAGGTGCCACGGCTCGGTGACGTAGGCCATCGCCACCATCACGAAGATGAAGCTGATCAGGGAACGCTGGACCAGGAGCTTGTTGCCGAAGCGATCCCCGACCCGCCCCCACAGAGGGGCGCAGAGTGCGGTAATCGCCGGGGTGGCGCCCAGCGCCAGGCCGGTCCAGAGCGCGATCTCCCCGACGTCGGTGATCCCGAGCTGGCGGATATACAGGGGGAGGAACGGCATCACCAGCGTGAAGCCGGTGAAGCCGACGAACGCCGCGACCGTGACCGCGATCTGGTTACGGCGCCAGTAGTACACGGACGCTAAACGGCCCCGCGCAGGTCAAGGGTCAAAAGGCAAAGGGCAAATGCTGTCTGGCGCATGATTTGACCTATTACCTTTGACCCTTGACCTACGCGCTTCTCACTAGAAGCGGACCCGGACTTCCTTGTCGGGGCTCAACTGGATGCTGTCGATGAAGCGGATCAGGTGAGGATTGGTCTGCATCACCAGCGACGTCGTCCGCGTGCCCTCGCCAAAGAAGCGCACCCCCTTCATCAGCGTGCCGTCGGTGACGCCGGTGGCGGCGAAGATGATCTTGTCGCCCGAGGCGAGGTCGCTCGACCGGTAGATCTTCTTGAAATCGGTAATGCCCATGGCCCGGCACCGCTCCTCGTGCTCGGGCTTGCTCACGACCAGACGGGCGAAAATCTCGCCGTTGAGGCATCGCATGGCCGCGGCGGTCAACACGCCCTCGGGTGCGCCGCCGGTCCCCATGACGGCGTGTACGCCGCTGCCGATCACGGCTGCCGACACGCCCGCCGAGAGGTCGCCGTCGCCAATCAGGCGGATGCGCGCGCCGGTGGCCCTGATGTCGGCGATCAGCTTCTCGTGACGCGGCCGGTCGAGGACGATCACCACCAGATCCTTGATTCGGCGGCCCAGTGCCTTGGCGATCACGCGCAGGTTGTAGTCAACCGGCGCGTCGATGTCGACCACGTCCTTCGAGCTGGGACCGACCACAAGCTTCTGCATGTACAGGTCGGGGGCGTGCAGCAACCCTCCCTTTTCCGCGGCGGCGAGGACGGCGAGCGCATTGGCTGCGCCGGTGGCGCACAGGTTCGTCCCCTCGAGCGGATCGACGGCGATGTCCACCTGCGGCAGCTGGCGGCCGTTCGGGGTCTTGTGGGCGGAGCCCACTTTCTCCCCGATGTAGAGCATCGGCGCCTCGTCCCGTTCGCCCTCGCCGATGACGATCGTCCCGTCGATCGGCACTGAATCGAGCTCGTGGCGCATCGCCTCGACCGCGACCTGGTCCGACAGGTGGCGGTCGCCCTGTCCCATGGTGTGCGCGCAGGCGATCGCCGCCTGCTCGACGACACGCAGGAAGTCGAGCGACAGGTCCGAGTCCATCGCTTTCAGCGTCTCTGCACGGGCTTTCAGCACTTCGGTCATTGGGGCTCCCACGCAGGCAGCTCGCACCGTGTCGGGCGATCGTCTCGATACCCGAGCAGGTAGTCCGCCTGCATCAGCTTGTGAATTTCGCGCGTGCCCTCGTAAATCACGGCACCCTTGCAGTTGCGGTAGAAGCGTCCGACCGGGTACTCGTCGGAATAGCCATTGGCGCCATGAATCTGCACCGCGTCGGACGCCGCGCGCTCGGACGCCACGGTGGAAAACCACTTGGCCAGGCCGGTCTCGCGGGTGTTGCGCCTGCCGATGTTCTTCATCCAGCCGGAGCGCGTCCAGAGGAGCCTGGACGCCTGGTAGTCGGACTCCATCTGCGCGATCATTTCCTTCACCAGCTGGTGGGATCCGATCTCGACGCCGAACGCCTTGCGGTCCTTCGCATAGCGCACGCTGGCATCGCGGCACGCCCTGATCAGCCCGGTCGCCCCCGCGGCCACGGTGTACCGCCCCTGGTCGAGCGCGAACATCGCGATCTTGAAACCCTCGCCCTCGCGGCCGACGAGGTTCTCGCGCGGCACCTCGACGTCTTCCATTTTGAAGGAGCCGGTGTTGCCGGCGAGGATGCCCCACTTCTCTTTCAACGTCGCGCTGGAGAACCCCTTGAACGACCGCTCGACGATGAACGCGCTCATCCCCGAGGGATCGCGCTGCTTCTTCTTCTCGAGGTCGCTCCAGGCGAAGACCAGGAAGTTGTCCGCCACGTCGGCCATCGAGATCCACATCTTCTCGCCGGTCAGCAGGTAGCGGTCGCCCTTCAGGATCGCGACGGTCTGGATGCCGCGCGCGTCGCTCCCGGCCGAGGGCTCCGTCAGGCCGTAGGTCGCGATCTTCTCCCCGTGCGCCTGCGGCACCAGGTACCGCTGTTTCTGCTCCTCGGTGCCCCAGGCGAGCAGCGTGAGGCAGTTGAGCCCGGTGTGCACCGACAGGATGACGCGCAGCGAGGTGTCGACGTACTCCAGTTCCTCGCTGGCGATGCCGAGCGAGAGGTAGTCCATCCCCGCGCCGCCGTATTTCGCCGGGACGCAGATCCCGAGGAGTCCCATGGCTGCCATCTTCGGCAGGATGCCGCGGTCGAACTGGTGGGCACGGTCGAGGTCGTGGATGCGCGGCGCAACGTCGCGGCCGGCCCATTCCCTGACCGAGCGCTCGAGCAGGACGTGATCGTCAGAGAGATCGAAGTTCAGCATGGCGAAAAACGGGGAATCCTATCACGACCGCGAGATCACGATGCGGGCGGAGCGCGTGAGGCCGAGGCGATCGGCGGCGCTCGCGCCGTTGACGGCCACCTCGAGGCGATCGCTGCTGCCGAAGAGCACACACACCGATCCGGCTTCTGTATCGGCGTAGGTCCCGACCACGTCCCCCGCCGCGTGCGGGCCGGCCGTGACCTGCACGCGCCCACCGGCGGCGAACCGCTGAAATGTCGCCCGGTCGACGTTGGTGACGAGGTTGCCGAACCGGTCCACGCGCAGCACCTCGCCGGTGATCTGGTTCACACTGACCTCAGCCTCGGGCACCGGGAGCACCTCCCAGGCGTCACCCGCCGGCCCGAGGGCGCTCAACTCGATCCCGTTCGCCAGCCAGGCCGCCGCCGGCGCAAACCGGTCGCGCCCCTCGAACGTGCGGCTGACTGTCGGTCGCGCGTATCGCGGCTCGGTGACCTCAACGACGCGCTGCGGCCGGGCCTCTTTGAATACCAGGGCCAGGACGCCGTTGTCCGGTCCCACAAAGCGATACCCGCCTGAATCCGCCGCAATCGCGCGGCGCGGCGAACCGACACCCGGGTCGACGACCGCCACGAAGATGGCGCCCATTGGAAAGTACTTGAACGCAGCGGCGAGCTCCAGGGCTCCCGAGAGCACGTCGTGTGGCGGGATGTCATGCGTGATGTCAACCAGCACGGCGTCCGGGCAGATTCCGAGCACGACGCCTTTCATGGCTCCCACGTAGTGATCTCGCGTGCCGAAGTCAGTCAACAGCGCGATGACGGGGCGCGCCACGGTCAGGAAACGGGCCTACCGGTGCCTACTGGCCAGCGGAATCCGCCGGAGGCACCGCGCTCGCGGCGGGCTTGCGGAACAGCACTTCGCGGAGATTGCTCTTGAGCAGGAACTGCTCGCTGATGGTGAGCGGTTCGAACATCCGCTGGATGTCCCTGTTCAGGAGCGGTTTCTGCTTGGCGCACGCGGCCGGGTATGGCCGGTACTGGAGGTTCGCGCGGTCGATGACGATGTGCTTGGTGTAGCTCGGTGTCACGGAGGATCGCGGGTCTGCGGTGCTGAAGAACGCCAGCAGCACGCCCTCCGGCTTCAGGATGCGGGTCAACTGGAGCGCGAGCGGTTCCGCGGCCTTGCGGTCGAGGAAGTCGAAGACATCCCAGCACAGGATGCCGTCCACGCTGGCGTCCGCCTGCGGGAAGCGGCGCGCGAAGAACGCCGGCAGGTCGGCCGCCGTGTTCTCCCGGACGTGCCGGTCGATGTCCTTGGACAGGTCCTCGACCAGGATCTTGCATCCGACCTGTTCGCCAAAGAACGTGACGTTGGTCCCGACCACAGGCCCGAGGTCGAGCAGGAGCGGCTGCTCCCGAGCCCCAAGCGATGACAGGAACCGCGCGAGCGCCTTGGTGGGATGGACGGGGGAATCGGAGGCGCCGGCTTCGGCGCCCTCCGAGTCTTCCTTGCGACGACGAGAAAAGAGGTCGGAGAATGACATCCCGCTCGCGCTAGCGCGCGGCAGGTTGCGCGATCTGCGCAGCGGGCTGCGCCTGCGACGCCTGCTTGTCGGCCGGCTTGTCCCCTGACTTCTGCTGCTGCGGCGGCGCCGCCTGTCCCGGCTGTGCGCCCTTGCGCTGCATGTCAACGCTGCCGCGGAAGTGCGCCCCCTCGGCGATGGCCACGCGCGGCGAGACGATATCGCCGTCCACGGAGCCGCCGTCGCGGATGTCCACCTTCTCGGACGCGGTGACGTTGCCGTGCACCTCGCCCAGTACGATGACCGCCTTGGCAAACACGGCCGCCTTGATCTTCCCGTTGGGGCCGATCGTGAGGACGTGATCCTTCAGCTCGATCTTGCCTTCAACGTGACCCTCGATCGTGAGGTCCTCGCTGCCGTTCAACTCACCCTTGATGACGACGGACTTGCCGACATTCACCACGTCCCTCTCGATCTGCCGCCGGGTGTCCGGCTGCGGCGCCGACGGTGCGCTCGCCTGCTGAGTGTTTGTGACCGGCCCAGCGGGCGCGGGCTGGCCTCCAGTCGGTTTCACCGCTTCATCACGCTTCCACATGTGTGTCCTCCGCCTTGTTAGGCAACTGGTGGAGTGTCTTGTCGTGCCACCAGAGCCCGGCGGCGATCCAAAAAAACTGAAAACCCGGTTGCCTGGGTCAGGAGCCCACTGAGTATATCGGCCGCTCGAAATCGTTGTCTAGGCGTTACTGGCGTGCTCAACTGGCGCCGCAGTTCGAAAGACGTCCGGCGACGACGATATCGGGCAATTCGAGCGATGCACCATTAAATGCTGAGATCTACGGTGAAATGCTACGATCGACCATCGTGGAGCGCATCTACCTCGATCACAACGCCACGACCCCGCTCCACCCCGCGGTGATCGACCGCATGAGCGCCGCGCTCCGGGAGGAGTTCGGCAACCCGTCGAGCGTGCACCATTTCGGGCAGCAGGCCAAAGCGGCGATCGACGAAGCCCGCAGCGCCGTGGCCGCCCTGATCGGGGCGGAGCCGGCAGAAGTGGTGTTCACAAGCGGCGGCACCGAGAGCGACAACTTCGCCGTCCGGGGCGTCGCCGAGGCCCTCGAGCACACCGGCCGTCGTCATCTCATCGCCAGCGCCATTGAGCACGAAGCGGTGCTCAATACGCTCAAGGCGCTCGCACGGCGCGGCTGGAAGACGACGCTCCTGCCTGTCGATCAGAGCGGCATCGTATCGCAGGAGGCGCTGCGGTCCGCGTTGACCGACGACACCGCGCTGGTGTCAGTGATGCACGCCAACAACGAGATCGGCACGATCCAGCCGATCGCGGAGCTTGCGAGGCTGGCGCACGAGCGCGGCGCGCTTTTTCACACTGACGCGGTGCAGTCGGCAGGAAAAATCAGCGTCGACGTGAAAGCGCTCGGCGTCGATCTGCTGTCGGTGTCGGCGCACAAGTTTTACGGCCCCAAGGGCGTCGGCGCGATCTGGATTCGCCGCGGGCTGCGGCTGCTGCCGCTGATGACGGGCGGCAAACACGAGCGGAACCGCCGCGCGGGCACCGAGAACGTAGCCGGCATCATCGGGATGGGCGTCGCAGCGCAGACCGCGGGCGCAAAAATGGGCGCCGAGGACGCGCGTGTCTCGGCGCTTCGCGATCGCCTCGAGAGCAGTATCCTGCGCGCCGTCGCGGGAAGCGTGGTGAACGGTGCGCGGGACGCCCGTGTGCCGAATACGAGCAACATCAGCTTCGAGCGGGTAGAAGCCGAGTCGCTGCTGATTGCGCTCGATCTCGAGGGCGTCGCCGTGTCCACCGGGTCCGCCTGCTCGTCCGGTACGCTCGAGCCCTCGCACGTGCTCAAGGCAATGGGCTTTTCCGCGCATCGCACGCAGAACTCGATCAGGTTTTCTCTCGGGGCGGGCAACACCGAGGCCCACGTCGATCGCGTGATCGCAGTGCTTCCCGGCATCGTCGAGAAGCTGCGCAACCTGACACGCACACCTGTTCGCGCATGACAGACACGCCACGGAGACACGGAGGCACGGAGATCTGTTTTTCTCTGTGTCTCTGTGCCTCCGTGGCCTGGTTCAGCAGAAGTCGATGCGAATAGTCGTTGCCATGTCGGGCGGGGTCGATTCGTCGGTCGCCGCGGCCCTGCTCGCCGAGCAGGGCCATGACGTCATCGGCCTCTCGATGCAGCTCTACGACCAGAGCGGCGACCAGCGGTTCGGGAGCTGCTGCACGATCGACGATCTCCATGATGCCCGCCGCGTGGCCCGGTCGATCGGCATCCCGCACTACATCCTGAACTTCGAACGGCAGTTCCAGGAGACGGTGGTCGCGAATTTCGTCCGAGAGTATGCCGCCGGGCGGACGCCCCTCCCCTGCGCGCACTGCAACAGCGACCTCAAGTTCTCGACGCTGCTCGACCGCGCGCGCGGCTTCGGTTCCGCGTACGTGGCGACCGGCCACTACGCGCGCGTCAGCCAGGCGCCGGATCGCCGGTGGCTGCTGCGCCGCAGCGCAGACCCGGACAAGGACCAGAGCTACTTCCTCTTCTCGCTGACGCAGGACCAGCTCGCGTGCGCCGTGTTCCCCGTCGGAGACCTCGGGAAGCCGGCGGTCCGCGCCCACGCTCGGCGGCTCGCGCTCAACGTCGCGGACAAGCCGGACAGCCAGGAAATCTGCTTCGTCCCTGACGGAGACTACGCCTCGTTCGTGTCCCGCAACCAGCCCGGCGTCGATCGGGGCGGCACGATCGTGGATGCAGCGGGTCGGGAGCTGGGACAGCACGCCGGTATCCACCGCTTCACCGTCGGGCAGCGGAAGGGATTGGGGCTGTCGTCGCCGGCGCCGCTGTATGTCCTGAAAATCGAGGCGGAGTCGAGCACGGTCACGGTCGGTCCCAGGGCCGCGCTCGATCAGACCCGCCTCACCGCGTCGGGCGTGAACTGGGTGTCGGTCGATGCCCCGGCCACGTGGCTGCCCGCGTCCGCGCAGATCCGCCATCACCATCGTCCCGCGGCGGCACGCGTGAGGGCGCTCGATGGTGCCCGCGCCGAGCTCGAATTCCTCGAGCCGCAGTCGGCGATTACCCCCGGTCAGGCCGTGGTGTTCTACGACGGCGACGTGGTGATCGGCGGAGGCTGGATCGACTAGCTTCGCGATGGGATGGGGTGCTTTGGCTGGTAGAGCGGGAGCTCGCCGCCACCGGGGAGCTTGATCGCCGTCATCAGGCCGAAGCCCTGGTCGGCGATCGGCCTGGCGATTTCCACGCCCTTTTTCTGCAGTTCTTCCACGGTCGCCTGGACGTCCTCGCACATCAGCGAGAGCTGGTGCGTCGTCGTCCTGGAATCGTTCGGATCCTTCGGATGGATGCCGAGCTCCGCCGGGGGCAGCGCGAAGATCAGCCACCCCTGACCCGCGTCCACGTGCGGCATCTGCAGGACATCGCGGAAGAAGGCGCGCAACTTCTCCGCGTCGTCGGTGTAGATGAGCGCGTGAACGCCCGTGATCATGCAGTGGACGAGACGCCGCTCGCGGTGTCCGTGGCGTCGGCGTCCTCGGGAATGTGTTCGAGATAGCGCTCGGCGTCGATCGCCGCCATGCAGCCGGAACCGGCGGCGGTCACCGCCTGGCGGTAGATGTGGTCCTGCACGTCGCCGGCGGCGAACACGCCCGGGATGTTCGTGCGGGTGCCATGGTGGGTGACGATGTAGCCGGTGGCGTCGAGGTCGATCTGCCCGGCAAACAGCGACGTGTTCGGGGTGTGGCCGATGGCAATGAACACCCCGTCGAGCGGCACCTCGGTCAGGCTCCCCGTCTTCAGGTTGCGGACGACGATGCCGGTGACTTCCCCGCGGACGACATCCTTGACGTCGGCCACTTCGGAGTCCCAGATGAATTCGATTTTCGGGTTCGCGAATGCCTTGTCCTGCATGATCTTCGACGCCCGGAGCGTATCGCGCCGATGGACCACGGTGACCTTGGATGCGAACTTGGTCAGATAGATCGCCTCTTCCATCGCCGAGTCGCCGCCGCCGATCACCGCGATCGGCTTGCCGCGGAAGAAGTAGCCGTCGCAGGTGGCGCAGGTCGAGACGCCGTGCCCCGAGAGCTTCTTGTCCGAGCCGATCTCGAGCCAGCGCGCCGACGCCCCGGTCGCGATGATCAGCGACTCGGCGGTCACGACCGTCCTGCCATCCGCGAACGTGAGCGTAAACGGGCGCTTCTTGAGATCGATCGCGGTCACGTTGCCCTGGATGACCTCGGTGCCGAAGCGCTCGGCCTGCGCCCGCATCTCGGCCATGAGATCGGGACCCATGATGCCGTCCCGGTAGCCCGGCCAGTTCTCGACCATGGTGGTCAGCATCAGCTGACCGCCGGCTTCGAGTCCTTCGATGAGCAGCGGCGCCAGGTTGGCACGCGCGGCGTACAAGGCAGCGGTCAGCCCCGCGGGGCCTGACCCGATAATGACAACCTTACGATCGGCCATGGCTACTGGACCGTCCGGACTGACGGAGCAACACTCACAACAAGCCTCCGAGCGCGAGCGGCCGGCCGCGAGAACGGAGCGGCCGGTAGGGATTCGGAAGAATGTTCCACTAGAGATGCTTGTCGATCAGCTTCGCGATGTCTTCCTTCGGCGCGAACCCGACGAGGGTTTCCGCCAGCTCGCCGTTCTTGAACAGCAGCAGCGTGGGAATCCCGCGGATCATGAAGCGGCCCGGGACGCTCGGGTTCTCGTCGACGTTGAGCTTGGCTACGGTCGCGCGGCCGTCGTACTCACCGGCAATCGCCTCCACCGTCGGCGCCAGGCGACGGCACGGGCCGCACCACTCCGCCCAGAAGTCCACGAGCACCACGCCCGTCTTCGTTTCCTGATCAAAATTGCTGTCGGTGAAAATCTTGATTTTCTCGGATGCCATGGTCTCTCCTAAAGTGCCGCCCGCTGGTAGACGCGCAGGTACTCCTGCGCCGACGAATCCCACGAAAAATCCTGCGCCATGCCGGCTGCCTGGATGCGGCGCCAGGCCGTCTTGTCTTCGTAGACGCTCAACGCCCACCGCAGCGTATCGAGCAGCGCCTGCGGTGACGCGTCCTCGAAGGTAAAACCCGTTCCTGCACCCGTGGCACGGTCAAAATTGCGCACCGTGTCGTACAACCCGCCGGTCGCCCTAACCAGCGGCACGGTTCCGTAGCGCAGGCTGTACATCTGGTTCAGCCCGCACGGTTCGAACAGCGACGGCATCAGGAAGAGATCCGCCCCTCCTTCGATCAGGTGCGACAGCGCTTCGTCGAACCCGATCCGCGCCGCCACGCGATCCGGGTGCCTCGCCGCAAGCCCCAGCCACATGTCTTCGTACCGCCGCTCCCCGGTCCCCAACAGCACGAACGTGGCCTCGAGCCGGGGAAGCTCGTCGCTCAGGTCGGCCAGCAGGTCGAACCCTTTCTGATCGACCAGCCGCGAGATCAATCCCACCAACGGCCGATCGAGGGTGTCCGCACCCACCGGCAGCCCGAACCGCTCCAGCAACCGCTGCTTGGCCGCCCGCTTCCCTGCCATATTTGACGCATCAAAGGGCACCGGAAGGTGCGGGTCGGACGCCGGATTCCAGTGATCGTAATCGATTCCGTTGAGAATCCCCACGAGATCGCCGGACCGGTGCCGCAGGATGCCGTCGAATCCGGCGCCGTACTCCGGCGTCTGGATTTCCTGCGCGTACCGCGGACTGACCGTGGTGATGAGCTGGCTGAACTGGATGCCGCCCTTGAGGTAGCTGAGGCGCCCCCAGAACTCGAGCGCGTCCATGTGCAGCAGGTCCCAGCCGAGGCCCAGCCGTGGCAGCCAACTGGTGTCGAAGACCCCCTGGTAGGCAAGGTTGTGAATCGTGAAGACGGACGGGGTTGCGCCAAGCACCGGGTGACTGCCGAAGGCGCGCCTCAGGAACATGGGAACCAGGCCCGCCTGCCAGTCATGGCCGTGGACGATGTCGTAGGGCTGGCCGAGCGCCGCGGCCCATTCGAGCGAGGCGCGGGCCAGGAACGCGAATCGCTCCGGGTTGTCTGGATAGTCGTGTCCCCCAGTGCCGTAGAGGTAGTCGCGGTCGAAGTAGAGGGGCTGATCGATGAACACCGTGCGAACACCGCCGTCGATGACCGCGTAGACGTCGGCGTGGGTGATCTGATGGCCGAGCGGAACGGTGATGCGGCCGATGATGCCGCCGGCGGTGATGCCGCGGTAGCGAGGCATCACCACGTCCACGTGATGCCCGAGCCGCGCCAGGGCGCGGGGCAATGATCCGACAACATCCGCCAGGCCGCCGGTCTTCGCGAACGGAACCGCCTCGGATGCGACCATGAGGATCCGCATCGCGCGGCAAGGTTACCCGATCTATGATCGCCATGGTGGCCGAAGAATCAGGCGCGCGCCCTCCAGCACGCAACCCCCGCACCGATACCCGCGAAGCCGCGGAGCTGCGCGCGCTCAAGGAACGCAACCCGGACCTCGCGGACGCGGCGGACATGCACCTCGAGCTGGTTGATCTCCATCGGCGTATCCAGGGGCGGGTGCCGCTGCCCTCGTGGGACCTGAGCCCTGAGATTCTCGCCCGCCATAACGCCGAAGCGCGCCCGCTGCTGCAATTCGAGCACATCCCTCTCGAATTGACCGACCTTCGGTTGATGGTGCGGCAAACGGCGGAGGTATTGCGCCGCCACGGCGCGATCGACGAGTCTGATTTCCAGAAGGTCCAGACGGTGGGGCGCGACACGACGCTGGTCGCGGTGGTCGGCCAGTGGTTTCGCAGCGGCGTCGAGCGGCACGTGACAGCCGGCGTGGGCCTCAGCCCGGGCCAGGACAACGCGATTGATGCGGCGCTCGATCAGGTCCTGACGCTGGCGATGCGGCCGTTCCTATTGCGCTGCGCGGAGGTGCTGCAGCAACGTTCTGACCTGGGGACCTGGACCCATACGCACTGCGCGCTGTGCGGCGGCGAGCCTGACTTCGCGGTGATTACGCCCGCGGCCGAGCGACACCTGATCTGCAGCCGGTGCACGCTGCGGTGGAAGTTCGAGCCGCTGACCTGCCCGTACTGCCGCAACAGCGACCGTACCCTCATTACCTCGTTTGCCACGCCCGACGGCCAGTATCGCGTCTACGCGTGCGATGTCTGTCACCGCTATCTCAAGGCGTACGACGGCCGGCGTGCGTCCCGCCCGTTCATGCCGATGGTGGATGGAGTGGCGACACTGCCGCTGGACGCGGCAGCCATGCAACGAGGATATACGAGCTAGTCGGACGCGGTGGTCGTGGAGGCGGCCGCGGCAACCGGCGTCGCGAAGACGTCCTGCGCCTTGTTGGACAGCCAGTTGAACAGGTGCCGCGTTTCCCAGAACCGGCCGGCGTTCGACTTCGCGCCGAGCACGACCACGGCGACCTGGGGACCGCCCTGCGGGAGCCGCAGGAGGGTCGCGAGGCAGTAGCCGGCCTTGCTGATGAACCCGGTCTTGCCGCCCATCACCTCGACATCACCCTTCATCACAAGCTGATTGGTGCTGCGCACGTTGATCGTGCTGCGGCCGACCGCGACGCTGTGGTACTGCTTCCGCATGATGCTGGCGATCCGGTCGTCGTTGGCGACATACGCGATCAGCCGCGCCATGTCGTAGGCCGACGAGAGGTTCGCCGAGAGCAGCCCGGACGGGTCGGCGTATACGGTGTTGGTGAGGCCGAGCTCGCGGGCCTTGTCGTTCATGCGCGTGATGAAGCCGGTGGATCCATGCGGCGAGACGCGGGCCAGCACTCGCGCGGCGGCGTTGTCGGACGCGATCAACACCAGGTGCAGCAGGTCGCCCGTCGTCATCTTGTAGCCGGCGCGGAGGTAGGTGGTGGAGGCGCGGCGGACGTCGGCGGCGGTGACGACGACCTCCTGCGTGAGGTCGGGAGAGTTCTCGAGGAACGCGGTCGCGGTCATCACCTTGGTGATGCTCGCGATCGAGCGCTGGCTCTGAGAGTTCGTCTCGTAGAGGATCTGGCCGTTCTCGGGGTTGTAGATGATCGCGGCTTCGGCCCGGACGTCGGGGATCAGCGCGCCCGCGTCATCGAGCTTGAACTTCGGCTGCTGGGCTTCCTTCAGCGACCTGGCCGCCACCGCGGCGCGGGCACGGGCGACCTTGGCGCGGCGGGCACGTGACGCCGTCCTCGAATAAGTCTTCTTCTTGACGGTAAGCTTCGGCTTCTTGGCGCTGGACCCGCGGGGAGTGGCTGTGGTCGACTGGGCCTGGGCAAACGTCTCGACCGGCAGACCAAAGGCGGTCAGCGTGGCGAGGGCACAGATCAGTCGGACAGTCCTGAAGAGCCGGGTACGGGTCACAGGCAAACCTTTGTGAAACAACTTGTTACGCAGTGTGTCGGCATTGTAGCAATATTTCTGTAGCCTGCAAGGATGTTTGATAGTAGCCGAGGTGTCAAAGTTACCTCCTACGTAGTTATTCAAAACACCTCAACAAGCGCTTACGCTCAACCATTCCAAGAAAGATGCCAGTTGAGCTCAGGGAGATAGCCACCGTGCCGACGAGACTCGCCGAGACCGAATTCGCCGTCCTGAGGCAGACGATCGCATCTCGCGGTACCACCCGAATGGTCCTGGTTCCAGTGACCCTGATTGGCTGGGCCAGCCTGACGCTGGTGCTGCTTCTTTTCAGCGGGCTACCGATCGCCGTGCTGCTGTCGCTGGCGGTGCTGGTGGGCGGGTTCGAAGCCATCCACGCGCTTCACGTCGGGGCGGAACGTATCGGCCGCTATCTGCAGGTGTCGTACGAGGCCGACGGCGCAGGGCCCCGGTGGGAAACCACCGCGATGGCGGTCGGCCCCGCTCTCCCGGGAGGAGGAATCGATCCGCTCTTCTCCCTGGTCTTCATCGCCGTCACGCTGGTCAACCTGGTGCCGGCACTCCTGCCTGAGCCGACGCCGCTCGAGTTGGCGGCCGTCGCGCTTCCGCACGCAGCCTTCGTCGTCCGGGTGCTGCGCGCCCGCGGCGCGGCCGCCCGCCAGAGGGCCATCGAGCTCGAGAGTTTCCGCGCGCTCCTGGGCACCCGGCCCGACTAGCGCGCGAGCGCGATCGCGACCAGCAGCGCGCGCTGCGTGCCCTTCCAGGAGTCGGTCGTGTCGAAGGTTTCTTCGAGCGCATGCGCGCCGGTCCCGATCCCTCCGGCGTCGATCGTAATGGCCGGAATCCCGACGCTCATAGGCAGGTTTGCGTCAGTCGATCCCTCGTCGAGCGTCGGGGTGAGGTCCAGCGCGTGGGTCACGGACACGGCTGCCTCCACGACCGGTGAGGAGGCCGGGGTCTGACCCGCCGGCCGGTTCCCCACGAGATCCTTGTCAACCGTCAGCCGGCCAGTCTGCCCCCATCGGGCATTCTCGGCGACGAGGGCCGCGTCCACTGCCTGGAGAAACCGTGCTTCGAGCGCCTGCAGCGCCGCCGCGTCCGACGAGCGCATGTCGACTTCCATCCATGCTTCGAACGGGATGGCGTTGACGGACGTGCCGCCGCCGACCCGGCCGACCGCGAACGTGGTCTTGGGGTCAGCGGGGACGGTGACATCAGCAAAGGCGGCGATGGCGCGACCGAGCGCGTGCGCCGGGTTGGCAATGCCGAAGGCGCTGTAGCTGTGGCCGCCGGGTCCCTTGAAGGTCACCCGGTAGCGCCGGCTCCCCACCGCGATGTGCGTGATGCCGGTGCCACTGCCGTCGATGGAAACAAACCGGTCCACCTGCCCCTTCAGCGTGTCGGCGAAGAGGGCCTTCACGCCGCGAAGATCTCCGAGGCCTTCCTCCCCCACGGTGCCGACAAACGTCAGCGTCCCAGCCGTCTGAACATTGGCCTTGTCCAGCGCGCGCACGATGGCGAGGACCACCGAGAGACCCCGGCAGTCGTCCCCGATTCCCGGCCCGCGGAGCATGTTGCCGTCGCGGGCGACCTTGACGTCGGTGCCCTCGGGAAAGACGGTATCGAGGTGTGCGCTCATGACCACGTTGGGGCGCGGCGCACGCCCGGGCCGCTCGCCAATCACGTTGCCGGCGGTGTCGATGCGAACGTTCTTGAGGCCCAGGCCTCTAAACGCCTCCGCGAAGGCCCGAGCGCGCTCGGCTTCCTTGAACGGGGGGGCGGGAATCTCGCACAACCGGATCTGGTCTTCGATGGTGCGCGGTTCGTCGGCGCGCGCGGCGGCGAGCGCCGCCCGCACACTCGCCTCCTTCATCAGTGCCGCCCCGACATCGCGGCCCGCCTGCGCTGCTGCGAGCGACGGCGTGAGGGCGAGCGCAAAAACGAGTGTGAGTACTCGATCTGTAAGTCGCATGACCGGCGGAGACTCTATCCCACCAACCAGCAACTACCAACTCCCAACTCCCAATTCCCAAGCTACCCGGCAACCTGGCCAGCCAACTACCTGAATTGCATCCAAATGCTTGAAGGTGATCCACGCGCGACACACCACCGTGTTCGCTGTGACACAGGACTCATTGATGATGAAAGTTGCGCCGTTCATTTTTCTTCCGTTTTCCGTCGATGACACGTCGCACCCGCTCGCTATCGGATGCGGCGCGAGTCTCAGCTCAGCGGTACAAACTTTGCTGTCCGCTTTTGTCGGGGAG
This sequence comes from Acidobacteriota bacterium, assembly GCA_947465645.1. The sequence goes on along the minus strand of CANIBQ010000021.1, from coordinate 47,762 downwards.
GGTTCGGTCATGAGTCTGGTGAGGCTTCTGGGATTTCGAACACTGGGGTGCGGATGCGTGATTGGCAAGTATCGCGAGCAGGCAACGAGCCGCGAACTGACCTACGTCGAGGAGAAGGGTCAGGCGTGCAGCCTTCACGGGCATCGGCGGAATCACACGGTGATCAGTGAATCGCTCACCGCGACGATGGTCCAACTCGCCGGCAGGGCTTCTTAGAACAAAGCCTCCTAGGCCGGCAGAGTCTCATGGGACAAAGCCTCCAAAGGCTTTGTCGCTACAATCGCGGGATTGACTCGGATCCCGCGACCCCACACCAGCTTCACAGCCGGCCGTTCCACCTATCGTTTCTATCTCGGCGACTGCCTCCCGATCCTCGAACGGCTCCCGGCGGGGTCACTCGACGCGATCGTCACCTCTCCCCCGTATAACCTCGGCATCCGCTACCGCAGCTACGACGACACGATTCCGCGCGGGCGCTACCTCGAATGGACCGGAGAATGGGTCCAGCGGGCGGCCGCTGCCCTCGCGGCCGACGGCTCGCTGTTCTTGAACGTGGGCGCCAAGCCCACCGACCCGTGGACGGCGATCGACGTCGCGCAGGCGGTGCGCCCCCACCTGACGCTGCAGAACACCATCCACTGGGTCAAGTCGATCGCCATCGAGAAGGCATTGGCCGGCGCGCGCGCCGGACTGCAGGACGACCTCGCGGTCGGCCACTACAAGCCGATCAACAGCAAGCGTTTCCTCCACGATTGCCACGAGTTCGTCTTCCACTTCTCACCGGGGGGGACGACACCGCTCGACCGTCAGGCGATTGGCGTCCGCTACCAGGACCCGTCAAATGTTGGGCGCTGGCGCGCCGGGGGATCGGGGGTGCGGTGCCGCGGCAACACCTGGTTCATCCCCTACGAGACGATCCAGAACCGCGCCAAGGATCGGCCGCATCCGGCGACGTTCCCTCCCAAGCTGCCGGAGATGTGTCTCCGCCTGCACGGACTCGATCGCATCCGGTCGGTCGCCGATCCCTTCATGGGACTCGGATCGACGGCCGTCGCCTGCGCGCAGCTCGGGGTGAGCTTCACGGGGATCGAGATGGACGAGGGCTACCTGAAGGAAGCGATCGAGCGAACGCGCGAGGCGCTCAAATAGCTTATCGACTTCCTTGAACCCATGCGTTCAGCAAATGTATGCTGAGGCGTGGATCTGCGGCAGCTCGAAATCCTCCGCGCCATCGCCGACACCGGCTCGTTCACCGCCGCGGGAAACAAGCTGCACGTCTCGCAGTCCGCGATCAGCCGCCAGATCCTGCTGCTCGAGGAGGAGCTCGGCGAAGCGGTCTTCCACCGTATCGGCCGGCGGATCCGCATCACGCCTGCCGGCGAATCGCTCCTGCAACTCAGTCATCGCGTCTTCCAGGACGTCCACGACACGGTCACCGCGATCAGCGACACGCAGGAGTCGCTGCGCGGCACCATGCGGCTGGTGGGCGGGATGACCGTCTGCCTCTACGTCTTCCCGGCGCTGCTCGCCGAACTGCGAAGAATTCATCCGAACCTGGACCTGAAGATCACCGTGGGGAGCGCCGAGCGCTCGATCGCGATGCTGCGCGCCGGCGCCGGCGACCTCGGGCTGCTGACGCTGCCGGTCGAAGCCACCGACCTGGTCGCCGTGCCGGTGCTCCAGGAAGAGCTCCTGCTCGTGACCTATCCGACCCACCCGCTCGCGAGAAAAAGCCGCGTCGTCCCGTCGGACCTGAACAAGCAGCCGTTCATTCTGTTCGAGGCCGGGTCGCTGACCCGGCGTCTCGTCGAGGCGTTCTTCACCCGCGAGCGCATCGAAGCGGAAATCGTGATGGAGACCGAGAACGTCGAGATCATCAAGGCGATGGTGCGCCACGGGCTGGGGATCAGCATCGTGCCGTGGGTGGCGGCCGCGGCGGACGTGAAGTCGAAGCAGCTGTTCTGCAGCCGCATCGCGGGGCATTCACTGCACCGCGACACCGGATGGCTCTATCCGAAGATGGGACGGCTGCCGCGCACCGTCTCGGAAGTGATGCGCGTGTTCGACACGCTCAGGCCGACATTCGACGCGGCGGCGAGGGGGCCGAAGTAACTTGTAGTTGGCGGTAGGCAGTAGGCAGTGATTTGTTCGTCGCTGCCTACCGCCTACTGCCAACTGCCTACTGCCTACTGCTGAGGAATCGGCCGCAGCGAGTACGACGTCCGCGACCAGATGTTCAGGCCGTTTCGCGAGGTCTTGATCTCGAGCTTGCGCGTGCGCTTCAGCGGATCCGGATTCGACGAGTAGTACCCCAGCACGTAGTAGTCGCTGGTCTCCGCGTCGATCTTCTTCAGCGCCTTGTCGAAGTCGTTCTGGTTGACGACGGCGATGCCGCCGGTCTGCTCGGCGAGAACGCGCAGGCTGTCCTGGGTCTCTCGAATATAGGTCTGCCACTCCGCGGTCTCGACCTGCTCGTCCAGGTCCGGTCCGGCGACCAGCCCGCGCGGGTCGATGGTGTAGAGCGTCGCGTTGGCGCGATTGGCGGCGCGGGTCAGTTCCGCGAGCTCGCGCACCAGGTCGGCCTCGGCAAACACCGTCCCCTGGTTCTGCTGGCGCGTAAACGGATCGTTGCGCAGCTCCTCGGAGTCCATCTGCATCTGTTCGGCGGTGTACTTGAGCCGCGAGGTTTCGAACGGGTTGAAGTCGTAGCCGCTGCTGATGTAGATGACGGCCTTCCGCCGGTTCTTCAGGTTCTCGAGGTTCTTCATCAGCTCGTAGGCGGTCGAGAACGCCACGTGCGCGCGGTAGCGCAGCTCGGTCGGGCCCTGCGCGCCCTGCATGCCCTTGATGATGTCTTCGGAGCGCAGTCCGCCGCCGGTGACGCGGCTGATCGCCGACTCCAGTACCTGGCGGTCGTAGGTGAGCTGCTCGGAAATCGAGGAGGTTCCGGTGGACACGATGCCGAACATGTCGCCTTCGTGAATCAGGTTGCGCAGCATCTTCTTGATCAGCTCGCGGGTACGCGGCGTCTGGCGGAAGTCGAGATGCAGGTCGTCGACGAAGATCAGGAATACGCGGCCCGCGGCGTCGTTGGTCGGCCGCACCGGGGGCAGGATGATCCCTTCCTGCGCCGGGGCCGGCGGCGGGGCCTGCACGTTGAACACGCGGCCGCCGTGCGTGAGGATGACGGAGACAATCTCCTGCCGCACGCCGTCCTCGTAGACCTCGAACTCGCCCGGCTTGAGATCGGAAATGAACTGATCCCGCCCGTCACGCACGATGACGTCGGTGGTCACGAGGTCGACGTTCACGCGGAACGTCGGCACTGGCTGCGGAGGTGCCTGGGCCGGCGCCTGTCCGGCGGCCTGCAGGCCTGCGGCCAACACGAGCGCAAACGCGCCCGCCGACAAGAACTTAGCGGTATTTCGCATGCGGCAAGTATACCAATATAGTTAGAACCCGATGCGCATAGCCGTGAGTGCCGATCACGCCGGATACGAGCTGAAAGGCGAGCTGGCCGCCGCCCTCGCCAAGCAGGGCCACGACATCCTCGACCTCGGCACTAATTCAGCCGATCCGGTCGACTATCCGGACTGCGCCGAAGCGGTCGCGCACGCCCTCATGTCCGGCCGGGTGGACCGCGGCATCATCGTCTGCGGCAGCGGCGCGGGCGTGTCGATTGCGGCGACCAAGTTTCCCGGCGTCCGCGCGGCGGTCTGCCACGACTGCTACACGGCGCACCAGGCGGTCGAGCACGATGACATGAACGTGCTCTGCCTCGGCGCGCGTGTCGTCGGCCCCGCCGTGGCCATCGAGATCGTCGCCAACTTCCTCGGCGCGACGTTCACCGGCGAACCCCGTCACCAGCGGCGCCTCGACAAAATCAATGCAATCGAGTCGAGGTTCTCGAGGGAAGCGTGAGCACACGATGCAACTAGGCCTGATCGGCCTCGGCCGCATGGGCGGCAACATGGCCCGGCGGCTGATCGCCAAAGGGCACGGCGTCGTCGCCTGGGACCGTCGTCCCGAAGCCGTCGCGGCACTACAGCCCGACGGCGTCACCGGCGCCTCCTCGCTCGACGACCTCGTCGCCCGCCTCACTCCCCCGCGCGCGGTCTGGATCATGGTCCCTGCCGGCGATCCCACGGAACAGACGGTCGCGGCGCTCGCCGAGCGGCTGCACCCCGACGACGTGATCATCGACGGCGGCAACACGCACTTCAAGGACGATGTGCGGCGAGCGGGGAGCGTCGAGCCCAGGGGCCTGCACTACGTTGACGTCGGGACGAGCGGCGGCGTGTGGGGCGCGACGCGCGGGTACTGCCTGATGGTGGGAGGCCCGGCCGACGTGTTCGCCCGGCTGACGCCGATCTTCAGGGCGCTCGCTCCAGGCCAGGGCACCGTGCCGCCGACCGAGGGGCTCGATCTCACCCGCACGACCGCGCACGAGGGGTTCGTGTACTGCGGCGGCGCCGGCGCCGGCCACTTCGCGAAGATGATCCACAACGGCATCGAGTACGGGCTGATGCAGTCGTACGGCGAAGGCTTCGACATCCTGAAGAACGCGCCGTATGACTTCAAGCTGGACGAGCTCGCGGAGGTGTGGCGCCGCGGAAGCGTGGTCAGCTCGTGGCTGCTCGACCTCGCCGCGCTGGCGCTCGCGAAAGATCCCGCGCTCGCCGACTTTGTCGGGCGGGTGGACGATTCCGGCGAGGGGCGCTGGACGGTGAACGCGGCCCTCGAGCAGGCGGTGCCGGCGGACGTCCTGACGGCCGCGCTCTACGCCCGCTTCCGCTCGCGGCAGGACCACACCTTCTCGGAAAAGCTGCTCTCCGCGCTTCGCGCGCAGTTCGGCGGCCATGTCGAACCTCGCGGCTGACCCCTGCGTCCTCGTCATCTTCGGCGCGTCGGGCGACCTGACGCGCCGCAAGCTCCTGCCCGCCATGTACAACCTGGCGGAATCCTCGCTGCTGCCGGAGTCGTTCGCCATCCTCGGCGTGGCCCGTCCCCAGATTGACCAGGCCGCCTACCGCGCGCAGATGCGGGAGCATGTCACGCACATCGAGGACGAGCCGCTCGACGCCGACAGGTGGCGGCACATCGAAGATCGTCTCTACTACGAGTGGGGCGAATTCAGCGATCCCGGGCTCTACCAGCGGCTGAAGGCGGCGCTCGGCGACATGCAGCAGCGTCACGGCATCCCGCCGAACTACCTGTTCTACTTCGCCATCCCGCCGGATCTCTTCGGCGTCGTCGCACGTCACCTCGCCGAGTCGGGACTCGCCCGCGAAGACGAGGGCTGGCGGCGCGTGATCGTGGAAAAGCCGTTCGGCTACGACCTCCAGAGCGCCCGTGCCCTGAACGCCGAGCTGACGCGCGGGTTGCGCGAGTCACAGATCTACCGGATCGACCACTACCTCGGAAAAGAGACGGTCCAGAACATCCTCGCCTTCCGGTTCGCCAACGGGATCTTCGAGCCGGTCTGGAACCGCCAGTACGTGGACCACGTCCAGATGACGGTGGCCGAAGACGAGGGGATCGGCACCCGCGGCGCCTACTACGACAAGGCGGGAGCACTGCGCGACATCGTGCAGAACCACATGTTCCAGCTCCTCACGCTCGCCGCCACCGAACCGCCGATCTCCTTCGGGTCGGAGGAGGTGCGCGACGAGAAGGTCAAGGTGCTGCACGCGGTCGCCCCACTGACTCACGAAGACGTGAAGGCGCGAGTCGTCCGGGGGCAGTACGCCGGCTACCGCCAGGAAAAAGATGTCGCCGCCGGGTCGCGCACCGAGACATTCGTCGCCATGCGGCTGACGGTCGACAACTGGCGCTGGGCCGGCGTGCCCTTCTACCTCCGAACGGGCAAGCGGCTGCCGCGCCGTCACACCGAAATCTCGGTCCATTTCAAGCGCGCGCCGTTCACGCTGTTCCGCGAGACGCCGGTCGAGTGCACCAACCCCAACGTGCTGGTGCTCAAGATCCAGCCGGAGGAATCCATCACGCTGTCGTTCGACGCCAAGGCGCCGGGTCCGCTCGAGCGGCTGGAGACGGTCACCATGGACTTTCACTACGCGTCGCACTTCAAGGTCGAGCCGTCCACCGGCTACGAGACGCTGCTGTTCGACGTGATGACGGGGGACCAGACCCTCTTCCACCGCATGGACATGGTCGAGGCCGGGTGGCAGGTGGTGCAGCCGATTCTCGACGCGTGGGCCGGCGACGCTGGCGCCCCGCCTCTCTACGAACAGGGGACGTGGGGACCGGAAGAGGCGCAGCGGCTGATCGAGCAGAACGGCCGCAGGTGGCGCTCGTAACCATCGCCGACAGCAGCACGGCCATCGCGATCGCCGCCGCGGAGCGCGTCACCACGCTGATCGAGGCCTCGATCCAGGCGCGCTCCAGCGCCCTCGTCTGCCTGCCTGGCGGCCGCACCCCGGAAGGCCTCTACGCCCTGCTCGCCGACGACCGCCGTCCCTGGCGGCATCGCATTGACTGGCTGCGCGTCTACCTGTTCTGGGGAGACGAGCGTCACGTGCCGCCGGATCATCCCGACAGCAATTTCGGGATGGCGCATCGCGCACTCGTCTCGAGGGTTCCGATTCCGCCGGGGCAGGTCTACCGGATCGAGGGCGAGCGCGAGGATGCGCGAGACGCCGCCACCGCGTACGACGCCACCCTTCGACAGGGCCTGATCGCGGCCGGACGAACCGACCGGTCGTTCGACGTGGCGCTGCTCGGCATCGGCACGGACGCACACATCGCGTCGATCTTCCCTGGCAGTCCGGCCGTAGACGAGCGCAGCCTGCGCGTAGCGGCGGCGTGGGTGCCCCACCTGCAGGCGTGGCGAATCACGCTCACGCCGCCGGCGCTGCTCGACAGTCGCCACATCGTGGTGCTCGCGTCGGGGGAAGAGAAAGCGGACGCGGTGCGCGCCGCCCTGGTGCTGCCGGAGGATCCGTCAACCTGGCCGGCGCAGCTCCTTCGTCCGGCCGGCGACCGCGTCGAATGGATTATCGACGGCGCTGCTTCTCGATCGCTCGCCGCGCCGCCCGCGTAATCATCGTCGTCGAGACCAGGATCGCGACCAGCCCGACCCCCAGCGACGCGTAGTACAGCGGACCGCGCGGGGGCGCGACGCCGGCGGCAAGCGCCGCGACGTCACCGACGACCTTGCCGTAATACGTGTACATCACGATTGCCGGAAGCATTCCGACCAACGCGACCAGGAAGTCGCGGTAGGCCACGCCGCTCAGGCCCAGCGCGTAGTTCAGGAGAGTAAAGGGCACCAGCGGCGAGAGGCGCAGCAGGAACTGCACCCAGGCGCCTTCCCCGGCAACCGCGCCGCGAACGGCGGAGACACGCGGGTCGCGGTCCATCCATCCCATCATCCTGGTGCGCGACACACGTACGGAGACGGCATATGCCGCCGACGCACCGAGGGACGCGCCGATGAACACGAGCGTGGTCCCCCACCAGACGCCGAAGAGCGCGCCCGCCGCCACCGTCAGCAGAAACGCCGGCGCCCCCGGCGGGATCGCCACGACCGCATACAGGGCAACGAACAGAATGGGTCCCCATGCCCCGAGCTCCGCGATGCGGAGCACGATGGCTGTCAGCCACTGCATCACTGATCGGACGATGAGGAGGGATCCGGGACGGCGGGGGACGGCGGATCGGGACGGGGCGAGTCGGAACCGGGAGCCGTCGAGGAGGCGGGGCGGCGCGGCCGCCGGCGCCGTTTCGCGAACACGTGCGACAGCCGCTCCAGCGCTTCCGCAGCCTGGACCAGACCGGCGGTGACCTGGTCCGCATCGGTCCACGCCGCCGGGTTGAGGCGCTCGGCGAGGGCCAGCAGCGTCTCCTGGCGCACGGTGTCTGCGGAGCGCTGCGGGATGCGATCGCGCAGTTGCGGGTACCACTCCGCGAGGAACGCGACCTGCTCTTCTGGCGTCGCGCCGGCGATGGCCGACGGCACCGCTGGCCGCGCCGGCGATTGGGGTGACGGGGCCGCGGCGCGCGGCGGCGGCGCAGGGCGCGGTGACGCGGCCGCCGGCTCCTCGGGCTTCCCTTCTCCCTCCCCGCGCCGCGGCTTCCGCTGACGCCGAAGGTCGGGGGGCGGAGGCTCGACCACCTGCTGGTTCTCGCGCACGGCCTTCCAGTCGAAGGCAATGTCAGGGTGCTGGACTTCGAGCTGGCGGAGGACGTCGGGGTCGAGCGCACTGCGCCCCACCTGCACCCCGCCGGGCGTGCGGAAGACGTAGAGGATGCGCGATCGCTGGCGGCCGCCCTCCCGGTACCAGTGCATCAGGTAGGTCGTCTCGTACCCGCGCTTGTCCCGGATGACGCGAAGGAAGGGCACGAGCGCTACTTGCGTTTCTGAGATCTGGACGAACCGTACGTCTTCGCCGTTTTCTTCGCGGCTGCCTCCCGGGCGCGGCCGGCCGGCTTGGCCCTGGCGGCCGCCTTCGGAACTGCCACCTTTCGACGGGGCGGCACGACGGCCGGCGCCGCACGCCGCACGGGTCGAGCCGCGGCGGTCTTCGTCGATGCGGGACGAGGTTTCTCACCCTTCGATGAAGACGCCTTCGGTGCGGGCGCCTTCGATGGAGAGGCCTTCGCCGCAGACGCCTTCGTTGCAGATACTGCGGGGCGAGCCTTTTCAGCCTTCGGTGCAGGCCGGGCTTTCTCGGCCTTCCGCTCACCGCCGGCTGACGAACGCGGCTTGCCCTCCGACCCCTGCGCCCGCTGCACCAGCGTGAAGCGCATCTGATCGCCGAGCAGGTTGTACATCCAGACTTCCGCTACCGACACCTGGAGGTCGGTGCAGAGGCGACGGGCCGGATCGATCATCGATTGCGGGACGTAGAGATGAAACGGCACGCGGAACTTGGAGAACGTCGCCCACTGCGACATTGCTTCCAGGTGGTTCACCGACTCAGCGGTCTCCACCTCAACCACGCCAAGCAGTTTCCGCGCTTTGTCGGCGGACTGCAGGACCAAATCGGGGTACCAAGCCGCCGTCCCCGTGCCGACCGGGGTCGTCTGCTCGTTGCCAGGATTGATACCGACTTCGAATTTTCTCTTATATTTCGCCTGTAGCAGGCGAATGACCCGGTCGTGCTCGAGCTGCTCGCGCACGGGCCGCACGAGGATGGGACTCACTAGTGGATGTCTCCTCGGAGCGTAAACTTGCCGCAAAACCGGGCAAAACCCGGCCCTAAACCGGGTGAATATAGCACGAGATTGCCGGCGCCCCGCGAATTAGGGGCATCGACCGTGTGCTAAACCTTGACGATCGATCAGTCGGGCAAGACAATGAGCCGTGCCTTCTCCCCCTGAATCTGCCCCCCGCGTCCTGATCGTCGACGACGATATCAGCGTCACCGACACGTTTTCGCGAATGCTGCGCCTCGAGGGCTACGAGGTCTGGGCCGCGCTCTCGGCCGACGAGGGCCTTGGCCTCGCGCAGACGCATCGTCCGCACGCGGTGATTCTCGATCTGCGGATGCCGCTGACCAGCGGCCTCCAGTTCCTGCGCGCCATTCGCGAGATCCCGGGCCTGACGAATACGCCGGTCGCGATCGTGACCGGGGACTACTACCTCGACGAAGCGCAGGCTGCCGAAATCAAGGCGCTGGGCGCCGAGCTGCGCTACAAGCCGCTCTGGCTCGAAGAGCTCGTCACCCTCGCGCGCGAGCTCCTCAACATCACGGTCAGCGAATAACCCTGTGCACAACTCACGGTTTCTGAACGCCTGCCGGCGCGAGCCGGTTGATGCCACCCCTGTCTGGTTCATGCGGCAGGCCGGCCGCTACATGGCGGAGTACCGCGCGCTCCGCGAGCGTCATTCCCTCCTCGAGATCTGCCGGATCCCGGATCTGGCGACCGAGGTCACGCTGCAGCCGCTGCGGCGCATCGAGGTCGACGCCGCGATCCTCTTCTCCGACCTGCTCCTGCCGCTCGAGCCGATGGGACTGCCCTTCGACTTCATCAAGGGAGAAGGGCCGCAGATCGAGAAGCCGATCGAATCGCCCGAAGACATCGACCGCCTGAAGATTTTCGAACCGCGCGAGTCGCTGTCGCACGTGCTCGAAGCGATCGGCCTCATCCAGGGCGAGCTGGCCGGCCGGCTGCCGCTGATCGGTTTCGGCGGGGCGCCGTTCACGCTCGCCTCGTACGCCATCGAAGGCGGCCATTCGAACAATTTCGCGCGCACCAAGTCCCTGATGTACGGCCATCCCGAGGCCTGGCACCGCCTCTGTGACACCTTCGCCACCGTCATCGGCGACTACATGGTCGCGCAAATCGACGCCGGCGTGGATGCGGTGCAGATTTTCGATTCGTGGGTCGGCACGCTCAGCTCCGCCGACTACCGCGAGTTCGCGCTGCCCCACACGCAGAAGATCTTCCAGGCGATCGGCGGGCGCGTACCGACGATTCATTTCGGCACCGGCACGGCGACGATCCTCGAGGACCTGCGCGAGGCAGGCGGCGACGTGATCGGGGTGGACTGGCGCAGCCCGATCGACACGGCCTGGGACCGCATCGGCCACGACCACGCGGTCCAGGGCAACCTCGATCCGACGCTGCTGCTCGGCCCGACGGCGCGGATGTTCAGCCAGACCGACGACATCCTCGCCCGCGTCGGCGGTCGGCCCGGGCACATCTTCAACCTCGGGCACGGCATCCTGCCGAGCACGCCGGTCGAACACGTGCAGATGCTCGCGCAATACGTCCACTCGGCGTCACGGCGGAACGCGACGTGACGCCCCTGTTCTTGGTTCTCAGTTCTCCGTGCTCGGTTCGTGTTCCGGTTCGTCCGAACGTCGAATGAACATCAACATCGAACCTGAACACGAACCGAGAAGCGAGAACTCGGAAGCGTGAACGCCCCCGCCGGTTCGGTTTTGGACGTGGCGGTTGTCGGCGGCGGCATCGCCGGCCTGGCGGCGGCCTACGAGCTGCAGCGGCGCGGGCTGCAGGCGCGCGTCCTCGAAGCGTCGTCCCGCCCCGGGGGCGTGATCGTCACCGAGCGCTTCGACGGATGGGTGATCGACGGCGGTCCTGATTCACTCCTCGTCCAGAAGCCCGCGGCGGTCAGTCTCTGCCGCGAGCTCGGCATCGCGGATCGGCTCGTCTCCACGCTGACGCCGCGGACGGCGTACGTGATGCGGGACGGCGAGCTCCATCAGATCGTCGAAGGCTCCTTTCTCGGATTTCCCCTCGGCGTGGCCGCGCTCGCGCGTTCGCCGCTGTTCACGTGGGGCGGCAAGCTCCGGATGGCCTGCGAAGCGATCGTGCCGCGCGGGTCCGGCGACGATGAAACCATTGCCGCGTTCGTGCGCCGCCGCTTCGGCGACGAGGCGGTGGACTACCTCGCGGAGCCGCTGCTGGCGGGGATCCACGCCGGGAACGCGGACACGCTCTCGATGCGAGCACTCTTTCCGCGGCTGGTCGAGGCCGAGCGGCAGGCGGGCAGCGTGATCCGGTCGTTGCGCGCGATCCGCGTCACACCCTCCGCACAGGGCGCATTCGTCTCGCTGCCTGGCGGCGTCGGAGAGCTCGTCGACGTGCTGGCAGGCAGCCTCGGCGCCGACGCCGTGACGGTCTCCGCCCGCGTCACCGACATCAGGCGCGCCGACACCTACATCGTCGACACCGAAGGCGCGAGCATTCGCGCCCGGGCGGTGATCCTGGCGGTCCCGGCGTACGTGGCGGGCAACCTGCTCCGGGCATTCGATACGACCGTGGCGGCGCTGTGTGATGGGGTTCCGTACGCGTCCACCGCGACGGTCGCCTTCGGCTACCGGCGCGATCAGATCCGCCATCCGATGCGTGGCTCGGGATTCGTGGTGCCGCGCGTGGAGCGCAGCCCGCTGCTTGCCGCCACGTGGGTGACGTCGAAGTGGCCCGGCCGCGCCCCCGAGGGCCATGCGCTGGTCCGCGCCTTCCTGGGAGGCGGCCGCGACCCGCACCGCCTGGAGCGGAGCGACGAGGAACTGGTCGAGCAGGCGCGCGACGCCCTCGAGGAGACGCTCGATATCGACGGCCCGCCGCTGTTCTCGCGGCTGTGCCGCTGGACGCGCCAGAGCCCCCAGTACGAGGTCGGTCACCTCGAACGCGTCGCGACCATCGACCAGCGCATGTCCTCGATTCCCGGGATGTTTCTGACCGGGAGCGGATTCCGCGCCATCGGCATACCCGATTGCATCGCCGATGCGCGGGAAACGGCCACGCGCGCGGCCGCGTACCTCGCCGCGCCGCGCTAGAATTCCCCATGCGCCTGCTGACCGTCCCTGCTCTTCTCCTCTGGCTCGTGGCGTCGACCGCGGCGCAGTCCGTCGGGGTCACCCCTCAGATCGACACCCTCCTGAAGAGCATCAAGGGGGCGGACAGGGGTCAACTGGCCGTCTCCGAGGAGGATGGCCGGTTCCTGCGCGTGCTGATCGCCACGCAGGGGGCGAAATCGATTCTCGAGATTGGCGCGGCGAGCGGCTACAGCGGGATATGGCTCGGGCTTGGCGCGCGTGAAACCGGCGGGCACGTCACGGCGGTCGAGTACGACCCGAAGCGGGCCAGGGAGGCCGCAGACAACATCCGCAAGGCCGGGCTCAACGACGTGGTGACGGTCGTTCACGCCGACGCCTTCGTGCACGTCGCGAAGCTGTCGCGGTCGTTCGACTTCGTGTTCCTGGATGCGTGGAAGCCGGACTACAAGAAATTCTTCGAGCTGGTCTACCCGCGGCTCGACCCGGGCGGCGTGTTCGTGGCACACAACGTGGTCAACAAGAAGACCGAGATGGAGCCATTCCTCCAGACCATCCTCACGCACCCCCGCCTCTTCACGACCATCGTCTCCCCGTCGGGCGAAGGGATGTCGGTCTCCTACAAGAGGCGCTGACCCTCCCGGTCGCGATTCACGCGCTGGCAACCTCCGTCGTTGCGCCCGGGACGCCCCCGCGCAGCACCCCCCTGGCGAGCGTGCACAGCGCTTCGGGGCTGTCGATTCCCTGCATGCCCCCCGTCACGGACAGCACCGTGTGGAATCCGAGCAGGCGATAGCTCTCGAACCGCGCCTCGTCGAAGAACTGGTTGGCGGTCGAGTCGTGGGGAAAGAGCGGATCGGCTGCCGAGAAGTTCCGCACGTCCACCGGCTCGTCGCCCGACAGCGTGGCCTTGAGGTAAAGGATCGTGCCATCCGGTGCGCCAGGGCCGTCGACCGCGCTGTACCTGATGGTGCCAATGGCGCCATGCTGGTTGGTACGGCCCTGCCCTTCCCGGGATTGGGACAGCGGCGGGAAGAAGATCGGGATCCCGAGATCCAGCCGAATCCGCCGCACCGCGTTCGACAGATCGTCGAACGCATATTTCGGATCGCACCCGGCGTCGGAGATCACGATGAAGCGGCAGCGCCGCGCCACCATCTCCCACAACGCCAGGTTCTCGTAGTGTCCGCCGTCGGATAAATAGACGTACGGGTTGTGATCGGTCGTCAACCCCAGCATCTCGCGCGCAAGCGGTTCGACACCCAGCGGCGGTTCGCTCCGCTGCCAGGTCTTCGCGCTTTGCGGGTTGCCGAACCAGAGGCCCAGGCGCGCGTTGGCGAGCGTCAGCAGGAACGCCCGCGACTTGGATGAAAACATCCCCATCGCCGAGCTGGCGGCCGCGCCCGAGACGGCGAGCGCCATGCCGAGCGAAATGCCGGTACCGAGACCGGGGCCGTCCGATCCGTACTCCCTGGCCGGACGGTAGCCGACGAACCGGTTGCCGACGTGCAACGGGCTGAAGGTCAGCGACTGGGCCTGGTGCTCGTGGCGCCCGACGTGCGTTGACTCGACGGAATTGAGGGTGGTGTTGATGACGTGCAGCGGCCGGACGTCGGCCAGATCGTGGACGCGCATGTCGTCCTTCGAGTCGAAGCCGGTGAAGGCGTTGGGGCGGCGATCGCGGCGCGACGCGCCGAGGAACGTACGGATCAGCCGCTGGCGATACATGCCGTGGAGCGAGAACCGGTTCACCGGTACCATGCGGCTCATGAGGAGCCCGAACGCCAGCAGGCCTCCCATCAGCGCCAGCACCTCGCCGAGCCCCGCGCCCAGCGGGTGGCAGGGGCCGTCGAGCGCACCCTTCGCCGCCATCTCTGGCGTGCATCTGACGCTACTGTGGTCGCGGTGGTACTCGATTCCTTCGATCACCCGGAGATCCGCCCAGGCGACCGAGGACAAGAGCAGAAAAATCACGGCCGGAAGGGCGACGCCGCGCAGGGTAAGCGTCAGCGTCGCGATGGTTCCGGTGGCGCCGGCGGCCGCGCCGCGCGCCGCAAGGCCCGCCAGTGAGCTGAACAGCGGCACCAGGAAGGCGACCACCGCCGAGAGCGAGCGGTGATCCACGGCGAGCTCACGTGACAGGACTTGCAGCCCCGCCTCGATGATATCGGCCATGTAGAAAACCAGGAATCCCGCCCCCGCCCAGAGCAGCGCGGCAATCCCCACCCACCCGCTCGCGCGGCTCCACCACTCGAGCGCCGAATCGTCGATCTCGCTGCTCGCGATGCCGATGAACACGACGATGTTGAGCAGCCCGAGCAGAAGAATGATCGGGACGGCGAACGCCGCGTAGAACTCGCGGAGCCCCGTGCCGGATCCGAATTGAAGCGTGGCGAACCAGTAGATGCCGCCGCCGAGGATGGGACCCGACACGAGCGCCGCGAATATCGTCCGCGCGCCCACCCGGATCCGCAGCGCGCTGCCGTCGTTCACCGTCTCCCCGGCAAAGATCCGTTGCGCGAGCGCCCCCATCGCGATCAGCACGACGAATGTGCCGAGCGCCCTGATGAGATCCTGCACCGCGACGTCGGACACGTACCGCCCGGTGGCCACCCATAGCGTCGTGAGCAGGACGGCGAGCGAGACCAGCGCAAGGGCAACGCCGCGGGCGCCATTGCGGGCGCCACCGACCACCAGCCAGCCGGCCGCCGGCATCACGCCGGAGACGAACAGCGTGGACCAGACGTCGAGCGTGCACGGCGTCGCCGACCAGAACAGCGTCATCGCCACCGCCCCGACCATCACGGACGTCAACCAGACCGTGAGGAAGCGTCCCTGTGACCATCGCCCCCCGAATCCCACGAAGTTCAGGACGATGTACGCCGAGGAGGCGACGAAGCCGATCGTGGCCGCCACGAGGAACCATTGCGGCTGGCCCGCGAGGTCCCCCCACGTGCACATCTTCGTGACCTCCGTGGGCTGCTCCACCGCGTGGACGATGGCGTAATAGATGCGCGGCAGCAGCAGCACCGCCGCCAGCAGCGGCAGGATGACGAGCCAGTTGAGCAACAGGTTCCTCGCCATCGTCATCGCCAGCGACCAGACGTCGGCCGAGACGACGCCGCCCCGCGGCGCGAGATAGCGGCAGGTCCGGCGAAGACGATCGACCGGCGACTGCTCGTCGATCGCTCCGACCTGCGCCGCGGTGGCGGGATCGAGCTCGCGCATCACCTCGTCGCGCCCCGCCGGTCCTTCGCGATGCAGCCAGGTGGTGAGCCATCCGCCGGTATAGCCGCCGCCCGACACGGTCGAGAGGTAGTCGAAATGCTTCAGGACGCCGGCGTGCGCGAGACCCTGCAGCACGCCGAGGGCGAACGTGGCGCTGCGGATGCCGCCGCCCGACAGGCACAGCGCGGTGGGCCCGCGCCCGTGGATCCGCGCGTGCACGGCGCGCAGGCGTTCGTCAGGATCCGCCGGTCCCTGACCCTCGATCGCCGGCGCCCCGTACAGCGTGTGGAACTCCGCCTCGAGCGCGTCGCACCAGGAGAGCGCCGGTGTGCCGGGCTCGTCTTTCACGGCGTCACTCGCCCGCGCCGGTCAAACGCTGCCACAGCGTGCGCGGCTTGGGTCCGGGCGGCGGCGCCGTGCACGGTTCGGATGGAGGTGTCGGCACGTGCGGCGCCGGGTTGCCGTCGACGTCGTCGTCGCGCACTTTCAGATGCTCGAGGATCGCCAGTCGGTCCTCGTGCGACAGCAGCGGCCCGATGCTGCCGCCAGCCGGCGGGTCCCCCTCCTGCCATGGCTTGTAGCGCGCGCTGAACTCGTGGCCGGTGTTGTGATTCCCATCCAGCGAGGTGTCGAATTCCCAGTACGGGTCCTCAACGGCGGCGAGGCCGAGCTTGACGGTGTCGAAGTTGCGGCTGCCGACACGGAAGGTCTTCGGCCGGTCGGCGACCGGCGACAGCAGGTCGTAGATCGTCGGCACGGAACCGTTGTGAAGAAACGGCGGCGACGCCCAGATGCCGGCCAGCGGCCGCGGCTTGTACCCCGCGACGATCTGCGGCGCGTCGAGCACGCCGAACCCGTCGTGATCGTCCCGCTGTTCCGCGGTGTAGTGCGCGTCGGCGTACGCCTTGTCCCGGATGAGCGTGCCGAGATAGCTCAGTGCGGCGCCCACGGGCAGCTTCGCCGGGTCGATCCTGTCGAGCGTGCGCTGCATGGCGGCGTCGAGACCGCCAAGCTCGTCCTGCAGTGCTGACACCTGCGTCGCGCTCTCGGCGGTCGTCGGCTGCGCGTTCAGCTCGGCGATCTGGGCGGCCAGCGCAATTCGCTGACGCGCGGTGGCCTTCTCCAGTTCCTTCCGCGCGACGTTCTGCAGGTCCGCCTTGGTCAACCCGGTCCGCCGGATATCCATCTCGGCGTTGGCGTTGAAGAAGTTCGCCGCGGTATTCGGATCCGTGCCGATATCCGCGATGCAGAGCGTCTTCACCAGCCACTCGGGGTCGTTGGGCCCTTTCAGCGGCGAGTTCCGGGTCTTGATGATGGCGGGAGCGTTGTGCGGCCCGTGGCACGACTCGCAATGCTCGGTGAACAGCGCCTTGCCCCGCTCCGCCCTCGGACGGTCGACCGGGCCCATGACATCTTCAGGCCAGGCTGGCGACTTCAGCCGCCGCAGTGTCAGCTCGATGGTGTGCAGGTTTTCGAGCAGCGCGGACGATCGAAACTGCTCGTCCTTCGGCAGCGGCTTTCCGTATCGATCGGCCAGCGCGTACTTGGCCCCGGTGCATCTCGACGAGCTCCTCGGCGACTTCACGCAGGCGCGCCTCGGACTTGCCTGGCGCGAAGGCGAAGAGATCATGATCTGTCCCAACATGCGCGCGGCGCAGATCTATCTTCGCCACCCTGCCGCCGAACAGGCGACGCGACTCGCTCGAGCGGCACTCACCGACGGACGGGTGGACCAGGTGATGTGGCTGCGATCGCTGACCGAAGGGGGCGGCGCGCCGGGCTACGTGGCAGTGACGGGCCGGGGCCGTCTGGACTTCTGGCGGGCCGACGGCGCCGGAGTGAGTAGCGCCGCCGCCGAACAGGCGCGGGACGGATATGGCGGCACGTGGGCCTGGAAGGGCGATCTCGAGGCGCTCGGTATGGAGCGGGACGGCAGCGACCTGGGATCGGCGACCTATCCCAACGCCTTCGAGCGGATTGCCGGCGCGCTTGACGCCCGTAACGGCGGCGACATCTGGGTGACGGCGCAGCCCGGCTGCGAGTTCGAAGTGACCGGCGGCGACGCGCACACCGCGGGCGCCTCGCACGGCGCCCTCCACGCGCTCGATTCCCTCAGCCCGGTGATCGTCGCCGGCCTCGGACGCCGGCTCCCGCGGGCGATGCGCTCGATCGATATTGCCTCGCTCTGTCTGGAGCTGCTGGGGCTCTCGATCTCTGAGCCCCAGCTCGAAGTGGGCAGTATGCGATAGGCAGTTGGCAGCCGGAAAGGCACTTTCCGCTACTGCCTACTGCTTACTGAGAATCGCCTCCATCTCGTCCATCACCTGGTTCATCTTGCGGATCGTCAGGTCGAGCGGCTCGTCGGTCGTCATGTCGACGCCTGCCTCCCTGAGCAGCTCGATCGGATACTTCGAGCGCCCCGATCCCAGGAACGTCAGGTAGCGCTTCTTCGCCGCTTCGTCTCCGTCCGTGACCTTCTGCGCCAGCGCCTCGGCGGCCGTAAACGACGTGGCGTACTGGAAGACGTAGAAGTCGCGATAGAAGTGCGGGATGTAGCTCCACTCGTTGGCGACGTAGTCGTCCACGATCACCAGCTTCTGGTCGTGGCCGTAGTACTTCTTGGTGATGTCGAAGTACACCTTCGCGAGCGCGTCGCCGGTGATCGGCTCCCCCTTCAGACCCATCTCGTGCATCCGCAGCTCGAACTCGGCGAACTGCGTCTGTCGGAACACGGTCGCCTTCGCGTTCTCCACGTAGCTCCCCAGCAGCGACAGCCGCGTCGCATCGTCCTTGATCTGCTTCAGCATGTGGTCGTTGAGCAGCGCTTCGTTGAAGGTGGACGCGACCTCGGCGACAAAGGTCGGATAGTCGGCCAGCGCGTACGGCTGCGTCTTGTTCGACAGGTAGCTGTGCATTGTGTGCCCCAGCTCGTGGGTCAGCGTGCTGACGTCGTTGTACTGCCCCAGGTAGTTCAGCAGCATGTAGGGATGGACGTCATAGGCGCCGCCGTTGGAGTAGGCGCCCGATCGCTTCCCTTCCGTCGGCATGAAGTCGATCCACCGGTTGTTGAACGCGCGCGAGACGACGCTGACGTAGTCGGGGCCGAGCGGTGCGATCGACGCCAGCACGTGCTTCTCGGCTTCCTCCGGCGTGTACTTGAGGTTCACCGAGGCGACCAGCGGCGCGTAGAGGTCGTAGTAGTGGAGCTGGTCGACGCCCATCATCCGCTTCCGGAGCCGGAGATAGCGGTGGAACGTCGGCAGGTTCTTGTTCACCCCCTCGATCAGCCGCATGTAGACGCTGGTGGGGATATTCGGCCCGTCGAGCGCGGCCTCGAGGGTGGTCGGATACTTCCGCGACTTCGAGTAGAAGAGCGATTTCTGCACGCTCGAATTCATCGTCGTGCCGAACGTGCGTCCGAAGCTGCCGAGGGCGCCGAAGAACGCCGACATCGCGGCCTGGCGATCCTCGCGCTTCGGGCTCGTGCGCAGCTCGCCGTAGCCCGACTGATCCACTTTCACCATCCGGCCGTCGCCCAGGGTGATGGTCGGATACGGGAAGTCGGCGTTCGACAGGATGCCGTAGATGTTCGAGGCGGAGCCGGCGAGCGGCTGCGCATCGGCCAGCAGCTTCTCTTCGGCGTCACTCAGGGTGTGCGGCGCGCGGCGCAGTACGTCGTGGAGGAAGAAGTTGTAGGTCTTGAGCCGGGGCTCGGCGGCGATGAACTTCTCGATCGTGGGAGCGCCCACCCTGAGAATCTCCGGCTCGATGAACGAGGCCTGCGCGCCGAACTCCGCGTAGATCTGCTGCATTTCCTGCTGCATGCCCTGCGGCACCGACTCGCGGGTGTCCTCGTCCGCCACCATGCTGGCGTAGACGTAGAGCCGCGAGAGCTCCTTGTCGAGCCGGGACATGGTTTCGAGGGTATCGGCCAGGGCGCCGGCCGAGGAGCCCAGCTTGCCGGCGTGGGCCCGTACCGTGGCTAACTGGGCGGCAATCTTCTCCTTTTCCGCCCGCCAGGCGGCCGCGCTCGGGTAGATATCGGCGAGATTCCACTTGTAGCGATCCGCCACTTTGGCCCGATCACGGTCCTGTCCCATCATCAATATAGACATACACATCACAGCCGCCACGGTGAGCACCGGACGCAGTCGAGCTCGTGACATAGCCGCTCCTGAAAAAGATAAGTTTATGATGCCACTGAATGCCGCGCCGGCCGCTCCGTGACGATTTCGCAGATTTGAGCGACGAAGCGCTCCTCGACGTGCGCATGGCGGACCTGCCGCTGGCGATCGAAGGGACGCTGGCCGAGCGCATCGACCAGCTCCGCAGCGAGCTCGCGGCGAGTCAGCTCGACTTTGCCCTCCATTTCTACCTGTCGGACGAGTGGTTCACCCCCGACGGCGCCACCGCCATCGCCGTCCCCTTCTACTTGGCGCATCCCCGGCTCGAGAAGCTGGAGGAATCGCAGATGCTCGAGGTGGAGGGCGGCGAGTACGAGTGGTGCATGCGGATCCTGCGGCACGAGGCCGGGCACGCCATCGACAACGCCTTCCGCCTGCGGCTGCGCCGCCAGCGCCGCGTGATCTTCGGGCTCCCCTCGAAGGAATATCCCGAGTTCTACACGCCGAAGCCCTACAGCAAGAGCTACGTGCTCCACCTCGACGCCTGGTATGCGCAGAGCCATCCCGACGAGGACTTCGCGGAGACGTTCGCCGTGTGGCTGACGCCCAACAGCGAATGGCGCCAGCGCTACCCGGGCTGGCCCGCACTCAAGAAGCTCGAATACATGGACCTGCTGATGCGGTCGCTGCGGGGACATCGCCCCCGCCTGCAGAACGCCAATGAAGTGGACCCGTTGTCCAGGCAGCGCAAGACGCTGCGCCAGCACTATCGCAACAAGCGCCGGCACTACGGCGTGGACTATCCGAACTTCTACGACCGCGACCTCCGGCGCCTCTTCTCCGACGCCGCCGAGTTCTCGAGCAATCGCACCGCCGCCCAGTTCATCGCCAGGATTCGCCGCCCGGTGCGCCGCCTCGTCGCGGAGTGGACCGGCATCTACCAGTACACGATCGACCAGGTCATCGAGGACATGATCACCCGCTGCCGCGAACTGAAGCTCCGCCTGGCCGTCTCGGAAGACCACGCGCGGCAGGAATTCACGGTGCTGCTGACGGTGCAGGCGATGAACTACCTGCACAGCGGCGGGCACAGGCTGTTCCTGTGAAGAAGCTCCGCATCCTCGCGCTGGTGCACGACCACCTCGTCCCGCCGGCGGACACCACCGGCATCGACATCCTCGAGTCCGAGTGGAAGATGGAGTACGACGTCATCGAGACGCTCCGGGAGATCGGCCACGAGGTTCGCGTGCTGGGACTGCACGACGACCTGGTTGGCATCCGCCCGACGGTCGGCCTGTTCAAGCCGCACATCGTGTTCAATCTGATGGAGGCGTTCGCCGGCGTCACCACGTTCGATCAGAACGTGGTCAGCTACCTCGAGCTGCTCCGCCTGCCGTACACCGGGTGCAACCCGCGCGGCCTGATCCTGGCGCGCGACAAGGCGCTGGGCAAGAAGCTGCTCGCCTACCACCGCATCCCGGTCCCGGACTTCACCGTCGTACGCCGCGGCCGGAAGCCGCTGATCAGCAAGAAGCTGCACTTCCCGCTGATCGTGAAGTCACTGTTCTTCGAGGCGTCGGCCGGCATCTCGCAGGCGTCGGTGGTCGAGAATGCCGACCAGCTCGTGCGCCGCGTGCAGTTCATTCACGACAGCCTCGGCACCGCCGCGATCGTCGAGCAGTTCATCGACGGCCGCGAGCTCTATGTCGGTGTCGTCGGCAACGAGCGGCTCGACCCGTTTCCGGTCTGGGAGATGTCGTTCGCCCACATGCCGGACAACAAGTGGCGCATCGCCACCGAACGCGTCAAGTGGAGCACGCAGTACCAGAAAAAACATGGCATCATGACCGAGGCTGCGGCGCTCGACGCAGCGGCCGTCGACCGCATCCAGCGGATCGCCAAGCGGACGTATCGCGCCCTCGACTTGAGCGGCTACGCCCGCATCGACCTCCGCATGGACGATGAGGGACGCGTGTACGTGCTCGAAGCCAACCCCAACCCCAACCTCGCTTACGGAGAGGACTTCGCCGAATCGGCGGAAGTCAGCGGCGTCTCGTACGAGCGCCTGCTCGAGCGAATCCTGGCTCTCGGCCTGCGATGGGAGCCCGAACGGACCGGATAATCCTGATGCATACCTTTTCGATACAGCGCACCGTGGCAGTCCTAGCCGTTCTGACCTTTGTCTTTGCACTTGCACCTGCACCCGCACGGGCACAAGCACCTGCACCTGCACAGGACACCTTCGAACCCGTCTCCGGGCAGGCCGGCAAAGACGTCGTGTGGGTGCCGACGCCGCCCGAGCTGGTCGAGAAAATGCTCGACCTCGCCAAGGTCACCGCCGACGATGTCGTGATCGACCTGGGATCGGGTGACGGCCGCAACATCATCGCGGCCGCCAGGCGCGGGGCGCGGGCCCTTGGCGTCGAGTACAACCCGCAGATGGTCGAGTTGTCCCGGCGAAACGCCGCGGCCGCGGGGATGGCCGAGCGCGCCAGGTTCGTCGAGGGCGACATGTACGTCGCCGACATCTCCCAGGCCTCGGTGATGGCGCTGTTCCTCCTGCCGAGCAATATGCTGCAGCTGCGGTCGAAGTTTCTCGACCTGAAGCCGGGGTCGCGGATCGTGTCGAACACGTTCGGGATCGAGGGCTGGACGCCGGATGCCACCGAGACCATCACGGATTGCGCGGCGTGGTGCAATGCGCTGCTCTGGATCGTCCCGGCCAAGGTGGCGGGCGCGTGGCAACTGCCGCAGGGGCAGCTCACGCTGGAGCAGCAGTTCCAGGTGGTGTCAGGGACGCTGGCGACACCGCAGGGGAGTCTCGCCGTCACCGGGAAACTGGCCGGCGATCGGATCACCTTCATGGCGGGTGGGACTGAATACACAGGCCGCGTCGCCGGCGACCGGATCGAGGGAACCGGCTGGACGGCGACGCGGAAGTAGCGCTGTAGTTGTCAGTTGTCGGTTGTCAGAAGGCAACGAGCTAGCTCGCGGCTTTCTGACAACTGGCTGACAACTGACAACCGACAAATACAGAGTTACCCCAGAGTTACTTCCAGGCCGTCCGCAGCGGCTTGCCCATCAGATAGGCCGGGTTGGCGCCGGCGCGCGGCTTGTACTTCTGCGCGCCACCGTTATCCACTTCGGCGACGTAGAAGTTCCCTTCCTGGTCGGTCGCCATCCCGTGCACGCCCCACATGCCGCCCGGGAAGTCGCCCCACGTGCCCCACGAGTAGAGGAAGTTCCCGTTGAGGTCGTACTTCAGGATCTTGTTGGTGCCGCGGTCGGCCGCCCACAGGTAGCCGTCGCTCATGATGTGGAACAAGTGCACGTCGGACGGGTTGTCGCCGAACTTGAACTGGTCGAGGAACTTGCCGTTCTCGTCGAAGATCTGCGCGCGGTGGTTGCCGCGGTCGTTGACGAAGACGCGGCGGGTCTTCGGGTCGACCGCGATGCCGTGCACGTTGTTGAAGTAGCCGGGACGCACGTCGCTCCCGTTGCTCCCCTTCTGGCCCCACGCCGACAGGAACTTGCCGTCCTTGTCGAACTTCGCGACCCGCGCGCCGTTATAGCCGTCGGCCACCACGAAGCTGCCGTCCGGGAACCAGTCCATGAACGCCGGGCGGTTGAAGTGCGTCCCGTCGTCGCCGGGCACGCCGTAGGTGCCGATCGTCTGCACCTTGGTCTTGCCGTCGTTGGTGAACTTGTGGATGACGTGCTTGTGGTCGTCGACGATCCAGACGTGCTTCTGCGGATCGTAGGGGCTGATGGCGATGAAGTGCGGGCGCTGCATCATCGCGTCGTACTGCATCCAGGAGTCAACCAGGTCGCCGGCGCGGTTGAAGATCATGATGTTGTGCTCCCAGCGGGCGTCGACGCCCATCTTGTTGCCGGCCTTCTCCCAGGCCTGGATCCCTTCTTCGGCGAGCTGGCCGGTGCCGCCATTGCCGGGCAGGCTCGAGACCGTCGCGTCGCGCCACGGCAGGCGTCCGATCGGAAAGGCGATGCTGGGGCCGAGCTTGCTGTTCTGCGGCCGCTTCACGTTGGGCAGCTCGCCGCGCTGCAGCACGAACACGCGATCCGGGCTCTCGGCGAACACGCTCTGCCCGGCGCCAAACGTCCACTCGGCGTGGCCCGGGAGCGTCGAGAGATCCTTGGGCCATGCCGCGTCCACGTCGTACGGTCCGAAGATGTCCTGGCCGCCCCGCTCGCTGGGCACGGCGGCGATTCGCGCCGAGGATGCCGCGGGTTGCTGGGCGGACACCCAGTTGCTGTTCAGCAGATACCCCGCGGCGACGCCCGCCAGGGCCATGACAAATATCGGAAGCCTGCGCATATCGATTTTTTCTCCAGGAAAGAACGGTGGAAACGCGAGATTATAACCCCGCGCAGGCTGAAGCCTGCGCGCTACGACGTCGTGATGGCGGTTAGAACTGAAACAGCCGGGTCAGCTTCACGACGAAGCTGCGGTTCTGCAGATCCGGAATCGCGCGGCTGAGCGTCGTCCGCCCGTCACTGTAGACGACGAACAGTTCGCTGCCCGGGCGATACTCCCAGCGGAAGCGCGCGTTGGTCGAGACCGAATCGGTGCGCGACTGGTACTGCACCAGGCCCGACACGAACATGCGCGGCGTGAGCGTATACGTGAGCCGGCTGCTGAGCAGGTTCGACAAGCCGCGGCCCCACGGCACGTCCACGCGGTTCCACGTCACCGTCGGCTCGGCATAGAACTGCGGGGAGAACTCGACCCGGCTCCGCCAGCTCACCTCGCCGACCATGCCGTCGTAAAAGCTGCCGTACACCGCCGTCGCCGTGCCGCTCACCTTCCGCTGCGGGCCGAACGTGTAACTCCCCTGCACCTGCTGGAAGCCGTACCCGCCGACGGGAACGCGCACGCCCTTGGCCAGCGTGAACGCCTCCCGAATCAGCTCGTAGCTGCGCGAGATCTCCACCTGCGTCCGATCGCCGCGGTTGAAATCGACGCGCACGGTGCCCTGCTGGTCGCGGCTCTCGAGCCGATGCCCCGCGGCGTCGGTGAAATGCTCGACGTTGGCCTGGTAGAACACCTTGCGCACGCCGGGAATATTCCGCGGCCGGGGACTGAACCTGAAAAACCCGTGGGTGCGCTGGAACCCTTCCGGGCGACGCACGTATCCGATCTCCGGATTGAAATCCGCGCCGGCGCCCATGTGCTCGACGTCGATACCCCAGCGATCCGCGTTCCAGATGAAGCGGCTCCGATGACTCAGATCGTTGCCGGTGCGGCCTGGCGTGCTGGTCCTGGCGATGTACTCGATGAATTGGATGTTGTCGTAGAACTGGAGCACCGCGTCGGCGCCGTACGCGTAGTTCTGCGCGCCGTTGGCGGAAGGCGCCCGGCGCGTGCCGATCACGCCGATCCGGCTGCGGCGCAGGATCTCGCGCTGCACCCTGACGGCGGAATAATCGGTCGCGACCGCCCTGAGCGCCGGCACCTCACCGGTGCGCATCTGCAGGATCCCGACCTGGTTGCGCCCGCTGCGGCCGAGCAGCCGCCCGCCGCCGACGATCGGGACGACGCCGCCGTTCTCGAGTCCAATCCGGCGGCTGAAAAAAATCGTCGGGATTTCCGGGTTGTTGCCCTGCGCCCCGCTCTGGGTGCCGAAACCGAAAAACGGGTCGCCTTCGAGGAAGAACTCGCGCTTCTCCGGATACTGCAGCGAGAAGCGTGTCAGGTTGACCTGCTGCTCGTCGTCTTCGACCTGCGCGAAGTCGGTGTTGTAGGTGAAGTCGACGACGTAGCTCTGGGTCGCCGCCCACCGCGCGTCGAGGCCGACGTTACCATCACCCTGGTTCGAAATCACCGGCCGCGCGGTCCGATTGGTAACGGTCGAGCCCAGCGCGTAGGCCTTGACGTCGATATTCCGCAGCTTGGTCGGGGATTCGATGCCGACCAGCGTCGCCGCACCCGACGCCTTGTTGAGCCCTGCTGTGCCGTAGGACGCGGGCACGCGGGCGAGAAAGGAGCTCTCGGTCTTCCAGCGCACCAGGCGCCGGAAATTGATGCCCCACGCGCGGCCCCCCTCCTTGAACCGGATCGATCGGAACGGGATGCGGAACTCGATTGTCCAGCCTCCGTCGAAGTCCGCCGATTTCGTCTCCCAGAAGGCGTTCCAGTCAGCGTTGGCGTTCTCGTTGGCCACCTGCGCGTCGGTCATCCCGCCCTGCGCGTTCGCGAAAAACACGTAGCCGTTGCGGCGGTCGTAGAACGTGTCCAGCATCACCGCGAAGTGATCGTTGTTGTACAGGTTGCTCGCGTCGCGGCGCATGTCGCTCATCACGCGCTTTGACGAATCGCTCTCCCACAGCCGCGCGCCCACGTACAGCGCGGCGTCGTCATAGGCGACCCAGACCTCCGTCTTCTCGGTCGCCGGCTGGTCTTCGTTGGGCTCCTGCTGGACGAACCCGGCGATCGGTTCCGTGTCGCGATACAGGCGATCGTCGAGCCGGCCGTCGAGCACGAACGGCTCGGCAAGCCGGATCGCGCGGATCGTGACGTGGCCCTCGACGTCGCGAGTCACCACCGCCGGAGGCACCGGCGCCGGAGGCCCGTCGAGCACGAGCGCGCCCAGCGGTCCGCCCTGGGGGGCTGCGGTGGCGGCCGAGGGCAGCCACACGAGCGCCGCGGCGACAAGAAAATGCGCTGTACGTAAATGCACTGAATGGAAGAAGTTGATTGTACCCGTGGTAGGCGGAGGCCTTCAGGCCTCCGGTTCACGTTACGCCGACGGCGGCGGGGCCAGGCTGAGCCGCCGGTCGGTGCCGCGGGCCGCGCCGCGCCGGTCGGATCCGCTGCGACGCTCGACCGCGAATCGATCGAGCGAAAAACCCTCGGCGACGAGCTTCCGCTCGACCTCGGACTGGTACCGCATGCAGCAGATCGCATCGTCGAAGGTCTGCGTGTCGATCGCGTGGTCGGGCCCGTAGACGTGGAGGAACATGCGGGAGTTCGAGCCCGCGCGGACGATCCGGACGGATTTGCCGCCGCGGGTGAAGAGCCATGCCTCACGCACGGCGCCAAGCCCTGCGTGGGACTGGGGACCGGGCACCGGGGAAGACGCTAGATCTGCCATGGACCCCCTGAGTATGGGGACGCCCCAGCCGGATCGCAAGCTCGACGTTCGATCTTTATTTGCGGACTTTACTGAACCGCCAGTAGCTCGATGTCGAACACCAGCGTGGAGTTAGGCGGGATCGCCGGGGGGCTTCCCGCCGAACCGTAGGCGAGCTCTGGCGGCAGAACGAGCCGCCGCAGGCCACCCACCCTCATCCCCGGCACCCCTTGATGCCAACCCCGAATCACGTTGGCGGTGCCCACCGCAAACACGAACGGCGTCCGCCCAGGTGAAGTCGAGGAATCGAACAGCGTCCCCTTCTGCTCAGGCTGGGTTGGAGCGTAGAGCCACCCCGAATAGTTGACCGTCGCCGTCCGGCCGGCGGTGACCTCTGTACCGGTGCCGACGCGCTCGTCGGTCTGCGAGTACGGCGCGCCGGGTGGTGAAGGCGATGTCTCGGAATCACCGCCGCCGCAGGCGGAGACGAGGGCGGAAGCAAGTGTCAGCGCGACCAGGGTCCGGAGAGGCATACGAATCATGACTTCAAGGATAATACGCGACATGACTGAGTCGACTCGTGCCACCGCCGCTGTTGTGGATTTCATCACGCAGGCGCGGGGGCGGGATTTTCCGGCCGAGGCGATTGCCCTCGGCAAGCGCTGCCTGATCGATGGCCTGGGCGTCGTTCTCGCCGGATCCACTACCGAAGGCAGCGGAATCGTTCACCAATACATCAAAGCCTCGAGCGGAACAGCCGAGGCCACTGCCTTCGCCGCCGAGCCATTTCGCACCACCGCTGCCAACGCCGCGTTTGCCAACGGCGCCAGCGGCCACGCGATGGACTGGGACGACACCCAGCTCTCGACGACGGCGGATCGCATCTTCGGGCTCCTCACGCACCCGACGTTGCCGCCGATGTGCGCGGCGCTGGCGATTGGCGAACGGCAGCGCGCCTCGGGCGCGCAGTTCCTCGAGGCGTTTCTCACCGGGTTCGAGGTCGAGTGCAAGATCGCCGAGTCGATCCATCCCAACCACTACAAGAAGGGATTCCATTCGTCCGGCACCATCGGGACCTTCGGGGCCATGGCCGCCACGGCAAAGCTGCTGAAGCTCGACGCCGAGGCCACGGCGAACGCGATCTCGATCGCGGCCAGCCTCGCCTCCGGCATCCGCGCAAATTTCGGGACGATGACCAAGCCGCTGCACGTCGGCCGCGCGGCGCAGAACGGCGTCATGGCCGCCGAGCTCGCGAGCAAGGGGTTCACCGGCTCGAAGGACGGCCTCGACGGTCCGTGGGGCTTCTTCCAGATCTTCAGCTTCGGTGAAGGGTTCGACCCGGGCCGCATCATCGGCAAGCTCGGCAACCCGCACACCATCGTCTCGCCCGGCGTCTCGATCAAGCCGTATCCCTGCGGCGTGCTCGGGCATCCGACGATGGACGCGATGCGGAAGCTGGTGATCGCGAGCGACGTCAAACCGGAACAGATCAAGGCGATCCGCGTGCGCGCCGGGTCGAACATCATGAATCCCCTGCGCTATCCGATCGCCACCACCGAGCTCGAAGCGAAATTCTCCCCCGCCTTCATGGTCTCGGCGATCGCGCTGCGGCGCCGGGCCGGGATCCACGAATTCACCGACGAGTTCGTGCGCAGCGCCGAGTGCCAGGCGATGATGGCGAAGGTCGAGCGGGTCCTGGACCCCGAGATCGAGGCGCGCGGGTTCGAGAAGATCCGGAGCACCGTTGAAGTCGATCTCACGGACGGCCGCACGCTGGTCGAGCACGCGGACGAGCGCTACCGCGGTGGACCCGATCGTCCGTTCACGCGCGAGGAGCTGCACGAGAAGTTCACCGAGTGCGCGGCGCTCGTCCTGCCGGATCCGGCGATGGCGCAGACGCTGTCGATGGTGGAGTCGATCGAGCAGGTCGCGGACATCTCGGAGCTCGCGCGGGTGCTGGCGTCCGCGGCGCCTCGCGCCACGGCGTCCTTGCCCGTGGGGAGTCGATGAACCTCGCCTGGGTCTCCGTCGCCGCGCTGGTGCTGGCGGTGGCGCTCAGTTGCACCACCGCGATCAATGTCGGCGTCCTCGCGCTGGCGATGGCGCTGATCGTCGGCGTCTTCCTTGGCGGGATGTCGGTGGCCATGGTCCTCGAGGGCTTCCCCACCCCGCTGCTGGTCACGCTGATTGGCGTGACGCTGCTCTTCAGCATCGCTGAAACCAACGGCACGCTGGCGCGCGTCACCGGCGCGGCGGTGCGTGTCTGCCGCGGCCACGCCGGCGTGCTGCCGATCATGTTCTTCGGCCTCGGCCTGGTGATCGCGACCATCGGCGCAGGCGCGACCCCGGCGAGCGCGCTGCTCGCGCCGCCCGCGATGGCGGTGGCCGGCCGCGCCGGCATCCCGCCGCTGCTGATGGCGATCATGGCCGGCAACGGCGCGCTGGCCGGCACGCTCTCCCCCTTCGCGCCCACCGGCATCGTCGCCAACGGCGTGATGGATCGCATCGGGCTGTCGGGCTATGAATGGCAGACGTTTGCCTACAACGCGCTCGCGCACACCATCGTCGGCTTCGGCGGCTTCCTGGTGCTGGGCGGCTGGCGCCTCTTCAAGCGGCGCGACGATGTCGTGGTGCAGGCGGAAGATCCGGATGCGGGTCCCATGGACACGCCGCACTGGCTGACCCTGGCCGGCATCATCACCCTGATCGCTGCGGTCGCCGGGTTCGGATTTGACGTCGGGATGGTCGCCCTGATCGTCGCGTCGATCCTGACGCTGCTCAAAACGGTGGACGAGTCGAAGGCGATCAAGAAGATGCCGTGGGGCGTGATCCTGATGGTCACCGGCGTATCGGTGCTGATCTCGATGCTCGAGAGCACCGGGGGGCTGGAGCTGTTCACGACCGGGCTGGCGAACGTGTCAACTCCCGACACCGTCGCGCCGATCGTTGCGTTCGGCACCGGCATCGTCTCCGTGTACAGCAGCACGTCGGGAGTGGTGCTGCCGGCCTTCCTGCCGATGGTGCCGCAACTGGCCGAGCGGCTCGGCGGCATGGCGCCGCTGCCGATCGCATTGTCGATGAACGTCGGCGCCAGCCTTCCCGACCTCTCGGCGTTGTCCACCGTCGGCGCGCTCTTCATGGCCGGCGCCGCCGCGGGCACCGACACGCGCAAGCTGTTCAATGCGCTGCTGATCTGGGGACTCTCGATGTCGGTTGCCGGGGCGGCCATCTGCTGGCTGCTGTTCGGGTGATGCGCGTCGCACTCCTCGACGATATCCACGACGCCTACGGGCAGACGGATGGGATCCGCCGGTTGCGGGAGCGCGCCGACGTCCGGATCTTCACGGCGCCGTTCGGCGAGCCGTCGGCCCTGGCGGGCTTCGATGCGCTGATCGCCAACCGCGAGCGGACGCGCTTCACCCGGGAGCTGTTGCAACAGCTTCCCGACCTGCGGGTCATCGCCCAGACCGGCAATCATGCCGCGCACATCGATCTCGCCGCCGCGCACGAACGCGGTGTCGTCGTCGCCAAGGCGTCGGGCGGGTATTCGGTCGGCGCGGCGGAGCTCGCGATCGGGCTCGCGGTCGCCGTCATGCGGCAGATTCCCGCCGGCGATCGCGCCGTGAGAGATGGACGATGGCCCACGCCGTCCACGCCGGTGCTCCACGGGAAGTCACTCGGAATCATTGGCCTGGGGCGGATTGGGCAGCATGTCGCGCGCCTTGGAACGGCCTTCGGGATGCGGGTCCTCGGGTGGAGCCCGTCGCTGACCCCGGCGCGCGCGGCGCACGCGGGCGCCCAGGCGTGCGAGCTGGACGATCTCCTTGCACGCGCGGACGTGGTCACCATTCACTCGACGCTCAACGCCGGCTCGCGGGGACTGCTCGACGCGCGCCGCATCGGCCTGATGAAGCCGACCGCCTACCTCGTCAACACGGCACGCGGCCCGATCGTCGACGAAGCGGCGCTGGTTTCGGCGCTGACCGAGCGCCGAATCGCCGGCGCGGCCCTGGATGTCTTCGACGTCGAACCGCTTCCGGCCGGCCATCCCCTCACCACGCTCCCGAACGTCGTTCTTTCACCGCACATCGGCTGGCCGACCGACGACGGCTATGCCCGGTTCGCCGACGCGGCGTCCGACGTTCTGCTCGCATACCTCGACGGCCAGGAAGTGCCCCGCTTCGACCACTAACCTCTAACCCCTTCCCCCTTCCCCCTTCTTCATGCGCATCGACATCTGGTCCGACATCGTCTGTCCGTGGTGCTACATCGGCAAGCGCAGGTTCGAGCGCGCGCTCGATGCGTTCGCGCACCGCGATCAGGTCGAGATCGTCCATCGGTCTTTTCAGCTCGACCCGTCAAGCGTGCCAGGGCAGGTCCGGGATCACCGCGCGAATCTGATGACGAAGTACGGCATGAGCGATGCCCAGGCGCTGGCCGCGCAGGTGAAGATGGAAGAGACCGCCGCCGGTGAAGGCCTCGAGTTCCGGCTGCAGGGCGGCGTCACCGGAAACACCATCGACGCCCACCGCGTGGTGCACCTGGCGCGGGCGCGCGGCGTCCAGGAGCGCGTGATCGAGCGCCTCTACCGCGCCCACTTCACCGAGCAGCGTTCCATCTTCGATCGCGACTCGCTCGTCACGCTGGCGGTGGACGCGGGGCTGGAGGCGGAGGAGGTTCGGCGAGTGCTCGACGAAGGGACGTACGCGGACGCGGTCCGCGAGGACAACCAGCAGGCGCGCGCCTACGGCGCCAGCGGCGTCCCGTTCTTCGTCATCGACAGCCGCTACGGCGTGTCGGGGGCGCAACCGACCGAGGTCTTCGCAGACGCGCTCGCGCGTGCGGCGGCAACCACTCTTCCGGCAGCGGTCAGGATCCAGCCCATCAAGTAGAACGGCGCGGCGGCGTTATGCTGTAAGCGAGGTACACACACATGGCCGTCACGCGCAGCGCTGGAATGCTTCTCCTCGCGATCTGGTTGATCTTGACCGGCCTCGCCGGGCTCGCCCCACTCCCCATCCCCGGCATCGTCACCGCCGTGCTGGCGCTGGTGGCCGGCATCCTGATCCTGGTCGGCCGGTAGCGTTTTCTCGTGTCCACGCCAATCCACGACCGTCTCCGTCAGACGCTGGGCGTCGATCTCCGCGACCTGGCTGGCGGCTCGTTCTCCGGCGAGCTGCCGCTGCCAAACGCGCTCGTCAATCGCTTTATCGCCCAGTACCTGGACGCCGCCGACGGTCCGGTGCGCGCGGCGCGCGTGGAAGCGCACGACCAGGACACGATCGCGATCGATCTGTCGTTGCGGGGACCACTCCCGGACGTGAAGCTCTCGGCGAAGATCGAGCAGCAGCCGGAGTTTCCGCGGTCGCCGGTGCTCGGGATCCGGTGGTCGATGCCAAAGCTGGGTCCGCTGGCGCTCTTCGCGGGACCGGTGATGTCGTATTTCAAGAAGCTGCCGCCGGGCATCACCGCAGACGCCGACCGGATTTCGGTGGACGTCGCCGAACTGCTCCGAAGCCGTGGCCTCGGCGAGTTCCTGCCGTACATCGCGAACGTCCGCATCCACGCCCGCGAAGGCGCATTCGTCGTGCGCTTCGAAGTACGAATGAGCTAGCAGGTCACGGGTCCGGCTAAAGCCGGACACTACGTACGGTCCGGCTAAAGCCGGACACTACGTTGGGTCGCTGACGCGCGGATGGCGAGCGGCTGCAGGTAGGGCCAGATGGTGCGCGCCATCTGGGTGGCGCCGGCCGCGTTGGGATGCACCCCATCGGGCAGCATCAACCGGCGATCGCCGAGCACACCCGACAGGATAAACGGCACGAGCGGCAGGTTGTACTTCGCTGCCAGTTGCGGGAAGAGCTGGTGGAACTCGAGGAAATACTGCAGTCCCTGCAGCGGGACGGTCTCCATGGCGCAGAGCAGCACCTCCACGCCGCGTGACTGCGCGGTCTCGATAATCTTCTCGAGATTCGCCCGGGCTTCAGACACGGGGATACCCTTCAAACCGTCGTTGGCGCCGAGCGCCACGATCAGGATGGACGGTTGCTCGTCGAGCGCCGCGCCGAGCCGTCGCAGGCCTTCGGTCGTGGTGTCGCCGGATACCCCGTGATTGACGACGGTGAATGGCAGGCCCGCGGACTGGAGGGTGCGCTCGAGCACGGCGGGATACGCTTCCTCCTTCGAGAGCCCGTGGCCGGAGGTCAGGCTGTCGCCAAGCGCGACGATTCGCAGCGGCCGCGCGATCGCCGCGATCTGGCTGGGCGCCGTTGCCGCCGCGGCGCCCCCGGAGCATGCCGCCGCGATGGTCGCCACGAGTAGCAGTATGAATATTCGCATTTTTTCCGCACGGTCCGGCTAAAGCCGGACACTACGTACCGTCGTACGTAGTGTCCGCCTTCAGGCGGACCGTGGTACGTAGTGTCCGCCTTCAGGCGGACCGTCATTTCAGTGTAGCAACCGCCACAAGAGCTCCCCGGTGGTGTAGGATTCGTGACCAATATGAAGCGAATGCTCATCCTCAGCAGCGTCGTCCTGGTTATCGGCGCGGCCGCGATACTCCCGGCGCAAGCCCCGGTTCCGGTCGGCAAGGAGCCCCGCCATAAAACGCTCCTCGACACGTTCGTGTTCCGCATCCTCGAGGTCACCGTGCCGCCGGGCGACACCACGCTCGACCATTCGCACGACCGCGACATCGCGACGGTGTCGCTCAACGAATCATCCAGGCGCGGCCGTGTCCCCGGCGAAGACTGGAGCGCCCCTCGTGAGCGCCCCCGCGGGAGCGTGGAAGTCACGGAATACACTGGGAAGCCAGGCACCCACCGCGTCGAGACGGTGAGCAAGACGCCGTATCACCTCATCGCCGTCGAGAACCACAAGACCGGATCGTGGACCACGCCGAAGCCGTTGAAGGCGCCGGGCACCACGCTCAACCGCGAGACGCGGGCGTTCTCCGTCTACGACGTGAAGCTCGGCCCCTCGACTCCTCAGACCGCTCACGTTCACGACGTGACCGCGGTCGCCGTACTCGTGTCGGGCACGATTGAAAACGGCGGCAGCAATGGCGAGGAACCGGCGAAGTTCGAACGAGCCGGCCAATGGATCTTCATCCCCACCGGTCCGCATGAGATGAATGTCTTCGGGCCCGGCGAGGCGCACGTGGTCGAGATCGAGGTCCGTTGATCGGCTGAGCCATCACGCCCACCCATCGGCTCAACCGTACTCTCGTGGCAACGGTGTTGCTCATTAATCTGCCAGACGTAAGCGCTCCAAGTTGAGCGCCGATTCAAGCAGGAGACACCGCACAATGGGTCACAACCAGGATCGCCCCGATGATTCCAACCGGAACCGCCACACGCCCGGATCGGTCGCTGAAGAGACTTCAGCCACGGGTCAGCGCGTCAAGGGCGCGTTGAAAAACGCCGCCGGCGAGCTCATCGGTGATGAGGCGATGGAAGAGAAGGGCGAACGGGAGAACGCTGCCGGGAAAGATCGGCAGAAGAGGAACGACGCCGTCTAGTTATCTTGAGAAAGGGACGGCACCCGCCGTCCCTTTCTCGCTCTGCCTACTGCCTACTGCCTACTTCCAAGCCGAGTAGATTCCCTTACTCATCAGGTACGCGGGATTCGCGCCCGGTCGCGGCGTGAATTTCTGGAAGAGCCCGGAGTCCACCGACGCGGTGTACATGTTCCCCTCCTGATCGACGCTCAGCCCATGCACGCCCCAGAGCATTCCCGGAAAGTCGCCCACTGCACCGAAGGCATACTGCAGGCGTCCCTCGAGGTCGTACTTGAGCATCTTGTGGGTGTTGCGATCGAACGTCCACAGCATCCGGTCGGCGCCGATCTGGATCAGGTGGAGGCTCGACGGCCGCACGGCGATGCCCCACTCGGACAGATACTTTCCCTCTGAGTCGAAGATCTGGATGCGGTGATTGCCACGATCGTTCACGAACACGCGCCCCGACTCGACGTCAACCGCCACGCCGTGCACGTTGTTCATGTAGTTCGGCCGCTTTTCGTTGCCCCCCGCTTCGCCCTTCATGCCCCAGTCCAGCAGGAACTTGCCGTCCTTGTCGAACTTCGCCACGCGCGTGCCGTTGTAGCCGTCGGCGACGTAAAAGCTCCCATCGCCTGCCCACGCCATGAACGTCGGACGGTTGAAGTGAGTGCCGTCAGCGCCCAGGACATCCGGCGTGCCGATCGTCTGCACCAGCGTCTTTCCGTCGTTGGTGAACTTGTAGATCGCATGCTTGTGATCGTCCACGACCCAGACGTGCTTCTCCGGATCGTACGGGCTGATGTACACCGAGTGCGGCCGCTTGAAGATCTTGTCCCACTGCGTCCACTCTTCGATGATGTTGCCCTGCGCGTCGACCACGACCAGGCAATGTTCCCAGCGCGCGTCCACGCCGAGCTCACGGTACGGCGGCTCTGACCCTCGCCAGATCTCCATTCCCTTCGCGGGGTCCCCACCGGTTCCGCCGGCGCCCGGCAGCGCCGTGGCCGTGGCGCTGCGCCAGGGCAATCCGCCAATCGGGAACTGGAGGCTCGGCCCAACCTGCGGAAGCTTGGCGTTCTCCGGCTCCGGCAGGTTTGGCAACTCTCCCCGCGAGAGCAGGTAGACGCGGTTCGGGTTCTCGGCGAAGATGCCCTGCGCTGCGCCCCAGGTCCATTTCTCGTGTCCCGGCAGCGTGCTGAGATTCTTCGGCCAGTCGGCCGCGTTGTACGGGCCCGAGACATCCTCGGCGCCGATTTCCCCCGGTACCGCGGCGAACACCGTCGCCGCCGGGGCGGCGGCTGCCTCCGGCCCGCCCGCGGGAGCGCTGCGCGTTCCCAACACATATCCAATGCCCAACGCCACAATCGCCGCCAGCGCGACTGGTACAAGCCTGCCCATCGACCCTCCTTGGCACGCGGACGCGCGTCCGCGCCATGTTGTGTGGTGTGAATCCGGGGAGACTATGTGCCTAAACGCGTACGGCTGTCCAGCAGACGCCCAGCAGACGCCGCCCAGCAGACACTGTCCAGCAGACTGTGGCATCATCCCCAGCGAAACGGAGGTCCTCATGACGCGGTTCTTTGCAGTGGCTCTCGGATTGTGTCTCCTTGGATTCGCAGCGGTTCCCCAGTCTTCCCTCGTATCGGCGCAAGCCGGTCCGGCGTGGAAGACCATCTTCGATGGCACCAGCCTGAATAACTGGAATCCGATCGGCACCGCGAACTGGAAGCTCGCTGACGGCGCCGTCGAAGCCACCAGCGGCACCGGCTTCCTCGTCTCGAAGGAGTCGTACGGCGACTTCGAGCTCCGCGCCGAGATCTGGGTCACCGACGATGCCAACAGCGGCATCTTCATTCGCGCGTCGGATCCCAAGCAGATCACCGCCGCGAATTCCTACGAAGTGAATATCTACGACAAGCGTCCCGACCCGGCCTACCGCACCGGCGGGATCGTCGACGTCGCCAAGCCGATGAGCATGATGAATGCGGGGGGGCGCTGGAACACGCTGGAGATCACGGCGAAGGGCCCGCGGATGACCGTCAGGCTCAACGGCACGCCGATGGTGGACGTCGAGCACACCAAATACGCGCGCGGACCGATCGCCCTGCAGTACGGTGCGGGGACGGTCAAGTTCAGGAACGTGCAGATACGGTAGATGCAGTTGTCGGTTGTCAGTTGTCGGAAGCAGTGAGGCCTGGCCTCGCGGCCAGGCCTCGCGTACCAGCTATCTGCGGCGGGTGGTTTTCTTCGCCGCTGTCTTCGCCTTCTTCTTCGGCGCGGGCTCGTCCTCGTCGTCCGACTCCTCCGGGTTCGAGGAGTCGGCGGCTTCCTGGTTGACGCCGTCTTCAGCGATGCCGGAGAGCTTCTGGTCCGCGGCCTTCTCTTCGTCGAGCGTTTCTTGACCGCCGCGGGCTCAGCTAAGCTCAAACGGCACGAGTTGTGAAGCTGAACCGCTCATGACACGGGTGGTGCGTCGCAGCCTGATAGCAGTGGCCGTGCTCGTGGCAATTGGGGTGGCAGTATTTATTCGACTGGCGACCGGGCTCACCCCGTACCTGCGGGATCACGTGGTCGAAGCCCTCAACGCCCGATTCTCGAGCAAGGTGGATCTCAAAACACTGCAGGTAAGTGCGTTTCCCAGACCCGAGGTTTACGGTGAGGGACTCGAGGTCCGCTACAACGGCCGAACCGACGTTCCCCCCCTCATCAGCATCCCCTCTTTTTCGGCAAGCGCCGGTATCTTCGGGTTGAGAAGTAACCCCCTGCGCCTCAACACCGTCGAGCTGGATGGCCTGGACATCCACATACCGGTCGGCGGTCTCAACCCGGGTCGGAAGCCTGCGGCGCCGGGGGAAGGCCCGCGGATCGCGCCGCCCGCGCCGACGCCGGGGCATGACCACGAGAACCCATCGGCACTCACGATCGAGCGGCTCCTGGCGCGGAGTGCCACGCTGGAAATCGCCTCGAAGGATCCCCTGAAGCTCCCGCGGCGCTTCGAGATTCACGATCTCGAGATGCTCGAACTGGGTGGCAACGACGGCGCGAAGTTCCGGGCCGCCCTGACCAATCCCAAACCTCACGGACGAATCGATGCCGAAGGGACGTTCGGCCCCTGGCACAAGGACGAGCCGCGGCTCACGCCGATTCGCGGCGATTACCTGTTCGGCAGCGCCAACCTCGACACGATCAAGGGCATCGGAGGGACGCTCTCCTCCGCCGGCACCTACAAGGGCACCCTCGAGCGCATCGACGTCACGGGACACACCGAAACGCCGGATTTCGTCATCGACATCGCCGGCCATCCGATGCCTCTCACCACCACGTTCGCCGCCGTCGTCGACGCCACCAATGGCGACACCTGGCTGGAACGGGTCGAGGCCAAGATTGGCAACACGACCATCCTGGCGCAAGGCGCGGTGGTGCGCGCCCGCGAGGTCAAGGGCCGCCACATCGCCTTGGATGTGCAGATCGAGAACGGCCGACTCGAGGACCTGATGGCGCTGGCCGTCAAGGCGGCGAAGCCGCCGGTCACGGGCCGCGTCGCGATCAAGACCAAACTGGTGATCCCTGCGGGCGAACAGGATGTCGCCGAGAAGCTCCAGCTCGCCGGCGAGTTCGCGCTGGCGGAGGCACAATTCACGAACCTCAACGTGCAGCAGCGGATCAACGTCCTCAGCAAGCGCGCCAAGGGGGACGAGGCCGCTGACAACAGCGCGAGCGTGGTGTCGAACCTGCGTGGCCGATTCGTCATGCGCGATGCAGCGATTCACTTCTCGAGCCTGACGTTCGCCATACCGGGCGCGGTGGTTCAGCTCGCCGGCAGCTACGACCTGCGAAGCGAGCTGGTGGACTTCAACGGCGACCTGCTGCTCGACGCGAGTTTGGCTGAGATGACGACCGGGGTGAAATCCATCGCCGCGCGCATCGTCCAGCCCTTCTTCCGGCGGCCCGGTGGCGGATCGAAGCTTCCGATCCGCATCTCGGGCCCGCGCGCGAAACCCAGCTTCGGGTTGAACGTCAAGCGCGCGTTCCTCCCGGGTTAGTCCCCTCCTACATGCCTGAACACGACGAACGACAGACACCGGAGTCCGGCGCGGCCGCCAGCGAACCCGGGACCGAGCCGGGGACCGAACCGGGCACCGAAGCGGCCGCGGCGGTCCGCACATCGGTGGACGCGCGTGGCATCGCCCTCACCGTGCTGGCGGTCGCGGCCACCATCCTGCTCGTCCGGTACATGCAGGAAGTCCTCATCCCCTTCGTTCTCGCGGGCCTGGTGTTCTATGCGCTCGATCCGCTGGTCGATCGGCTCGAACGCCTGCGCGTCCCGCGGTCGCTCGGCGCGCTGTTCGCGATCGTGCTGGTCGTCGGCGCCACCGTCTTCACCGCGTGGGTGCTGAAAGACGATGCCATGAGGGTGATCGAGGACCTGCCGGAGGCGGCGCAGAAGATCCGCGCCCAGATGGCGGCGGATCAGAGCGACCCGGGCGTGCTCGAGAAGGTGCAGGACGCCGCTCGGGAGCTCGAGGAGACGGCCGCCGCGGCGTCCAGCCCGTCACCGGCCGCGCAAGGCGTCGAACGGGTGCAGATTGAAGAGCCGACCTTCAACGCCGCCGATTATGTCTGGTGGAGCTCGATGGGGGCGATCACGCTGCTCGGCCAGGCCGCGCTGGTGCTGTTCCTGACGTATTTCCTCCTCGTCTACGATGATCTCTTCAAGAGGAAGCTGGTCGAGAACATTGGACCAACGATCTCCCAGAAGAAGATCACCGTGCAGATTCTCAACGACATCGCGTGGCAGATCGAGCGATTTCTCCTCGTGCAGATCTTTACCTGCGTGGTGGTGGGCGTCGCGACCGCGCTGGTCCTCTGGTGGGTCGGGCTGAGTTATCCCTGGGTGTGGGGTGTAGCGGCCGGCATCTTCAACATCGTGCCCTATTTCGGCCCGCTGGTGGTCGCCGCGGGCCTCGGCATCGTCGGCTACCTCCAGTTCGAATCGATGTCGGCGGCGGCCGGCATCGCCGGCGTGGCGATGCTGATCACCACCATCGAGGGATACTGGCTGACGCCCGCGCTGATGCGGCGGGTGGCGCAGATGAACCGGATCGCGATCTTTGCCGGCATCCTCTTCTGGAGCTGGATGTGGGGCATCCCCGGGATGCTGCTGGCCATCCCGATGATGGTGGTGCTGAAGGCCGTGTGCGATCGGGTCGAGGACCTGCAGCCGATCGGCAACATGCTGGGGGAATGACCCGCGCCAAGGGGTGATCCGGGCAGACGGCCGGTTTCTTGGTACAATGCCGTGTTCTACCCGCCACGGGTCGACCGCACGGCGGGACGGGCCCCTAGCTCAGTGGTAGAGCACCTGACTTTTAATCAGGGTGTCCTGGGTTCGATCCCCAGGGGGCCCACCAGTAAATCGATCTTTGAATACTGATTGAGGATTACTGATAGCCGGAGCGAAGTCGCCGAAGCGATCAGCAATCAAGAATCAGTAATCGCGAATGTTCCAAGAGTCCCCATCGTCCAGAGGCCTAGGACGCGGCCCTTTCAAGGCTGAAACCAGGGTTCGAATCCCTGTGGGGACGCCACTCTCGTTACCTCGAGTACTCCCGCAAACAATCCCGTCAGCAACGCCTCGCCGGCGAAGCGATACCCGCGCCGCCCGTTCTCCTCGAAAGGCGTGAATACGATCGGGGCGATGAGCAGCTGTCGCAGGAAATCGCGGCCGCTCTTCACGACCAGCTCGCGGCCCTGCGTCACCTGGCGCGTTACGACCCCCCGCCAGTCCGCCAGCTTCCGCCGCGCTGCAGCCTCCACAGCGCGCCAATCGACGCGCACGGCAGCCGAGGGGGGCGGGCAGCTCCTCAAGCGCCGTAGCGAGCGCCTGGCGCCTTCGATCGGCATCCTGCAGCCTGGTTGACGATAATCCGCTGATGCAGGCGCGCGCTCCTCGCCTTCCTTGTCGCCGAACGATGTCGCTCTACCCTAAGTCTGAAAGGTGTCGTCCGACATATCTGATTCCTTCCTGGGCCAGTCGCCTTGTGGCCTGCTCCGTGCGGCTGAATGCCGTCCGCCCGTGTGATACCCATAGCCACTCGGATACTCGATATCGTGGGTTCAGATGTGTCCTCAGCTGCGCGGCCGCATGCCTTTTTTTCGCGATCACCACGCTTATCTCAGAATCGTTTGCGTGGTGTGGTTCAAGAGCCAGAAGCTTCTCCGCATCTGAGACAGAAAAAATGTAATCCCATCGATTTGAATTCGGGAACGTCAGCCTCAGCCTCTCGTCGAGATCAAGGCTATCGCCGATTCTCGCTCTTTGATCAAGCCCAATGAGCTGCCGATCCTTGGCGAGAAATGCGTTCATGCCGTCCTTCACCGCCGGCCTCAAGGAACTTCCTGTCAGCAGCGCGGACGCTAGCAGAAACTTCCTACTACGTTTTGCTTTAGCCACCCGATTTACGCTCCCTCGGATTCGTTCGCGGCCTTTCGGACCGCATCGGCAAAACGGGAACTGAATCCAGCCAACCCGCCCCACTGCGCCTCGGCATTATCGGTGGAGCTAGGATCCAGGCCAGAGATATCTTGACTAACGACGGAACCGCCGTCGTGATGCATAAAGAACACGCGATAGTCACACGTCAGCGCGTGTTGCATTACGTCCTTAACGGCTCGTGAATCTTCTACACCGAACGCTTCGCTCAGTAGACGCCAGTTCGATTTGCGTTCACTCAATTGGCGAATTGCCCATACCGCGTCGAGTATGAGTGGCGAGTGAGTTGAAATGACGACGCGATATCCGCGCCACAACAGGTCCAGCACGAGCAACATGAAAACTACAATCGCCTGCGGGTGCAGTCCCATCTCTGGCTCTTCGATGACTATCCAATCGACGTCTTTCAGTTTTTTTGCCTTCCTTGGAGGCAAGACCTGATAGAGACCTAGCAGTAGTGGAGTGAATTCGCGTTGGCCAGCCGTCCACGTCATGAACGGCAGATTGGCATCCTTATATCTGAGTGCAAGGCGATATCGAAGACCGTCTTTTTCGAGC
The DNA here is from genome assembly GCA_947465645.1 of Acidobacteriota bacterium. The sequence goes on along the minus strand of CANIBQ010000021.1, from coordinate 6,498 downwards.
TCCACCCGGCCACCATGAAAAATGGCATTGTCGATCTGTAGTCGATACTGCTCCTTCAGAATTCTGGTGACCGGAAAGAGTGCGGCTGCCTGACGACCACTGAATCGCTGATAGAGATTCTGGCTAAAAAGCCTTGCAACCACTGGCGTATCCGCGTTCAGCTTGATAAAGGGTGCTGGCCATCCTTCTGCGAGGAGCAAGGCCCTGTGGGCAGGAATAAAAAACACATTGCCTCTGTCCTTTTTCCTTAGTCCCTTTGTCCACGTATGCGGCGATACCACGCGTGAGTCGAGAAGTATGGTGGACTTATCATGCCAAGCGGAAGACATGCCTTCGCCAAAAATTAGGTCGATCATGGCGGCGGCCCCTCTGACGTCATGGCCCGCTTCTTTCAAGGCAGCGTGAATCTCGGCGATATCGAGTGCAGCCTTGAACCACTGTAAGACTAGACTCTTTCCCGTCGCCTGAGGACCGACGAGAATAGTGAGATCGCCGAACTCGATCCTGGCATCCTTGATCTGCGCGAAGTCGCGAACTTCCAGAACTGTCATGGTCTCTCTCTTTGGAACTGGCCGACGCGGCTTAGTGAAGTCCATCCGGCGATTGACCAGCACCTCGCGCCACTTCAGTAACATTTTCGCCCGGTGCATGGCCGTGTTCGTTGACAGGTGCCCCACTGTTTGCATTCGGCGGGCGACATCTTCAGCAGTCGGAGGGTGTGCGCTCAGTAGGCCAGGGGCCAACGCTCTGAGGTGATTGCTCGCGTCGATGCCTCGGAAAAAAACGTTTGCTTCTCGTTCGGAACCTTTCCGGGTGTTGGAAAGCTCGACACCGAGAGCGGATGCGTGCAGACCTTTACTGGACTGCTCTATCAGTCCAAGCAGCCGCGCAGCTGAAGTCGCATAGCTCGCACGCCGTGGTGAGTAGCGAGCTATTTTTTTAATTTGTGACGGGGTTCGCGCTCCGCGCCTAGCAGCGTCTACGACGCAACGGATACCCTCAAGCGTTGCTTGCGGAATGGCCCATTCTGCGTTCGGATCGGTTACCGACGATGCTTCTACGGCCAAGTTTCAGCATCATAACCGCAGACGAATCAATTCTGGGCGACCGCGCCAGTCTCCGTCGGCAGGCTGAGAGAAGGCGAGTGGAACCCACCGCACGCGGCGCGCCGCCGACCTTTGCGGGGCCGCTAATTGCGATTCAGTCCCTGCACACGGGAGCCGAGCTTTTCCTTCCACAGCGATTCGAGATCGCACACGTCCTCGAGCGTGGCGGCGGACCCTACTGTCTCGAGAATGCGCAGGTCGTAATGGTCCGCAGGATGCGCTAGTTCTTTGAGGCCGACGTTACCACCATGCCCGTCGGCATAACAGCGCCATCGGCCCAAGAATCCGTCACTGCCAGTTGCTGACCCAACATACTGAGCACCCGTTTCGCGGTGAATGAGCAGGTAGACGCCCCGACAGGTTCGGAGCGGTTCAAGCCATGAAGTGGGCAGCGCATCAACTTCGTGGAGTCCACAGCTAAACCGCAGAAAGCCAGGAAAGTGTGGTTCTTCGGCGCGGCGTCTGACCTCAAGAATGAGCTTGTCCCTGCGGTGCGCATATTGGACCCACGCACGTTCGCCGCCACCCCAGTCCACAACAATCCGACCGCAGTAATCATCCAGCGTGAGCATCCGCTCCATTTTGATGATCACGCCGCTGCTTCTCGGCTCTGCTGAAGGCTTGTAAGGGTCAGGCGAGTGTCCCTTCCGCGACCCGTTCACCTTCCAGAGGCCGACAAACACGGTTTCCCCACCCGGATCGACCACGAAGCACGCTAGTATCTCCGCCGAGCGAATCTGTCTGATCACCGTCGGGTTGTCTTGCCCTGCTTGATATTGCTCAAAGCGCTGGTCCCGACGAATAGCATCGAGGTAGACAGCGCGTTGATATCGTTGCTTATGCCTATGCCGAACGAGCCGGATCTTGGTGGGGTCGAGCCCCGCCGCGGTGAGGAGGCTATTGAACTTGAGCATGCCAGAGGGCCTAGATTGCCTGGTTCATATCAATGGCGAAACCAGCAGCTTTCAGTTCGCGCGCCAGCAACAACCGCCACCCGCCGGCCTCATCGAAGGGAACGTAGACCACTCCCACATAGTCGGATGGTAGTTCCAGCGGACCCTTGTAAAGGGCGCACACTCGTTCACGTCCGAGCCTGCCGACGAAGAATCCCAACTCTAAGACGACATTCTGGCGGGCACGCGACTGAAGGTGTTCTCTTTCGGCTTGGGCGCCTCCCAGGTCGTCTGGAGTCAAGAGAACTACTGCGAACGGCACGTTGGCATGCCGTTCAAGTTTTTCGATGACGGTTCGTCCTCGGCTTGCCTGTTCGTGGAGAATGATCGGTTTGATGCCTAGCTGTTCGAGATAGCGGGCAACGAACTCTCTCATTCCGTCATCATGACCGTGAACCAAGAACGCAGCTCTCTGGCGTTCTGATGTCGACGCTTCTGACTGCCGCGTGAGCGTTCGTGGCGTCCGATCGATTTCCTCACGCACTTGGCATATCAGCGCGTGGGCCTTCCTATAGTTGACAAGCGTGTTTTTGTCGCGGGTCAGGGCTTCGAAGTCTTTATAGATCCTGTGCGTCGTGCCGTAGACGGCTTCAAGCGCACTGAGGCCTGCGGTGCGGAACGCAGAAGCGATGTCCGGTTTGACCCAGCGATAGTCAGGGTCCCAGCCAGGAGCTGGTTTCGCGGACGCCGCTTCCACGCTATTCAGCGTCTGCTCGCCTTTTTGAATGACTGCATCAAGGTTGCTTACTAGCTCTTCCTTGGTCACGCGGCGGATGCTAACACGACGCGCCTCCTTGAATGGAAAGGCTAGCGCCTGACCCGCGCGGGGATTGCCTCGCTAGGCCGCCCTCGGCAGCCAGCAGCTTACATGACGTAATCTTGCGCGTGGGGACGCCACCTTATGTAGGTCTATTCCGGTCACAGGGGTGACGGTTTATTCCGAAGACATAGGTAACACTTTCGGGCTGAACGGATTCTGGATCGGTCAAGAAAGAGGTCGGGAGACGCTCGGCGGTTCTCGCGCCACCAATCGTCAATCGTGCGGATTTGGGTGTCAGCTTCCGGAGTTGTGCTGACGGGCAGGGTCACCGACGGCGGCGCAGCTCATCGACGATTTTCGCGGCGGGGCGCAGACGACCGGCTTCGGCCGACGCCCACGACGTGGTCAGGGCCGAGTGCAGTGCGCGACGCTCCTCATCGGTAAGATCGTCGCCTTCGTCATCCGCAACGAGGTCGATAACTGTCCCGTCTGGCAAAGTCGTCGGCTCGTCCAGAACCAAACGACCCTGCTCAACGCGAGCTCGGAGAGGGCCCATGCCGCTACTGTACGGCTTCGGCCAGGTCCGAGCGAACTGCCCTTCCCGTTGATCGGCCGAGTGCACGGAGCCGCTCGGGCAATTCCGGTGTGCCGCGCGGGTCGGGCGGGTGTATAAAGGTGCCCTGGTCCCCGCGTCGAACCCCTTTCTCTCTCTAAGGAGTGACTTTATGCGGTCCCGACACGTCTTTGGCCGGTTGCTTGTTGCCCTGCTGATCGTCACGGGCGCTGCGGTGTTCGGCATCAGCAGCGGCTCGTCCCCCGGTTCGCGCGGCGAGGCGCGCCTGATTGCCTACGACGTGCTGCCCGAGACCGCGGGGGAGTCCTGCGAGTGGGAAGTCGCGCTGCCACAGCAGACGTCCTATGCCGCCCCTGGCGTCGCCGCGGCGCAGGCCCCGGCCGCCGGCGCGCGGATGGCCGTCGCCGCGAGGCCGCCGCTGCGCTTCATCCAGGATCCCTACCCGGCGTTCAGCTCGATCGCGGTCGACCCCGTGCGCAACGAGATCGTCGTCACCGACGAGAACCGGTTCCGGATCATGGTGTATGACCGCACGGCGGTCACGCCCGCGTCCGCCGAGCAGACGACGCCGAAGCGCGTGATTGGCGGGCTGAACACGCACACGCAGTACGCGAGCGACGTCTACATCGACCAGCCCACCGGCGAAATCTACGTCATCAACAACGACACGGTCCACAACACCACGGTCTACGGGCGCAACGCCAGCGGCGACGCGCCTCCGGATCGTGAGTTCATCGTGATGCAGGGCAACTTCGGCGCCGCGGTGGACGAGTCGCGGCAGGAGATGTACATCACCGAGCAGCGCGAGAGCGCGATCACCGTCTGGAAGAAGACCGCAACGATGAAGGACCACGCGCTGCGGCTGATCCAGGGCGACCAGACGAAGCTGGCCGATCCGCACGGGATTGCGTTCGATCCGAAGAACCGGCTGCTCTTCGTGGCCAACTACGGCACCTCGCACGTCGTGCGCAAGAGCGCCAGCGTGCCGGTCCGGATTCCGAACTGGCCGGGCGGACCGGGCGGCAACGAGATCGTCCCCGGCTCGGGCAAGTTCGAGCCGCCCTCCATCACCGTCTACTCCGCCGACATCGTCGGCAACATGCCCCCCGTCCGGATCATCCAGGGGCCGAAGACCGGGTTGAACCGGCCGACCGGCGTGGCGTTCGACGTTGGGCGGCAGGAAGTCTACGTGACCGACGAGGTCGCCCAGACGGTGTCGGTGTTCGCCGCGGGCGCGCAGGGCGACGTCGCGCCGCTCCGCGTCCTCAAGGGCCCGAAGACGATGATGAAGATCCCGAGCGACGTGTTCCTGGATCACGTCAACAACGAGATGTGGGTCGCCAGCTTCGGCAACCACCTCGCGCTCGCCTACCCCCTCGGCGCGTCGGGCGACACCGCGCCGATCCGGATCATCCGCGGCTCGCCGCTGAACACCCCGGGCGCGATGATCAGCAATCCGTACGCGGTGGCGTACGACACGCGGCGCGAGGAGGTACTCGTCACCAGCTGCGTCGCCAACCCGCGCATCGCGGCGTTCGCGCGGACGGCCGACAAGAATGCGGCGCCGACGCGCACCATCCAGGGCATGAACTCCAAGACCAACCGCACGATGCACGCCATTCACTACGACGAGGTGAACGACGAGATCGTGGTTAACGGGCGCGCCAGCCAGGCGATCTTGACCTTCCGCGGCGACGCGAACGGCGACGAGGCGCCGATCCGCATCATCCAGGGCCCGAAGACCGGCCTCCGCCAGTTCAACACGCTCTCGGTGGACACGGTCAACGACGAGGTGTTCGTGTTTTTCGGCAACTCGGTCGTCTTCTTCGACCGGAAGGCGAACGGCGACGTCGCGCCCAAGCGGATCCTGAACCCCCCGTACCTGCGCGCGCAGCAGGCGCGCGTCGATCCGATCCGGAATCTGCTGATCGTGGCGGGCGACAACAAGATCTGGATCTTCGACCGCACGGCGCAGGGGTCGGACGTCCAGCCCAAGGCGGTGATCGGCGGCGGGCCGGTGAGCGGCCTGCGCGTCGGCAATGGAATGGCCTACTACCCGCCCACGGGCATGATTCTCGTCAACGTGCCGGGGGCGGTGGACGAGGGGCGCGACGAGACGGAGCCGTTCTCGCCCGAGGCGCTGGCGTCGGAGAAGTCGTTCATCGGCGTGTGGAGCGTTGACGACCGCGGCGACGTGGCGCCCCGCTGGACGATTGCCGGCCCGAACAACATGCTGCGGCAGCCGCGCGGCATCACGCTCGACCCGAAGAACAAGACTGTCATCGCGAGCGACAAGTACCTGAACGGCGTGCTGACCTATTCCTTCCCGGAACTGTTCGACGCGCCGCGGGTCCGGGAAACCGCTCGCCGCTAAGTTCCCGAACCACTCACATCCGGCGAGAGAGGATCGCAAGATCCTCTCTCGCCGCCGGCCTCCGGACCGATTCCCTTGGGAAGTTGGTCGTTTGTGTGTTACAACCCTGCCACTTTCATATTTCCGGCGCCTCCGCACTCATTTTCCGGTGACTGCTTAAGAGGAGGACTCCCATGCGGCGTTCGTTGACCGGCGTCGTTTCCGCGACGATCGTGATCCTGTTCCTCGCTGCGCCATCGTGGGCGCAGCTCTCGACCGCCCAGTTGAGCGGCCGCGTCACCGATGAGAGCGGCGCCATCCTGCCTGGCGTCACCATGACGGCCCTCCAGACCGAGACGGGCGTCACGCGCAGCGTCGTCACCGACGAGGCAGGCAGGTACGTGCTGCCCAATCTTCCGACCGGTCCGTACCGGCTGGAAGCATCGCTGCAGGGATTCCGGACCTACGTGCAGACCGGGATCGTGCTGCAGGTGGCAGCATCGCCCGCGGTCAACGTGGTGCTCGGGATCGGCAACCTTGAAGAAACCGTGTCGGTGGAAGCGGCGGCGCCGCTGGTCGACACGCAGAGCGCCGGCATCAGCGAGGTGATCGACAACGAGCGCATCGTCGAGCTGCCGCTCCAGGGACGTCAGGTCACCGACCTGATCGTGCTGGCCGGCGCGGCGGTGCAGACCGGCGCGGTCGGCAGCCGGAACTTCCCTGGTGGCGTGACGATCTCCGTTGCGGGCGGG
>CANIBQ010000020.1 GCA_947465645.1 Acidobacteriota bacterium | reverse complement strand
TCGAGGCGTTCAACGTGTTCAATCGTCCCAACTGGACGATTTCGACGCAGGAGAGCGCCGCGGATTACGGCAAGCGCGTGACCGGCCAGAACCGGACGATGCAGTTCGGCTTCAGGTTCACCTTCTAGCGAACGGCAGGTAACCACGAAGGTCACCCGCCTCCGCCAAGGCTACGGCGCGGCAAGCCATGTCAGCTTGGTGCGCCGAAGCCGCAGGCGAAGGCGACTGCCCTTCGTGGCTTTCGTATCCTTCGTGGCGATCGGCGTCGGCCTTGCCGGTCAGGCGGCAAAGACATTCATTCCCCACGCCGAAGCACTGCAGGTGATCCAGTCGCTGCGCGACGACCTCATCCCTGCCGAGCTCAGGAACATGACGGCTGCGGACCTCGAAGCCGCGTGGCCCGCGTGGATCTCGGAACGCGATGCCGCCGTCCGCGCGCGGGTGGCGCAGGGCGACGAGGATTCGATCGCCTACCTGGCACTATTCGGCACGACATTCACCGCACAGCCGCGGGTCGAGGAACGTGAGCTGGCGGCCCTTGCCCTCACGCCCGCTGGCGGCATGAAGGCGATGCGGCCCCGCATCGCGGACCTCGTCGGATCGCTGGCGTCACCAGGCGCGAGTGAACGGCTGCAGTTCGCACGGCAGGTGCTCGCGCGCAACGCCATCGAGGTGGGAACGGATGCGGGTAAGGCGCAGGCGCGGCGCTTTCTGGAGGAGCGCGTGGCGGCTGTCGCCGCCGGCGCGATTCCGCGATCGTCCACGCTGCTCGATCCGGCGGCGGCCGCCGCCGACACGCTGACGCTCTTTCGCGACCGCGGCCTCTCGTCCGACACGTCCATCTTCATCGACTACGGCATCGATCGGGCGCTCTCGCAGATCAAGGCGGAGGATCAACTCGGCGCCGGCACAGTGCGCCGCGTCGCCATCGTCGGGCCCGGCCTCGACTTCACCGACAAGCTGGAGGGGTACGACTTCTATCCCCAGCAGACGATCCAGCCATTTGCGGTCGTGGACTCGCTGATGCGTCACGGCCTGGCCGCGCCAGGCCTGGAGGTGACCGCGTTCGACGTCAGCCCGCGCGTGATCCAGCATCTCGGTACGGCGCGCGGGCGCGCACACAAAGGCGATCCCTACACGCTGGTGCTGCCGCGCAACCTCGACCGTCCATGGACGAGTGAGCTCGTCGACTACTGGCAGCGGATCGGCGGATGGATCGGCGACGAGGCCACGACGGCGCCGGCTCCGCCGCCCAACGCCGGGCGTCTCCAGATCCGCAGCCTTCGCGTCCGGCCGGCCGTGACCTTGTCGGTCGTGCCGCGCGACCTGAACATCGTCCTCGAGCGGATCGAGCCCGCGGCGCCGGCGGATCGCTTTGACCTCGTCATCGCGACCAACATCCTGCTGTATTACGGCGTCTTCGAGCAGGCGCTCGCCGCGGCCAACATCGCGCGGATGCTCCGGCCGGGAGGTCTACTCCTCACCAACAACCAGATATTCGAGCTGCCGCCCATCCCGATCGGCGGGGTGGGCTACACGGACGTCACGTACATGTCGTTGCCGGGCATTGGTGATACGGGGGACAGAATCGTCTGGTACAGGCGGTAAGTGACTTCGTGGCCTTCGTGGTTACGTCCGCAACGTCGATAAGGCAGCGTCCCACCGCTTCAATTCATCCAACATCGCCGCGGCGGACTTCTCGTGGGACTCGGTTCCCTTGAACGCGCCCGACTCCTTGTCCATCATCTCCGCGAAGAACGGGATCGGCACCGCTTCGTTGACGGGAACCATCTTGAGCGCCAGCAGCGTCAGCTTGAGCATCTGGGCGGCGCGCAGGCCGCCGGAGATCCCGCCGTAGGTGACCAGCCCGGCGGCCTTGTAATGCCATTCCACAGAGAGATGGTCGAGCGCGTTCACCAGCGCAGGCGGCGTGCTGTGGTTGTATTCCGCCGTCACGAAGACGAATGCGTCGAGCGGCGCGACGATCGCGCTCCAGGCTTTCGTCGTGTCGTGCTGGTACTTCTGCAGGCGTGGATTGTGCGGCTCTTCGAGGAGAGGGAGCGTGACGGCCTTGAGGTCGATCAGCGAGACATCGAACCCGCCATGCGCTCGCGCCCGGTCGACGAACCACTGCGCAATGGCCAGCCCCGCCCGCCCTTCGCGAACGCTCGCGACGACAACACCCAGATGTGGCAACGGAGACAGCCTCAGTTATGCGGAGTTCGCGCGTCCGGCGGCGCGATCGCGCTGGCGACCGCTCGCGCAAGCCGCTGGTGCTCCTCGTCGATCTCGCGAGGCAGTCGGGTGCCGAATTGCGAGAAGAATTCGTCCTGCGCGGCCACGGCCTCGACCCATTCCGGCGGATCGACTCTCAAGAGCGCCGCGAGGTTCTCCGGTGTCACCTTGCCTTCCACCTCGAGCGCCTCCCGCGTCGGCACCGCTCCGATGATCGTGTCGATCGCCGCGCCCTTGCCGTCACACCGCTCGAGCACCCACTTCAGCACGCGGAGGTTGTCGCCGAAGCCGGGCCAGAGGAACTTGCCGTTGTCGCCGGTGCGGAACCAGTTCACACGGAAGATCTTCGGCGGCTTCGACAGCGACTTGCCGATGTCGAGCCAGTGGCGGAAATAGTCGCCCATGTTGTAGCCACAGAACGGCCACATCGCCATCGGATCGCGCCGCAACACGCCGACTTTGCCGGTTGCCGCCGCCGTGGTTTCAGACGACAGCGTGGCGCCCAGAAACGTCCCGTGCTGCCAGTCGCGCGCCTGGAAGACGAGCGGCACGCGCCGCTGGCGCCTGGCGCCGAAGAGCATCGCGTCGATCGGCACGCCGTTGGGGTTGGCGAACTCGGGCGAGAGCGTCGCGCAGCGCGACGCCGGCGCCGTGAAGCGGCTGTTCGGATGCGCGGCCTGCTCGGATGACTGCGGCGTCCACGGACGTCCTTGCCAGTCGAGGGCCTCGGCCGGCGGCGGATCGTCATGGCCTTCCCACCACGGCGTGCCGTCCGGCCGCAGCGCGACGTTGGTATAGATCGTGTCCCGCTGGATCATCTGGGTCGCCGTCGGGTTGGTCTTCCGGCTCGTACCGGGCACCACGCCAAAAAACCCCGCTTCGGGATTGACCGCCCACAGCCTGCCGTCATCGCCCTTGCGCAGCCAGGCGATGTCGTCACCGACTGTCCATATCTTCCATCCCGGCATCGACGCCGGCGGCACCAGCATCGCGAGGTTGGTCTTGCCGCAGGCCGACGGGAAGGCACCGGTGACGTAATGCATCTGGCCCGACGGATCCTGCAATCCGAGGATCAGCATGTGCTCGGCAATCCAGCCTTCCTTCCGTCCGAGCGCGCTCACAAGCCGCAGCGCCATGCACTTCTTGCCAAGCAGCGCGTTGCCGCCGTACCCCGATCCAATCGACGACACCGCGTTGTCTTCGGGGAAGTGCATGATGAAGCGGCGGTCGGGGCTCAGGTCGCCGAGCGAGTGCAGGCAGTGCGTGAACTCGTCCGGACCCTTGAGATGGTCCAGCGCGATCTGTCCAACCCGCGTCATGATCCGCATGCTGAGCACGACGTACTTGCTGTCGGTGATCTGCACGCCCACTTTGGCGAAGCGCGAGTCGGGCGGGCCCATCAGGAACGGGACGACGTACATCGTCCGGCCCTTCATCGAGCCCTGGAAAAGCGGCCGCAGCTTCGCCTGCGCCTCGGCCGGCGGCATCCAGTTGTTGTTCGGGCCGGCGTCGTCGCGGGCGTGGCTGCAGACGAACGTCAGGTGCTCGGTGCGCGCCACGTCGTGCGACGCGCTGCGATGCAGGTAGCAGCCCGGAAGCTTGTCCTGATTGAGCTCGATCAGCTCGCCGGAGGCGAGCGACTCTTGTATCAGTTGCTGTTTTTCGGATTCAGACCCGTCGCAGTAGACGATGCGGTCAGGGGTCGTGAGCGCACTTACTTCATCCACCCATCGGCGGATGCCCTCGCGTTGATCGGCCATTACGTCTAGCTTCATCGGCAGGTCGCGGCCGTGTCAAGCACTCAAAACAGATCGTGGTATGGTAAGCGCCCTGCAAGCCTGAAGAACGCACGAATGGGCCGCCAATGAAGAAGACCACCCTCAGTCTCTGCGTGTGCGCCGCCATGGTCGTCACGGCGGCGGCACCAACGGCCGCCGAGAACGATCACGTCGTCATGCCGATGGATGCCAGGCTGGTCGCTGCGCTCGAGAAGGGCGACCGGGCGTCACTGGATCAGGTCCTCGATCCGGAGTTCCACTGGGTCACGCCGGCAGGCGTCCTTCGCGCGAAAAGCTCGATCCTGGCGGCGACGCCGAAGCCGGCGATCGCCAGCAAGAGCGGCGCCGAGGTGACCGCCCGCGCGCTCGGCTCGCAGATCGTCGTCGTCCAGCATCACGGCGGAAAGACGCACGCCATGCACGTCTGGGTGAAGCGCGGCGCGGACTGGCGGCTGCTTCACATCAACGAGGTCACCGAGGGTCCGCGCGTCGTCTACGCGGGGACGACGCTGGGCGGAGCGGAGTGCATCAACCCGTGCAAGATCGTGCCCTTCGTGCCGGCGACGCCGAACGAGAAGGCGGTCATGGAGTCGTGGCAGGCGCAGCAGTCGGGGCCGGCCGAGTGGGCGAGCCACATCCCCGAGGACAACGTCGCGCGTACCTCGAATGGCACGTATACGAAAGCCGACCGCATCGCCGTGCAGCAGGAGCAGGCCAGGGCCGGCACGAAGGCCGCGGCCGGTCCGCTCACCTGGGCGCGGATCTGGGAGTTCGGCGATGCAGCGCTGATGCTGGCGCTGCAGCCGCGCGCGGTCGGAAAGCCATTCTGGGGCAGCCGGGTGTTCGAGCTGCGCAACGGCGTGTGGATGATGGCCGAGAGCTACCAGACGACCATCCAGGATTTTTGACAACCGACAACTGCCAACCGACAACCGACAACTGACAACTGACTGAGAGCGGGTGCCGCGATCAGCCGAGACGCCCCGACGAGGCTTCGAGCAGCGACCAGGTTTTCGCGCCGAGCCGCTCCTTCCACGTCGCGTAGAAGCCGGCGAGCTGGGCGCGGAAGGGCGCCGGGTTCACCTCGTTGAACACGAGGCCGCGTCGGGCCAGCCCCCCGCGCATGTCGTCGTTCATCTTCTGCTGGTCCTCGCGCTGGAGGCGAACGTACCTGGTGACGTTGCGGTCGATGACTCCCTGAATGTCGGCAGGCAGCTTCTGCCAGGTGGGGAGGTGGGCGATGAGGTTGAAGCCTGACCACATGTGGTTGGTCATGCTGACGTATTTCACAACCTCATAGAGCTTGAAGAGCTCGGCCAGCGCGAGCGGGTTCTCCTGGGCGTCGACCTTGCCGCTTTTCAGGGCCGCATGGATGTCGATGCTGTTGGTCGTGACCGGCTCCGCGCCGAACGCGCGGAAGGTGTCTCCGATCATCTGCCCCGCGGGCACGCGCATGCGGATCCCTTTCAGGTCGGCAGGCACCACGATCGGGCGCTTGACGCTCGTGATCTGCCGCATTCCGTTGTCGAAGCCGCCGACGGGGAAGCCGTGCACGCCGTTGGCGGCCATTTCCTCCCGAAGGTGGGCGCCGAGCGGACCGTCGATCGCCTTGTGCGCCTCGGCGGCGGTGCGAAAGGCGAAGGGCACCTGCTGCACCTCGGCAGACGGTACCAGCGTCCCGAGGATCCCGCCCATCACGGTGAAGAACTGGATCTCGCCGGCGGCGAGCATCTTCAGTGCCTGCGGGTCGCTGCCAGGGATGTTGTTGTTGAGGGCAAAGACCTGCGTCTCGACGCGCCCGCCGGTCTCCGTGCCGATCGCCGCCCACATCTCCACCAGCCGCTTGTGCAGCGAACTTTCGGCCGTCTGGTTGTGGTACTGCGAAAAGGCGAAGTCAGGTCGCCTGTTCGAGTTGCTCTGCGCGCGAACGTGGCGCGCCAGGGCGGTCCGCGAAAGCGGACCGCCAAGCCAGCACTGCTTCGTCGGGTCGCATAGCGACCCGACCTCAGCGAAGGCGGCTCCCATAGTCAGGCCGACGAAGGCGCGGCGGGTCAGAGTCGTGGCCACATTCCCTCCTTGGGTGATGAATCTTACCTCCTCGCTGTCCTCCTGCCCACCGGGACCCGTCCGCGTCATACTCTGGTGCCATGCGTCGATACCTGCTCCTGTTGCTCATCCTCCTGGGTGCCTCCGGTTCCGCGCAGCAGCCGCCAGCCCAGCCATCGCCACAACCCGCCGGGGCGCAAAGCTCGGTCACGTTCAGGGCCGAAACCAACTTCGTCGAGGTCCACGCAATCGTCACCGATCGCACCGGCGCGTTCGTTCGCGACCTCACGGCGGAAGACTTCGAGGTCTACGAGGGGGGCCGGCTGCAGAGGCCGTCGGTGTTTTCGTACGTCGATCTTCCCGTCGATCGGCCGTTCACACCCGTGAACGCCAGCGCGCCGATCGAGCCGGATGTGCGCGAGACCACGCGGACCTTCGATGGCCGCATCTACATCCTGCTGATGGACGACCTGCATACGATGGTCACGCGCACGGCTTTGGTGCGGGATACCGCCACCAAGTTCATCGAGCGCTACTTCGGCACCAACGATCTGGCGGCGGTCGTCTACACGAGCGCGCGCCAGGAAGCGGGGCAGGAGCTCACCAGCAACCGCAAGCTCCTGATCGACGCGGTCAACCGTTTTCAGGGCATGAAGCTGCCGTCGACGGGGCAGGAAAAGCTTGCCGTGCATCTCAACCGGGAGTCCAACAACCAGATCCTCGACGCCAACAGCGGGAACGCGGAGCCGGGCCGGACCACCGAAGGGCTGACCAGGGCGGAGTCCACGCGCGACCCGCTCGATGCCGAGCGTGCCTTTGCCGCGCGGCGCTCGCTGCAGGCGCTCGAAAATGTCGCGAACTGGCTGGCCGACGTGCAGGGCCGCCGCAAGGCGCTGCTCTTCTTCAGCGAGGGGCTCGACTACGACATCTACCAGCCGTTCAACCTCGCGCCCGGAGGCAACACGATCGTCCAGGAGGCGCGTGACGCGACGGCGGCCGCGCAGCGCGCCAACGTCAGCATCTACGGCGTCGATCCCCGCGGCCTGAGCCAGTTCGGCGAGATGATGGACATCAACGCCCGCTCCGACTATCCGCAGCTCGAGTTCGGCACCTTCAGGGGCGCTCTTCGCGAGCTGAAGCTCGCGCAGGAAAGCCTGATCTCGCTCGCGGATGAAACCGGCGGGCTGGCGATCGTGAATTCGGGCGACGTCGTCGGCGGACTCGGGCGCATCGTGCTCGACAACAGCCGCTACTACGTGCTCGGCTACTACAGCGACACCAAGAACTGGAACGCGAAGTTCCTGAAGATCGACGTGAAAGCGAAGCGCCCCGGGCTCGAGGTGCGGGCGCGGAAGGGATTCCTTCCGCCGGATCCGAAGAAGCTGGCGAAGGCCCGCGAGGCCGAGGTGAAGGCGGGCACCTCGCCGGCGCTCAAGGCGGCGCTGAACAAGCCGGTCCCCATCGGCGATCTGCCCGCGCGCGTCTTTGCCGCGCCGTTCCGGGGATCCGGGTCGACCGCATCCGTGCTGCTCGCGCTCGAGATCGACGGGCCGTCGCTCAAGTTCGAACAGAAGGACGGCCGCTACCACGAGCGCCTGGAGGTGTCGATCGTCGCCGTTGACGAGAAGGCCAAGGTGCAGGGCGGCGACCGGCAGACATTCGATCTCAAGCTGATGCCGCAGACCTACGAGCGGCTGCGCACGACCGGCGTCCGGCTGCTGTCGCGCCTGCCGCTGCCGCCGGGGCGCTACCAGATTCGCGTCGGCGCCAGCGAATCCACCGGCGGCGCCATTGCCACCGTGCCGATCGACGTCGAGGTGCCGGATTATTCGAAGGTGCCGTTCTCGCTCAGCGGCGTGGCCCTGACCTCGTCGGCCGCCGAGCGGCTGGTGACCGCCAACCCGGATCCTGAATCCCAGGCGATGTTCTCGACGCCGCCCGTCGTGACGCGCGCGTTCGGGCGGATGGAGACGCTGACCGCCTACGTCGAGGTGTACGACAACTCAAAGGACGCGCACGCCATCAGCGTGGCCACCTCCGTGCAGGACGCGCACACGGGCCGCACGGTGTTCCAGACCGAGGACCGCCGCGTCGTCCAGGCGTCGAACAGGCCTGACGGGCAGGGGATTCGCACCGACATCCCGTTGCGGGATCTCAGTGCCGGCAAGTACGTGCTGCACGTCCAGGCCACGTCGACCGCGGGCGCCCGCACGGCCCAGCGCGACGTGCTCTTCGAAGTCAGATAGTCCTGTTTGAAGTTCGGTAGCCGGAGGCCTTCAGGCCTCCGAGGAGAATCGATGCCCGCATACTGGATGGCCCACGCGAAGATCAACGACCCCGTCGAATACAAGCGATACACCGACCTCGTCCCGGCCATCATCAGCAAGTACGGCGGCAAGGTGCTGGCGCGGGGCGGCAACTACTCGATCAACGAAGGCGACGACGACTTCCGTCAGTTCCACCGCCACGTCGTCATCGAGTTTCCGACGATGGCGCAGGCCCAGGCGTGCTTCGATTCCAGGGAGTATCAGGAGGCGGCGGCCTTCCGCCGGGCCGGCGGCGCCGGCGTCGTGCACAACGTGATCGTCGACGGCGGTGACGCGACGAAGTAACCCTGGAAAAATTCCAGCACGGCTGGTGAATCTCCCGCACGCGCGAGCGCATCCCGTTCAATAACATCGTCTGCCACTGAATCGTTCCGCTCGGCAGTATTGGTACGGATTTGGCCTGCCAATACGGCGCCATGTGTGCGCCTTGCCGCAGTGGCCGCTACTGCGCATCCGGGATAGAGGTCGGCAACCGCCTTGAGCATCACTATGAGGGAGGATCTCGCCTATCACCGTCCGGCCGCGGGACTCACACCGCGAAACGGCGACCACGGGTCGGATGCGTCCCGCCTGCCCGCGTCCCTGCCCCTCCTCCTCGTGGTGGGGTCGCTATTCTTTCTGGCACTGCTTCCGATCTTCATCCAGAGCAGGATCGCCGCCTCCCTCGACGGATTGTCGGACGTGATGGACCCCGCGAGTACCGCGGTGAGCGACATGCAGGTTGCCCTCGCGCAGGAGGCCGCGGGCACGCGTGGGTTTCTGCTCACCGGGGATGAGTTCTACGCGACAAGTCATCACGATGCGCAGTCGGCACGGAGACGCGCGTACGCGTGGCTGGTTGACAGCGCCGCTGGCATGATGCCGGAGTTTCAAGTCGCACTCGTCGAGATGGGGCAAGACCTGCGGGCCGCCGACGAGCTGGTGGACGCGCTGTACGGCGGCAAGCTGACGCGAGAACAGTACCTGTCGCTCCTACCCGTCCAGCAGGGACGCTTTCAGGCCGTCACCGCGATGACGGCGCGGCTGCAGCGGGAGATCCGCCAGGAGGCCGCGACGCTGAGAGAGCGAATCCGTTCAGTCCACCGTATCGACGCCATCCTCTCGCTGGCGGGCGTGCTGCTTGCGTTCGGTGCCGTCACGTCGGTCTTGCGACTGAGCTCGAGGCACCGCGCCCTCGCGGACCGGGAGCGGAAGGCGCGCGCGGCGGCGGAGTTGGCCTTTGCCGAGGCCGAGCGTCACGAACGGGAGATCGCGCGCATCAGCGCGAGCCGCCAGGCACTGATGCGCGGGTTCGGCCACGACGTGAAGAACCCGTTGGGCGCGGCGGACGGCTACCTCCTCATGCTCGATCAGGGCATCATGGGCCCGCTCACGTCCAAGCAGAGCAATGCGGTCGAACGTTCGCGGCGTTCGGTCCAGGCTGCCATCCGGCTCATTCAGGATTTGCTCGACCTGGCGCGTGCCGAGACAGGGGACATCGAGCTCCACCGGGTGACGACGGATCTCCGTGAGGTCGCCCTCCGTACCCTCGAAGACTACCGCGCGCAGGCGGCCGGCAAGGGGCTCGCGGTTGTCGCCGACCTGCCTGCGGCATTCCCCGCGCTGCAGTCCGACCCAGCCAGGGTCGGACAGATCCTCGGCAACCTGCTGGGTAACGCGATCAAGTACACGGAGACGGGAAGCGTCGCCGTACGAGTTGGCCTGCGCGCTGATGATACCGGGCGCGAGTGGTGTGTCATTGACGTGTCCGACACCGGTCCCGGCATTGCCGGCGCCAACCAGCGGCTGATTTTCGACGAGTTCAAGCGCCTGGACGTCTCGTCAGGCCCCCCCCGGCGCCGGCATCGGACTCGCCATCAGCGAGCGTCTGTCGCGGCTGCTGGGCGGCCGCATCACGGTCGACAGCGATCTCGGGCGCGGGTCCAGGTTCACCCTGTGGCTGCCGTTCGACATCCCCGGTCCACGAGCGCCCCCCCCGAAGGCGGCGAAGCCACGACGTAACCCCGGCCTGAGCTAGATGGTCATCGCACCGCGACTGGTGCCACCGAGGAGCCGGTAGCCCCTCTGAGCTTCAGCGGCTCGACAATGAAGGCGAACTCGTGGATACCCTTCGCCAGGAGCTCGTCGAGCTTGAGACTCTCGATCAAATAGATCCCGCCCGCCACGAGCAGGATCTGGTGGACGGGCGAGCTGAGCTTCGGATCGGGATTTGGATTGACCTCGACGCAGCAGGTGTCCGACCCGACGATCATCGGATTCTGCCGCGCGAGCCATTCGGCGGCGCCGATGCCCAGTCCAGGCTGCGTTCGGTAGTAGCGGGTGTCGTCCTTGCCCCAGAGCCGTCCGAATCCCGTATTGATGATGATGGCGTCGCCCGTCTCGAGCGTCAGGTTCTGCCGCCTGAGCGCGTCCTGCAGATCCTGCGCGGTAATCTCGTAGCGATCGCCGAGCATCTCGACGCCGCGTAGCGCCGCGACGTCGATCAGGACGCCGCGGGTGAACAGGGCGCCGGCCTTCTCGATCCCCAGCTTTGAAAAGCCGGTTCTCGTGGCGATCTCGTCCATCTTGACGCAGTTATAAAGGCTGTTGCCGATCGATTGATGGGCGAAGCCGTCGATCTGTGTGCCGACCTGACCCAGCTCCGTCGTCACCATCTCCTCGTTCGAGCCCCGGTTGTTGGAACCCGGAGGCCAGTTCGTCCTCTTCACCTGCTGGCTGAAGACGCGGTCTCCGTAGAAGGGCATCCCGGCGAACAGCGGGTACGCCAGTTCGATCACTTCGCCTTTGGTGATCAGCCGCGCGGCGCGCAGGACGATCTCGGGCGTCATCAGGTTGGCGGTTCCGCGTTCGTCCCCTGGCCCCCATTTCGACGGGCAACGTTCAGCATCCGTCGGCGGCCGCCAGCCCTGCGCGCTTGCCGACGCGCTCGCAAGGCACAGCACCGACAACGTCGCCGTGGCGACAATCATGCGTGACATGCTCGCTACCATACCCGATCCTTTCGGCGGTCTGACGTTGCCGCGGCCCACTTCGTCGTAGTGCTCGGGACAGGCGGCGTACATGCGTGGCGCCAAAAAAAAGGGCGGACCGTAAAGGTCCGCCCCGCACTACCTACTACCTACTGCCCACTGCCTACTGCCTACTGCCTACTAAAAACCGACAGCCGACAGCCGACAGCCGACAGCCGACAACCGACAACCGACAACTACGTGGTAACAGTAGCCTTCTGCAGCACCTGGTTCGCGATCGCCTTGAACTCGTCGGCTGTCAGCAGGTCCTTCTTCTCGAACGACTTTGCCTTCACCAGTTGCAGCATCGCCATCTTCTCGTCATCGCTGGCGGTGATGCCCAGCTTCTCGCACCACTCTTCCATCGACGGCGGACCGCTGTTCTTGCCGAGGACGATGGACACCGGCTTCTGGCCGACGAGCTCGGGCGCGAAGGGAATCGACTCGAGCGGGTGACCCTTGCGGCCCATGCGCACCCAGCCGGCGATGATCCCCGACTCCACTTCGTAGAGCCTCTCGCCGACGATCGGACGGTTCGGCGGCTGCGTGACCTTTGCCAGGTCCATGACGAACCTCGAGGTCTCGACGAACTTTTCCGTCTTGAGCCCGAGATCCTGGCCGTGGAGGCAGAGCATCGCCATCGCGACCTCTTCCATCGGCACGTTGCCGGCGCGCTCGCCGAGCCCGGTCACCGTCGTGTGCGCCACCGAGGCCCCCGCCTGCAGCGCGGCAATGGTGTTGGCGACGCCGAGGCCGAAGTCCATATGGCAGTGCGCCTCGACCGGCTTCTTCAGCCGCTCGATCACCTTCTTCACGACATAGGCGTATGCGTCCGGCGTCGTCCCGCCCATCGTGTCGGCCATCGTCAGCGCGTCCATGTGCCCTTCGGTGGCGACCTGCTCGCAGATGTCGAGGAACCGGTTCAGTTCGGTACGGGTGGAGTCGATCGTGAAGAACACCGTGTAGAGCCCGGCTTCCTTGGCGGCCAGCGTCGTCTCGATCGACGCCTTCATCGCGCGCTCGATCGGCCAGCCGTAGCCGTGCTGGATCATGTGGTCGCTGGCGGGAATCTCGATGACGATGCCCGTGCAGCCGCATTCCTTGACGACCTTCACTTCCGACGGGATGCAGCGGGCGAAGCCGAAGATCTCGGCCTTCAGGCCGAGCGCGGCGATGTCGGAGATGGCGGCACGATCCTGAGGCGACACCGCCGGCATGCCCGCCTCGATGCGGTGGACGCCAAGCGCGTCGAGCTTCTTCGCGATCGCCACCTTCTCTTCGCGCCGGAACACGACCGCCGTCTGCTGCTCACCATCGCGGAGCGTGACGTCATGAATCTTGATGTTCTTCGGGAAGGCGTAGTTCTTCGTCACCTCGGGCAGGTAGTTCCAGGGACTGATGAACCACTTGTCGGTTTTCCACGGTTCCTTCATGTAGCCTCTCACTGATGGCGGGGTTGAAACAGGTGATCGAAACATTGAATCGTACACCGCCGACTCCAGCCTCATCAAGGGGCGTGACATATACTGAACTCATAGGAATGCCCACCATTTCGTTCACGTTGAACGGAAAACCCACCACAGCTTCATACGAACCGGGGATGCACCTGCTGGAGGTGCTGCGCGAGCAATGCGGCATCGTCTCGGCCAAGAACGGCTGCGCTCCGGAAGGGGCCTGCGGCTGCTGTCTCGTGGTGATCGACGGCCGTCCCGCGCTCTCCTGCCTGCGCAAGCCCGAACAGATGGACGGCCACGACATCACGACCCTCGAAGGCATGGCCGAAGACGTCCGCCGCGTGATCGCGGATGCGTTCGTGCTCGAGGGCGGCGTGCAGTGCGGCTTCTGCATTCCCGGCATCGTCGTGCGCGCCGCGTCGTTGATCCAGCAGGGCAAGACGGAGGATCGCGCGGTGATCGCCAAGGCGCTCGACGGTCACCTGTGCCGCTGCACCGGATACGGACGGATCATCGACGCCATCCAGACGGCGGGCGAGGCGATGAAAAGCGGCGGGCACATCGAGCGCACCGAGCCGCGGCGGCATCACTATTTCGGTGAAGATTTCGGGCTCGAGCGGATCTCGGCGCCCGAGACCATCACCGGATCCCGCATGAAGGACGGCGTCGGCCGTTCGGCTCTGCGAAAGGGCGGATCGGACCAGACGCTTGGCGAGAAAGCGTTCGTGGACGACATGAGCGTGCCTGGAATGCTGCACGGCGCCATGGTCGCGACCGAGCATCCTCGCGCGAAGGTCCTGAAGATTCACGCGGGAGAAGCGGCGGCGATGGCCGGCGTCGTACGGGTCATCACCGCAGCCGACGTTCCAGGATTTCGCGGCACCGGCATCACCGACCAGGACATGCCGGTTTTCGTGGCGGAAGGGGAGACCACGTGCTGCGTTGCCGACTTCCTGGCCATGGTCGTCGCCGACACGCAGTTCCACGCGCGGCAGGCGGCCGCGAACGTCCGCGTCGACTACGACGTCCTCGAGGCGGTTGTTGATCCGTTCGAGGCGCTGAAGCCGGGCGCGCCGCTCGTGCACTCCGCCGACACCTTTGCTCCACGGGCGTCGAACCTGCTGCAGCCGGTCACCGCTTTCACGCGCGGCGACGTGGATGCCGCGCTCGCATCGGCCGCGCACGTGATCGAGGCGACCTTCCAGACGCAGCCGATCGATATCGCGTTCCTCGAGCCGGAATCGTGCCTGGTCATCCCGCGGGGCGACAGCTACACGGTGCACACCGAAAGCCAGGGGTCGGTCCACGACCATCAGCAGATCGCGAAGGTCCTGGGCCTCGACCCGGCGCGAGTCGAGATCGCACTCTCGGCCAGTGGCGGCGCGTTTGGCGCGAAGGAAGAGCTCTCCATCCAGGCGCAGACCGCGGTGGCCGCATACGTACTCGGCCGGCCGGTCAAGACGGTACTCACGCGCGAGCAGTCGACGCAGCACCACGTCAAGCGCCACGCGATGAACATCACCCTGACGGTTGGCGCGGATGCCGAAGGACGGCTGACGGCGCTGCGGTCGCGGATTGTCGCCGACGCCGGCGGCTATCACACGACCAGCGCCAAGTGCGCGCTCCGCGCCGCCTGTCACTCGGGCGGACCGTACCGCATCCCGAATGTGGACGTCGAATCAAAGGCCGTCTATACCAACAACCCGAACGCGGGCGCGATGCGCGGGTTCGGCAGCAACCAGGCCCAGTTCGCCATGGAAGGCGTGATGGACATCCTCGCCGGCAAGGTCGGCGTGGACGGCTGGGACATCCGGATGCGCAACATCCTGAATCCCGGCGATGCCTTCGCGACCGGGCAGATCATGCGCGAGAGCGTGCGCGGGCTGCGCGAGTCGCTCGAGTCGGTCAGGGAGCTCTACAAGAAGGCGAAGTACAAGGGCATCGGCTGCGGCATCAAGAGCACCGGGCTTGGCAACGGCACCACCGAGGGCGGCTACATCGTCATCACGGTGCTCGCCGGCCCGCGCCTCGAGATCCGCAACGGCTACACCGAGATGGGGCAGGGGATATACACCGCGACCATGCAGGCCGTGTGTGAGGAGACCGGTCTGCCCGGCGAGATCATGTCGGTGGTCTGGGACAAGGATCTCGGCGAGAAATGCGGCGAGACGTGGGCGTCGCGCGGCACGACCCTGAGCTGCGCCGCGGCGCGGATCGCCGGAAAGAAGCTGTGCGAGGACCTCAAGAAGGTCCGGCTAAAGCCGGACACTACGTACGCGGAGGAACTCGCCCCGCTCGTGGGGCGCGAGTACGTCGGCGAGTACGTCCTGAGCTTCACGACGCGGCCCGGTACGCCTGAAGCGGTGCTCAACCCGACGACCCACCTCACCTTCAGCTACGCGACCCAGGTCGTGATCCTCGACGACCAGGGAAAGCTCGAGCACGTAATCGCGGCCCACGACGTCGGACGGGCGATCAATCCCCGTATGTGCGCCGAGCAGATGGAGGGCGGCGTGCACATGGGGCTCGGGTACGCGCTGACTGAGGACTTTCCCTCCACCAGGGGCGTCCCCGATTCGCTGGCGCTTCGCGACATGGGCATCCTTCCAGCCAAACAGATGCCGAAAGTCGACGTGATCCTGATCGAGGTGCCGGACGAGATCGGCGGTTACGGCGCGAAGGGGGTCGGAGAAATCGGGTGCGTCGCCACGGCCGGCGCTGTGGCCGGCGCCCTCCATTCGTTCGACGGCATCCGGCGCTTCCGCCTGCCGATGGACGATTCGCCAGCCGCAGCAGGCTCTCTGCCCAAGTCGCGGCGAAAGCTGGCGAATCCAAAGTAGCGCGCAGGTTTAGCCTGCGCGTCCCGCTAGAGCCCAGAGCCCAAAGCCTAGAGCCCCAAAGTGTTGCCCCGATGGACACCGACATGGTAACTTCCGAGCACACCTCGGGATCTTCCTGTAAAGCCTTGATACGGATACCTACGCATGCGAGCTTTTGAACTCTTTTCCGCTAAGGATTCGACCCATGCGGTGGCGCTGCTGGCCGAGCACGCGCCTTCGGTCAAGGTTCTGGCGGGCGGCACCGACCTGCTGGCCGACTACAAGTTCGCGCCTTCCAGCCACATTCCGAAAGTCATCATCGACGTGTCGCGGCTCGAGGAGCTGAAGCACATCAGCATGAAGGACGAGGGCCTGAGCATCGGCGCCCTGGTCACGCACACGCAGATCATGCGGTCGCCGATCATGAGCGACCTCTTCCCGGCGCTCCAGGAAGCCGCTCACACGATCGGCGCAGTGCAGACCCGGAACCTTGGAACGCTCGGCGGCAATCTCTGCACCGCCGTGCCCTCGGTCGACAGCGGTCCGACGCTCGTGGCGCTTGATGCGCTCGTCACCGTGCTGTCGCCGGCCGGCCGCCGGCAGTTGCCGCTGGCCGACTTCTTCGTCGGGCCGCGCAAGACCGCGCTCAAGCCCGAGGAGCTACTGGTCGAGATCCTCATTCCGAAAGCCAGCCTTGGCAAACCGACCAGGTTCCAGAAGTTCGGCCTGCGCAAGGGACAGGCGCTGGCGCTCGTCAACGCGGCGGCAAGCTTCTGGGTCGACTGGGACACGCACACCTTCGTCGCCCCTCGGGTGGCCCTCGGGGCCGTCGCGCCGAAGGTGATCCACGCGAGGTCCGCCGAGACGTTTCTCGAAGGGCGCGCGATTACACCCGAGGCGATGGCCGAAGCCGGGCGCCTCGCCGTCGCCGACGCGAAGCCGATCAACGACATGCGCGCGTCCGCGGAGTACCGCCGCGACCTGATTGCGGTGCTGACCAAACGCGCCCTGGAAGGCGCGTACGAGCTTGCTCGCCTCCGCCGGGACTCCGGCGGGGCAGGCGCGACCACGCAGGGGAAGAAGTGAAATGGCGACTGTAACGATGAAAGTCAACGGCGTGATGCGGACGGCGGCGGTGCCGCCGGAAACGACGCTGCTCAGACTATTGCGCGACGAGTTCCAACTGACCGGCGCCAAGCTCGGATGCGATGTCGGCGACTGCGGCGCGTGCACCGTCATCGTCGACGGCAAATCGGTCAACTCGTGCCTGATGCTGGCCGCTCAGGCCGACGGCCGCGACGTGCTGACCATCGAGGGGCTCGCGACGATGGACAGGCTGCACCCGATCCAGAAGGTCTTCGAAGACCTGGGCGCGCTGCAGTGCGGCTTCTGCGGTCCGGGCGTCATCATGTCGGCCAAGGCGCTGCTCGACGACAACCCTTCGCCGACCGTTCAGGACATCCGCGACGGCCTCGCGGGCAACCTGTGCCGGTGCACCGGCTACACCAAGATGATCGAAGCGATTCAACTGGCCGCGCGCGGCGCCGATCAACCGGCGGCCAAGTCCGCATAGCCCGGGCGAGAGGACACGATCCGATGGACACCAAGACCGTAGTCGCCGAAAAGGCCAAGACACTCCGGGAAACGGAGGATCTGCTCAGGACGCCTGCGCCGGCGCCGCTGACCACCCTTCCGCTCGAAGTACTCGTCGCGGAGGCCCGCCAGCAGACGCCGGCCGTGGGTCAGCGGGCGACGCGCGCGGACGGCCGCACGCACGGCCTCGGCCAGACCAAATACATCGACGACTTCTATCTGCCCGGCATGCTCTACGCGAAGATCAAGCGCGCGGGCATCGCCTCGGCGCTGATCAAGAGCATCGATACGAGCGAAGCCGAAGCGATGCCGGGCGTGGTCGCCGTGCTCACCGGCAAGGAGATCCCGGTCAATTCATTCGGTCCCTCGCTCAAGGATCAGCCCGTGCTCGCCGACACGCGGGTGTTCTACGCCGGCGACGGCGTCGCGGCGGTGGCCGCGGTGACCGAGCAGATTGCCACCGAGGCGCTCGAGAAGATCAAGGTGGTGTACGAGCCGATCACGCCGGTGCTCGACCCGCTCGAGTCGCTCAAGCTCGAGACGCCCGGCCTGCACGCCCCGAACCCGAACATCTACGGCCACAAGGTCATCAAGAAGGGCGACGTCGAAAAGGGATTCGCCGAGTCCGACCACATCTTCGAAGGCACCTTTCGCACGCAGATGGTCGAGCACGTGCCGCTCGAGCCGCATGCGACCGTCGCCCACTGGGATCCGAACGGCCGCGTCACGATCTACTCGACGCTGGGCCGCATCACGCTCGGCCGCGCCGACGTCGCGCGCACCCTGGGCATCCCGATGAGCCGCGTCCGCATCATCGCCACCATCGTCGGCGGCAACTTCGGCGGCAAGAACGAGATCACCACCGAGCCGGTGATGGCACTGCTCTCGAAGAAGACCGGCCGGCCGGTCAAGTGCGTGTTCACGCGTCCCGAAGAGTTTCTCTCCTCGACGACCCGGCACCCGCTGATCATGGATTACAAGACGGGCGTCACCAGGGACGGCAGGATCGTGGCGCGCAAGATTCGCCTGGTGCTCG
The DNA here is from genome assembly GCA_947465645.1 of Acidobacteriota bacterium. The sequence goes on along the minus strand of CANIBQ010000020.1, from coordinate 50,360 downwards.
ACGGCGGGGCCTACTGCTCGTGGAGCGAGACGACGCTCGGCAAGGCCTGCATCCTGTCGGCCGGTCCGTACGTCATCGACAATCTCTATGCGGAAGCGTTCGTGGTCTACACCAACAAGACGATGACCGGCGCGATGCGCGGATTCGGCGCCCCGCAGGTCTGCTTCGCCTACGAGTCGCACCTCGACGACATCGCCAAGGCGCTGAACATCGATCCGCTGGAAATCCGCCTCAGGAACGTCCTGAAGGAAGGGTCGCTGAGCCCCACCGGCCAGACGCTGCACAGCGTGGTCATCAGGGAATCGCTCCTGCAGGCGGCCAACCGCTTCGGCTGGAACACCGACGGAGCGCAGGCATGAAGAAGCGCGGACGCGGCATCGCCTGCATGTGGTACCCGATCGGCTTCACCGTCGCCGCCAACCCGAGCGCCGCGATCGTGAAAGTCAACGAAGACGGTACCGCTACCCTGCTCACGGGGACGGTCGAAACGGGTCAGGGATCGCTCACCATCCTCGCCCAGATCGTGGCCCAGGAGCTTGGGATCTCCACCGACGATGTGCACGTCGTGTCGGCCGATACCGACACCACACCGATGGACACCGGGGCGATCGCCAGCCGCACGACATATGTCACGGGCAACGCGGCGAGGCTCGCGGCGGAGAAGGCGAAGTTGATCCTGTTCGACGTGGCGGCGCCGCTCCTCGGCGTCAAGCCCAGCCAGCTCGAATGCAGGGATCACAGGATCCAGGTTCAGGGCTTTCCGCAGCGCAGCGTCCATATTGGCGACGTCTCCGAGCACGCCCGCGGCGTGACCGGCTCGCCGCCCGTTGGCAGCGCGACCTTCAACCCGGCGACGGTCGCGCTGGATCCGGAAACCGGACAGGGTAAGCCGTTCGCCACCTACGTCTATGCCACGCAGATCGCGGAAGTCGACGTGGACGACGAGACGGGTGAAGTCGAGGTGCTCCGCATCGTCGCGTCGCACGACTGCGGCACGGCGATCAACCCGATGCTGGTCGAGGGGCAGGTCGAGGGCGGGATCTCGATGGGGATCGGTTTCGCGCTCGAGGAAGAGATGCTGTTCGACGCCAACGGCCGCAACCTGAACCCCAACCTCACGAACTACATCATGCCGACCTCGCTCGACATGCCGAGCATCGAGGTCGACATCGTCGACAGCTACGATCCGACCGGGCCGTTCGGTGCCAAGGGCGTCGGCGAGCCGACGTGCGTGTCGACGGCGGCCGCCATTCTCAATGCCATCCACGACGCCGTTGGCGTGCGAATCACGACGCTGCCGGCCACCTCCGAGCGCGTGTATGCGGCCATCAAGGCCAAGCGCCAGCTCGCGATTACTGCCGGGTGATGCTCCAGCCGCGGACCGTAAAGGTCCGCGCCGCACATGGCGAGAGGGTCCGCGCCGCACTGGCAGGTTGCCATTCATGCATGTGAAACGACGCGGCGCGGGCCTTTACGGCCCGCGAAACCGCGAGGTATAGTTAGCCTCTTTTTCCGGCCCGCTGAGCGTACGCATAAGGGAGCAGCACGCGAATGAGTAAAGTCGACTCGACGAAGAGCAATGGCATGGATCTCAGTTTTCTGAAGAAGCCCCATGAGTACGATCCGGGTCGGCTCTACAGCCAGACCGGGGCCGACTGGCAGTACCGCGTCGACTTCGACCGGCTTCGAGGGGAGCGGCTGCAGAAGCTGCAGGCCGAGATGAAGAAGGACGACCTCGGCGCGCTGGTCCTGTTCGCGGGCGCCAACATCCGGTACGCGACCGCGTCGTACCAGGGCAACTGGAAATACAACATCAACATCCGCTACGCGGTGGTGCCCACCGAGGGCAAGCCGACGCTCTTCGAGACCGCGGGCTCCGATCTGCAGTGCGCCAAGATCGATCTCCCCTGGATGGAAGGCCGCATCCGCCCCGCGATCACGTGGCAGTGGGCCGAGGGCGCGGTGCCGTACATGGCGGGCCGCATGGCCGACTCCGTCATGGAAGTGCTCAAGGAGCACAAGGTCGAGAAGGAAAAAATCGGCATCGACAACCTCGATATGCCGGCCTACGAGGCGTTCCAGAAGCTCGGCTTGAAGATCGTCAATGGATGGCCCGCCGTGTCGCGCGCGCGCGTCGTCAAGACCCGCGACGAGATCGAGCTGCTCAAGCAGGCGTCGAGCATCGGCGACGCCGCGATGTGGAAGATCAAGTACGAGTGGCTCAAGCCGGGCGTCCGCGAGCGTGAGATCGAAGCCAAGGTGCACGAGTTCATGCTCGAGCGCGGCTGCGAGATCATCTACGACATCATCGTCGCCTCGGGCGGCAACACCAGCCCGTACCGCCGCTGGGCCACCGACAAGCTCATCCGCCAAGGCGACCTGGTGATCGTCGACATCAACGCGGTCGGTCCGTCGGGCTACTTCATCGACTTCGTGCGCTGCTTCAAGTGCGGCGGCGCGCAGGGCATGAAGATGACCCAGAAGGAAATCGACCTCTACCGCGAGGTCTACGACTCGATGTACGCCGGCATCGCGCAGCTCAAGCCGGGCAACACCACCGCCGACGTCGCCAAGGCGTTTCCCGAGTACGACGACGACAAGTACGGCACCGTGACGCTGCAGCAGTTCGCGCACAGCATCGGCATCACCCTCTACGAGGGCATGTGGATGTCGCGGGCCTACTCGCTGAAATATCCGGCGGAGATCAAGGAGAACATGTACTTCGCGATCGAGACGTTTGCGGGCCACCCCGGCCTCGAGCAGACGGCCCGCCTCGAGGAGAACGTGCTCGTCAGCGCCGACGGTCCCGTGATCTTCACGCGCATGGAGCACATGGAAGAAGCCATGGGCGGCGGCCGCGTCAGCGGCGGCCATCTGATGAAGTAACGGGATGCCATACAAAGTTGCCGTCGCCGACTCGGTCTTCCCGAACCTCGATCCCGCGAAAGAGGTTCTGAAGACGATCGGCGCCGAACTGGAGCTGGCCTCGGAGCCCACGCCCGAGGCGATCATGAAGATCGCCGCGGACGCGGACGCGGTGCTCGTGACCTACGCGAAGATCACCGGCGACATGATCGCGAAGATGCCGAAGGTGCGAATCATCTCGCGGTTCGGCATCGGCGTCGACAACGTGGATATTCCCGCCGCCACGGCGGCGGGCATCGTCGTCACCAAGGTTCCCGACTACTGCATCGACGAGGTCTCCGACCACGCGATGGCGCTGTTGCTGGCCCTCGTGCGGAAGATCCCGTTCATCAACGCGAAGGTGCATGCCGGCGAGTGGAAGATGCCCGACGTGGCGCCGATCGCCCGCCTCCGCGGCAGCACGCTCGGCCTGATGGGTTTCGGCCGCATCCCGCAGCTCGTCGTGCCGAAGGCGCAGGCGTTCGGCATGAAAGTCGTCGCCTACGACCCGTACGTGCCGAAGGACGTCTTCCAGAAGCTCGGCGTCGAGCAGGTCGACTTCGAGCAACTGCTCACGGTGTCGGACTACGTCTCGATTCACAGCCCGCTCGTCCCCGAAACGAAGGGCATCTTCAACGCCGACGCGTTCAGGAAGATGAAGAAGACGGCGTACGTGGTGAACACGGCGCGCGGTCCGATCATCGACGAGGCGGCGCTCGCCGCCGCGCTCGACGCGAAGGAGATCGCCGGCGCCGCGCTCGACGTCATGACGCAGGAGCCCCCCGGATCCAGCCCGCTGTTCGGCCGTTCCAACGTCATCATCACGCCGCACACCAGCTTCTATTCGACCGAAGCGCTGGTGGAGCTGCAGACGAAGGCGACGCAGGAAGTGGTGTCTGTGCTGAGCGGGCAGGCGCCGCGCAACCCGGTCAATCCGGAGGCCGTCCCACAGGCCACCGCCAAGAGATAGCCATGAAAGCCATGGTGCTGACCGCACCAGACGAGCTCGTCCTCGAAGACGTCGCCCGGCCGGGCAGCCGCGCCGGCGACGTCACTGTGCACATCACGCACAGCGGCATCTGCGGCACCGATTACAAGATCTACAAGGGCGCGATCCCGGTGCAGTACCCGCGGATCATGGGCCACGAGATGGTGGGGGAGATCGTTGACCCCGGTTCGAGCAGCCAGAAGGCCGGCGACCGCGTCATCGTCGATCCGGAGCTCTATTGCAGCTCCTGTTTCCACTGCCGCATCGGCCAGACCCACCTCTGTCCCAACGGGATGCTGATCGGCCGCGATACCAACGGCGGCTTCGCGGAGTTCGTCACCGTGCCGGCCAGCCAGGTGTTTGCGCTGCCGGCCGGCGTGGACCCGCAGCACGCACCGCTGATCCAGGTGCTGACCACGTGCCTCCACGCGCAGCGACAGATCAACATCTTCCCGTCGGAGTACGTCGTCGTCCTCGGCCTCGGTGTGACCGGCCAGCTCCACGTGCAGCTCGCGAAGGCGCGCGGGGCCACGGTCATCGGCGTCACGCGCAACAAGGAGAAGCGCGAGCTCGCCGAAAGGCTGGGTGCCGACCTGACGATTGCCAGCGGTGACGACATGATCGCGAAGGTGCGCGAGGCGACCGAGGGGCGCGGGCCGGACGTGGTGATCGAGACCACGGCCGTCATGTCGCAGCTGTCGGCGGCGATTCACATGGCACGCTCGGGCGGCCGGATACTCTCGTTTGGGATCATCACCGCCAAGGAAGGAGCGCTGCCCTTCTACGACCTCTATTTCAAGGAGCTCGCGCTCATCAATGCGCGCGTCGCGAAGGCCGAGGATTATCCCGCCTCCATCGCGCTGGTGGAGCGGGGCATCGTCCGGCTCGAGCCGATCGTCAGCGACGTCATGCCGCTTGGGGAATTGAAGGCCGCCATCGGGATGCTGGGCTCGGACAGTACCCAGCGGATGAAGATCATTCTCGATCACAGCGCAGGCTGAAGCCCGCGCGAATGGAGCACAGTATGACCAGTACACAGAGGTTCTTCGGGGCCGGCGCCATCGCGATGCTGGCCGCGGTCTCGATGACCACGTCCATCGACGCCCAGCAGAACATGCCGCTCGCCAAGGCCATCGTCTCTGACGAGGTCGCGAAGGTCACGTTGATGAAGATGCAGATCAACGCGACGGTGGCGCGTCAGATCGTCGACGGCTGTCTCGAGTTCGCGCGCACCCAGCAGAATGGCCCCGGCACGTACGCGATCTTCGTGCTGTCGCCGACCGGCGACATCGTAGACGCGCACGTCATGGACGGCGTCAACCCGATCGGCGTGGAGACGGGCCTGATGAAGGCGCAGACCGCGCTCTACGCGCGCTCGCCCTCGAGCGTCGTCGCCAACCGGTTCCCGACGCTCGACGGCCGGGCGATCCGCATGGATCTCGGCAAACCGCAGGGCCTGTCGTACTACTTCGTCGGCGGCGGTCTGCCGATCGTCGTCGAGGGCAACCTGATCGGCGCCATCGGCGTCGGCGGCGGCAACATGGACGAACTGTGCGCCTACACCGCGCTGACCAAGGTGCTCGGACCGCAGCCCCCGATGTTCGTGCCGCCTCCCGCGCGTGGCGGCGGCGCCGGTCCGGCCGGCGCGCCGGCCGGTGGTGCCCCCGCCGCCGGACGCGGAGCGCAATAACTCGGGAAGTTGTCAGTTGTCAGTTGTCCGTTGTCAGGCTCGGGTGCCTGCTGACAACTGACAACCGGCAACTGACAACCTCATGATCTACCTCATCACCCAGACCCTCAACGGGCTGTTCTCCGCGGCGCTGCTCTTCCTCATCGCCAGCGGCCTGACGCTTGCCTTCGGGGTGATGCGCATCGTCAACATCGCCCACGGTTCCTTCTACATGCTCGGGGTGTATGTCGCGTACTCGGTGTTTACGCGTACGCAGAGCCTGGTGCTGAGCGCGATCGTCGCCATGGTGGTGGTGGCGGCGATTGGATTCGTCATGCAGCGCGTGTTCCTCCGGCGCTTCGCCGCCGAGCCGCTCGCGCAGATGATGATGACGATGGGCTTCGCGCTGCTGTTTCGCGACCTGACGCTGATGATCTGGGGCGGCGATCCGTTCACGCTGGCGTACCCGCCGATGCTGCGGGGATCGGTGGAGATGGGCGAGGTGGTGTTCCCCCGCTACCGCCTGTTCGTCATCTTCGTCGCGGCGCTCGTAGGCATCGGCCTCTGGGCGGTGAACGAGAAGACGCTCATCGGCGCGAGGCTGCGCGCCACGGTCGACGACCCCGAGACCGCGTCGGCCACCGGCATCAACGTCGCCCTCCTCTCCGGGTTCGTGTTCGCGGCCGGTGCGGCGCTGGCGGCCTTCGGCGGCGTCATGGGCGGGCCGATTCTCGGAGGGTATCCCGGGATTGATTTCGACCTGCTTCCTCTGGCATTCGTCGTCGTCATCGTCGGCGGGATGGGCAGCCTCAAGGGCGCGCTCGTCGGCAGCATTGCCGTCGGGATGATCGACAACTTCGGCAAGGCGCTGGTGCCGGAGCTCTCGTACTTCACGCTGTTTGCACCGATGGTGCTCGTGCTCGCCATCAAGCCCACGGGCCTCTATGGACGCGGTTAACCTCAGGTCCAACGTCCTTCGCGGATGGCGGCTGCCGGTCATCATCGTGCTCGGCGTGCTGCTCGTCATCGGACCGCCGTTTCTCTCGTCGTACTGGGTCGGCCTGCTCACCGAGATGGCGATCCTGGCGATCCTGGCGATGAGCCTCGACATTCTTCTCGGATACACCGGCCTCCCGTCGCTCGGCCACGCGGCGTTCTTCGGCGTCGCCGCGTATGCGGTGGCGGTGCTGTCGGTGACGTATCACTTCGGGTTCTGGACCTGCGTGCTGGGCGGCATCCTCGTGGGGACACTCCTGAGCGCGGCGGTCGGGCTGATCGTCTCGCACGTCAGGGATGTCTATTTCCTGATGATCACGCTGGCCATCGGCATGGTGCTGTGGGGCCTGAGCTACCGGTGGATTCCGGTGACCGGCGGAGACAACGGCCTGTCCGGCATCCCGCGGCTCGAAGCGCACGCCGGGCTGCCGTTCGCGGGGCCGGTCGCCTTCTACTACGTCACGCTGGCCGTCTTCGCCGTGTCGGCGGGCCTGATGGCGCTGCTGGTGCGATCGCCGTTCGGCTTGACGCTGCGCGGCGTGCGTGAGAGCGAGTCGCGGATGAAGAGTCTCGGCTTCAACACCTGGCTCCACTGCTATCTGAGCTTTGTGCTGTCGGGCGTCTTTGCGAGCGTGTCAGGCGTGATGTGGGCGTACTACAACGGGTTCGTCAGCCCCACGTATCTGGACCTGACGGCATCCTCGGAGCTCTTCCTGATGGTGACGCTCGGCGGCCCAGCCACGCTCGTCGGTCCGGTGATCGGCGCAGGCGCGATCGTCCTGCTGAAGAACGTGATCAGCGCCTACACCGCGCGCTGGCTGCTCATCCTGGGCATCGTCTACATCGTGGCGATCCTGGCCGCCCCACAAGGCTTATGGAATCTCGGTGATGGCAAGCGCAAGTAAAGGAACGTACGTGAATAGATGGACGTACGTAGTGTCCGCCTTCAGGCGGACCGTGATCATCGCGGCGGTCATCGCCGGCGCGGCCCTGACGTTCGCGCAGACGTCCGAGCGCCCACCCATCAAGGTTGGCTTCATGGTGCCGCTCTCGGGCGCCAACGCTCAGAACGGGCGCGACATCCTCAACGGCTTCCTGCTGCTGCTCGAAGAGACCGGCTACCAGGCCGGCGGCCGGAAGATCGAGCTCATCGTCGAAGACGACGAAGGGATTCCCGCGACGGGGTTGACGAAGGCGCGAAAGCTCGTGGAGCGCGACGCCGTGCACATGATGGCCGGGGCGCTGCTCACGTCCACCGGCTACGCGCTCGCGCCGTACATCGATTCCCAGGGCATTCCGATGGTCTACCCGGTCGTCTCGGCGGACGACCTGACGCAGCGCAGGCGGACGAAGTGGATCATCCGGACCGGCTACACGGGGAGCCAGCCGAACCACCCGTTCGGTGAATACGCCTACAACACGATGAAGCTGAGGACGGTGGCGACCATCGCCCTCGACTATGCGTTTGGCTGGGAGGCGGTCGGCGGATTCAGCCGCACGTTCGAGGAGCAGGGCGGACGGATCACGCAAAGCCTGTGGGCGCCGCTCTCGATCCACGACTTCGCGCCGTACCTCGCGCAGATCTCGCGCGACGTCGACGCCGTGTACGCGCTCTTCCTCGGGAGAACCGCCCTGCAGTTCCTGAGGCAGTATCAGGAGTACGGCCTCAAGGGCCGCGTGCCGGTGATCGGCATGGGCACGACGACCGACGAGCACGTGCTGCCGGCGATGGGCGACGAGGCGATCGGCGTCACCACGGCGCTGCACTACAGCGGGGCGCTCGACACGCCGGCCAACCGGAAATTCGCGGCCGCCTACCGCACGCGCTACAAGAGAGTGCCGAGCTACTACTCGGAAAGCATGTACACCGGCGGCAAGTGGGTGCTGGCGGCGATCGACGCCGTGAAGGGCAACGTCGAAGACCGCAACGCGCTCCTGGCCGCGCTGCGCAGCGCCAGGCCGACCGACTTGCCTCGAGGGCCGGTGGTGCTCGACGACTACGGCAACCCGATCGAGAACATCTACGTGCGCCGCGTCGAGCGCGTCAACGGCGCGCTGCAGAACACCGTGATCGCCACGCTGCCGAACGTCTCGCAGTTCTGGAAGTACAACCCCGCCGAGTACCTCGCGCAGCCCCTGTACTCGCGATGACACCACCCTGTCTGGCGCTCGAGAACGTCTCCAGGCACTTCGGCGGCCTCAAGGCCGTGGACAAGGTCAACCTCGTCGTCCAGCCGGGCGAGAGGCGGGCCGTCATCGGCCCCAACGGCGCCGGCAAGACGACGCTGTTCAACGTGATCAGCGGAGAGGTGCGGGCCAGCGAAGGCACGATCGCCCTCTTCGGCGAAGACGTGACGCGGCTGGCGCCGCACCAGCGCGCGGTGCGCGGCATGGCGCGGACGTTCCAGATCACGAAACTGTTTCCAAACCTCACCGTCATGGAGAACGTGCTGCTGGCGTGCGAAGCCCAGGACTCGCGGCGATTCACCATGCATCGTCCGATGTCGTCGTGTGTTGATCTCGAACGCCGGGCCGAGACGCTGCTCGCGCAGTTCGGGCTCTCGACGTTCACGCACGACACGGCCAGCAACCTGTCGTACGGCGTGCAGCGGAAGCTCGAAGTCGCGCTCTCGATGGCGGGCCGCCCGCGGCTGCTGCTGCTCGACGAGCCGATGGCCGGGTTGTCGTCCGGCGAGAGCGAGTCGATGCTGGCGATTCTGAGAAACCTCGATTCCGCCGTGGCCGTGCTGCTGATCGAGCACGACATGGACATCGCGTTCGGATTTGCCGAGCGGGTCACCGTCCTCTACCAGGGCCGCGTGCTGACGGAAGGGCACAAGGACGAGGTGAGCGCCGACCGTACGGTGCAGGACATCTACCTGGGCGCATCGGTAGGCGAGTAGATGCTGAACGTCACCGACATCCACACCTACTACGGCGACAGCCACGTGCTGCAGGGCGTCACCATGACCGCCGACAAGGGCGTGGTCACGGCCGTCCTCGGCCGCAACGGCGTTGGCAAGACGACGCTGTGCCGGTCGCTGGTGGGTCTGACGCCTGCGCGCGCGGGGCGGATCGAGTTTGACGGCGCGGATATCACCGCGCTCCCGCCGCATGCGATTGCCGCCCGGCACATCAGTCTCGTGCCGCAGGGACGCCGCGTGTTTGCCTCGCTCACCGTCCACGAGAACCTGGCGATCGCCGCACGACCAGGGCGCTGGTCGATGGACGCCGTGTTCGAGCTCTTTCCGCGGCTGAAGGAGCGGTTGGGCAATCGTGGCAACGAGCTGAGCGGCGGCGAGCAGCAGATGCTGGCGATCGGGCGCGCGCTGGTGGCCAACCCCCTGCTGATGATCATGGACGAGCCCACCGAAGGCCTCGCCCCCGCGGTGATCGCGGAGGTGGGACGACTGGTGCTGCGGCTGAAGGGGGAGGGGATGTCGATCCTGCTCGCCGAGCAGAACGCGGCGTTCGCCGTGAAGCTTGCCGACATCGTGCACGTCATGAGCAAGGGCCGGATCGTCCACTCGTCCGACCCGGCGACGCTCTGGCACAACGAGGAGATCAAGACGAAGCTGCTTGGCGTGCCCTCCAGACCTACCGCTTGACGGCGTACTCGACCAGCAGGATCCCCGACTTGGGATACAGACGATGGCAGGTCAGCGACAACTGCGTGCGAAGGGCAGGCGCCGGAAGCATCGGGATGCCCACTGCCTCCATCGAATCGAATCCTCCCCGCAGATGCTACTTCCCGTGTTGCTACTTCCCGTTGACCGTTCCCGCGGCAGGGAACTAGACTACCCGCGCGTTCTCATGAGGAACAAATGAATAGATACATCGGAGTGCTCGTGGCCGCGGGAGCCGCGCTCGGCGGCGCGCTGCTCATGTCTGAAACGCCGGTGTTGGTCCAGGGGCAGCCTCCGGCGGTCTCGAGCGCGGCCGTTCCCGGACAGAAGGGCGGCATCGACGTCATGGGCCCCTACGACGTCGTTGCCGGCTGGCCCAAGCCGCTGTCGAACCTCGCGGGGCACGATGGCTGGACGTGGGGCGCCGTGCAGGGCGTCTTCGCCGAGAGCCCCAATCGCGTATTCATCCTTCAGCGTGGCGAGCTGCCGGAGCTGAAGCGCCCGGCGCCGGTCGCGGTACCGCAGTTCGGGCCGAGCCTCGCGTTCCCGACCGGCCAGGTGCCGTTCCGCAACGCGTCGCAGGGGATGAACGCCAGCCCGCCTGGGGCCGGCGGTCCCGGCGCGGATCCCGACGATCCGGCGCAGGCCTGGAAAGGCCGCCTGGGCATCGACGCGCGCTGGGAGCACCTGATGGTGGCCTTCAACGCGGCGGGCGACATCGTCGAGCAGTTCCCGCAGTGGGATTCGCTGATGAAGCGGCCGCACGCGATCTACATCAACCCGTACGATGCCGAGAAGCACCTCTGGGTCGTGGACGACCACAGCCACGCCATCTTCAAGATGACGAACGACGGCAAGACGATCGTCCAGACGCTCGGCACGCCTGGCAAGGCGGGCGCCGACGCGTCGCACTTCAACCGCCCGACGTTCCTGGCGTTCCTTCCGGACAGCACGATGTTCGTGGCGGACGGCTACAACGGAACCCGGGTCGCGAAGTTCGACAGAAACGGGAAGTTCCTGCTGACGTGGGGCGAGAGGGGCATGCCCGGCGGCAACGAGACGCGTCCGGGGTACTTCAACACGGTGCACGGCATCACCGTGGACCCGGTGACGCGGCGCGTGTACGTCGTCGATCGTTCGAACCGCCGGATGCAGGTGTTCGACGAGAATGGCAAGTTCCTCGACCAGTGGCCTTTCTCTCGCGCATCGAACACGCAGTTCCTGATGATCCCGGCGGATCGCTCGCTCTGGGCGATCGAAGACACGACCTCGAAGGTCGTGAAATACGATCTCGAGGGGCACTACCTGTATTCGTGGGGCACGCTGGGCGACCTGCCCGGGATGTTCCTGAACATGCACGGGTTCAGCGTCGACCAGGAAGGCAGCCTGTACATCAACGAAGTCGGCAACGGCCGCGTGCAGAAGTTCAAGCCGCGGCCAGGCGCCAACCCGTCGATGCTGGTGGGCAAGCCTGTGTACTCGGCGTGGAGATAGGTTGATGAAGCGATTTGTGAGCTATGTCGGTGCCGGGCTCGGCGTGTTTCTGGTGGCGCTGATCGCCGGATGCCGGGCCACTCCGGCGCCGGCGCCCGCGGCGGCCGAGTTCCGGCCGACCGGGACGGTCAGGGAGATCATGGGCCTGATGGTGGATCCGAACGCCGATATCCTCTGGCAATCGGTCTCCACCACCGTGACCCAGGCCGGCATCGAAGAACGCCGGCCGCGGACCGATGATGAATGGACGACGGTCAAGCGCAGCGCGATGACGCTGGTCGAAGCCACGAACCTGCTGTTGATCGATCGACCCACCGGCAGGAAGGAAGACGTCTCGGCCAATCCCGCCATCGAGCTCTCGCCGGCCGAGATCGACGTGTTGCGGCAGCAGGATCCCGAGACGTGGAAGAATTTCGTGAAGGCGCTCTACGATTCCGCCATCCCCGCGTTGAACGCGATCAATGCCAAGGATGCGGACGCCTTGCTGCACTCGGGCGAAGCCCTCGACATCGCATGTGAGAACTGCCACCTGCACTACTGGTATCCGCCGAACCGAACGCCGCCGGCGGCGCCGAGCCAGAAGGGCGACTAATGGGTCGCCAAATTTCAGATTAATAGCTGTAGTCGTCGGAGGGCGAGCGCTTCTTGGGGGCGCGGCGCAGCTTGTAGTACTGGCACTCCGGGCACCAGGCGTCGGCGTCGAAGCCGGTGGTGCCCGCGTAGGGCTTGACCTCGCGGTGCGTGCAGAACTCCTGGTTGCCGTTTTCGATTGGCTGCATCCAGCGGCACGAGCGGAAGCGGACAAGCGCCGCCGACTGCGGGACATCTGACGTCACGGGCAGAACCGTCGGTCCGGGACTCATGTTCGAGCTCGGCGAGGCGGGTGCGGCCGGAGTGGCTGGCTGTTCCGCCGGCGCACCAGGGCTCATGATGGGCGGCGGGGAAAAAGGGTTACTCAAGCTGTACCCCAACGGCCTTCTCCAGCGCGCGTAGCGCGCGCACTTCCTCGGGAGCCACCAGCGTCAGCGCGCTCCCGGCTGTTTCCGCGCGGCCCGTCCGGCCGACGCGGTGGACGTATGCTTCCGGCGTATCCGGCACTTCGAAGTTCACGACGTGCGCGATGCCGTCGATGTCGAGGCCGCGGGCGGCCACGTCGGTCGCCACCAGCACGGGATACGTCCCGGTTCTGAATCCTTCCACCGCCGACATGCGCTGCTGCTGCGTGCGGTCGGCATGCAGCGCCGCCGTGCGGATGCCGAGCCCGCTCAGCCGCGTGGCCAGGCGGTCGGCGCCCACCTTCGTCCGGCAGAACACCAGCACCGGGCCGGTGGCCTCGTCACGAAGCCACTTCGCCAGCCACTGCGTCTTTTCGGCGGCAGCCACGGCCTGAATCGAGTGCGAGATCGTCTGTGCCGGTCCGCCGCGGCGTCCCACCTGCACGTACTTCGGGTCGCGCAGGAACTCCTGCGTCAGCTTCAGGACCTCTCCCGGCATGGTGGCCGAGAAGAGCAGCGTCTGCCGCACCTTGGGGAGCGCCGCGAGAATGCGCTGGACGTCCGGCCAGAAGCCCATGTCGAGCATGCGATCGGCTTCGTCGAGCACGAGCACCTCGAGCCCCTCGAACTTCACCGAGTCGTGCCGCATGTGATCCATCAGCCGGCCCGGCGTCGCCACGATGATGTCGACCCCCGCCTTGAGCGCAAACTCCTGGATATCCATCGGCACGCCGCCGTAGACGGCCACGCTCGAGATCTTCGTGTGATAGGTGAGTCCCTGGACCTGATCCTCGATCTGGACGGCGAGCTCGCGCGTCGGTGCCAGCACGAGGGCGCGGGTCTTGGCCGCGCGCGGGCCTTCCTTGAGGAACAGTTGCAGGATCGGCACGAGAAACGCCGCCGTCTTGCCGGTGCCGGTCTCGGCGCAGGCAATGACGTCGTTGCCGGCGAGCGCCAGCGGGATGACCCCGCTCTGCACCGAACGCGTCTCGGTCCAGCCGAGATCGCGGATGCCGCTCAGCAGCCGCGTGTCGAGTCCGAAGGTTTCAAACGGGATGGGCGCCGGGTCGAAGACCGCCTGCTCGTAGGCGAGCACAGCCGGCTCCGGGCGCGCGTGGAACGAAGGTTTATGACCGCCGCCACCGCCACTGCCACCACCACCGCCACGACGACGGGGCGCGCCGCGACGGGCCGGAGGCTTCGAGGATGAGTGTGAAGGATCAGCTTTCAAGAGGGCTATCTGGCGCGGAAGGTGATGATGCCGCGGACGGGGTCGTAAGGCGACACACCGACGGTGACCCTGTCACCAGGAACGACCTTGATTCGAAAGCGGCGCATCCGGCCGCTCAACTGCGCGAGCACTTCGTGGCCCGCATCGCACTGCACGCGGTAAAGCCCACCAGAGTGGACCGCGACGACCGTGCCTTGCATATCAATCAGATCGTCTTTGCTCAATAGCTCATCCTTTGACGCAACATAGCAATCAGTGTGCCATACGGAATGGTTCGGCGCAACCCTTGTTGTTGCCGCAATTTGCCGGATCCGCGCAACCATCCATATGGAAACGAGTTACCCATCGCACCGTTAGAGTTTCTTGACGGCCGCTTCGACTTGCGCCGCCAGGGCGGCGAAGTCATCACCGCGAAGGCGCAGCGGCGCGCCGAAGGCGACCCGCACACGGCCGGGGCGTATGAGTTGCGAGCCCAGGGGGAGGATGCGGTCGACGCCATCGAGCCGCACGGGCACCACCGGCAGGTCCAGCCGCGACGCCATCATGCCGATGCCGCCGCGAAACGGCTTGATGGCGCCGGTGATCGCGCGCTCGCCTTCGGGAAAGATCAGCACCGACCAGCCGCCGCCTGTCAGCTCACCGATGTACTTCAGCGTCTGCCGCGCGCCAGCCTCGCGTTGCGGAATCGGAAACGTGTTGAAGTAGAAACAGGCGAGGTAGTAATTCAGCGAGTTCGTGAACCGCTGCCGCCACGTGTAGCCCGACGAGCTGAAGTGCGCCTTGAAGAACTCCTTCAACATCGCCGTCGCCAGACGCGCGCGCCAGCGGCCCGGCAGTGCCAGCAGGATCACCGGCACGTCCATGTGGCTCTGATGGTTCGACGCGAACAGGACCGGGCCCTCGAGCGTCTTCAGGTGCTCGAGGCCCTCGACGCGTGCGTGCGCGAACACGCGCGCCAGCGGCAGGATCCACGTGGCGAGCGACAGCCGCCGGATGAACCGCACCGGCCACGTGCGGTTCCATGATGGAAACTCCACCGGCTCGTCGATCTCCGCCACCACGGGCGGATGCTCGACGAGCTGCTTCAGATCGGCGATGCTGCCGGCGGCGGCAAAGCTCGATTCGTCGAGCCGCGTCTGAAACCGATCCTCGAGCGCCACCATCAGCTCCACGCGCTCGAGCGAGCTGAGGCCAAGCTCCCCCAGCGTCGTGACGCCGCTCACGCTCCTGCCGCGCGCATAGCGCGTGACCAGCGCTTCCACTGAATCACCGTGCGCGGTTTCGAGCGGCGGCGCGCCTGAGGCGACCCAGTCGGCAATCGCGCGGCGTTTCAGCTTGCGAGTGCCATCCGTGCGCGGCAGATCGCCGGAGGGCCACGTCGATGCCGCGCGAATGCGTTGATGATCCTGCAGCTTCGCATTGGCGTCGCGCACGATCGCATCAGGATCGCTTCCCGGATCGAGCACCAGCACGGCGTGGACTCGCTCTTCCGCGCCCTGCGCCACGCCGACCACCGCCGACTCGCGCACGCCGGCCAGCTCGTTGAGCACGCGCTCGACGTCCTCAGGAAAGACGTTCAGCCCCTCGGGCGTCACGATCATTTCCTTCTTGCGTCCCTTGATGAACAGCCGCCCCTGCCCGTCCTGATCGCCGATGTCGCCGGTATGGAGCCACCCTTCGGGATCGATCACGTTGGGCTCTGGGCTCTGGGCTCTGGGCTCTAGGCTTTCGGCTCTGGGTTCTCGGCTTTCGGCTTGGTAGTAACCACTGGTCACGTTTTCGCCGCGGACGAGGATTTCGCCGTCCTCGGCGATGCGGACTTCGACGCCGGCGATCGGCGTCCCCACCGATCCCTTGCTGGTCTTGAACGGATGGTTGAGGGTGACGATGGGGGCAGTTTCCGTGAGGCCGTACCCCTGGATCACGAGGAATCCCATCCGCCGCCAGAACTCCTCGAGCTCCGGGGGCAGGGGAGCCGCCCCTACGACAAAAGCCCAGAATTTCAGCCCAAACGCCGAATGCACCCGCCGGTATCGCCACCACCGGCCGGGGATGGACATGCCCGCGGGAGGCGGCTCGGCCGCCTCGGGGATGGCCCGGACGACGTGCTCGCGCAGCACGTCCAGCATCTTCGGCACGCACACCAGCACCGACACCCGGCGCGCCTTGATCAGCCGCAGGATGTCGTGCGGATTGAACGTGCGCGTGAAGATGACCGTGCCGCCGATCATCGGCGGCACGCTGGTCGCCATCGACTGGCCGAACATGTGGCTGAGGGGCAGCAGGTTGAGGAAGCGCAGCGGATGCACCGGTCGCGCATACCGCCGGTACTTCCCGATCTCCCGCTCCACGGGCACGATGTTCGCCAGGACGTTGCGGTGGCGGATGACGACGCCCTTCGGCTCGGCGGTCGCGCCTGAGGTGAAGATGATCTGGATGATGTCGTCGCGCGAGATCTCGACGGCCGGCATCGGACCATCGGCGCGCCAGTCGAAGTCGGCAAAGGCCCATCGCTCAACTCCAGGCTCTGGGCTCGGGGCTCTGGGCTCTCGGCTCTCGGCGGGAATGTCCTCGCCGACCAGCAGGACGCGCGCGTCCACGACGCGGCGGACCTTCGCGACGAAATCGGCCGACGACCGGTAGTCGATCGGGACGACGATGAGTCCCGAGATGAGGCAGCCCCAGTAACAGGCGATCCACTCGGGGCGGTTCTCGCCCCAGAAGACAACTTTGTCGCCCTTGCGCAGGCCGGCCGCCGCAAGCTTCGCGGCAAACCCTTTCGCGGCGCGGCCCACATCCTGATAGGTATGGCTCCGCCGCCGGTAGCCGTCGTCGTAGACGAGAAATTCTCCGCGGAGGGCGGCGAGGTCGTGAAAAAAATCAACCAGCGTGGTACGCGGCATGCGTCGTGGGGAATTGTAGCCCCCCCGGCTGCGTGGTGCGGGGGGGCCTTGTGGAACATCAGCTACAATGGGCAACCTCAAATGCGGATCTTTCTGACCGGGGCTACCGGGTACATTGGGTCGGCGGTGCTGGACGCCTCCCTCCGCGCGGGACACGAAGTCACCGCGCTCGTGCGCGATCCTGAAAAGGCCGAACGCGTGTCGCTGCGCGGCGTGCAGCCGGTGCTTGGCGATCTCGCGAAGCCCGCGTCGTACATGGCTGCGGCGGAAGCGTGCGAAGCGATCATTCACACCGCCTACGAGGAATCATCGAAGCGCGCGCAAAAGGTCGATCGCCAGGCGATCGAGAGCCTGCTTGGCGCGGCGATCAAGCGTGCATCGAAGGGCCACGCGGTCAGCTTCGTCTACACCTCCGGCACGTGGGTGCTGGGGAATACGTCTGGCGCATCGGCCGAGGACGCTCCGGTACGGCCCACGGCGCTCGCGCCATGGCGCCCTGAACACGAGAAACTCGTGCTCGATGCCGGTCGCGCGCGCACGCCGCGGACGGCGGTCATCCGGCCCGGCATCGTCTACGGCGGCGCCCGCGGAATCGTGGGAGATCTGCTGAAAGACGCCGCAAATGGCCTGATTCGGGTGATCGGCGACGGCCGGAACCACTGGCCCTGCGTGTATGACCGCGACCTGGCCGAACTCTACGTCCGGATTGCGACCCACTCCGACGCGTCAGGCGTGTTTCACGCCAACGACGAAGCCGACGAGCGCGTCGAAGACATCGTCGAAGCGATCGCGAAGCAGGCGAAGATGCGGCCCGATATCAGGCACGTGCCGATCGCCGAAGCGCGGACGAAGCTGGGTCCGTACGCCGACGCGCTGGCGCTCGACCAGATCGTGCGCAGTCCGCGCGCACGCGCCCTTGGATGGGCGCCAAGCCTTCATTCAGTGGCGAGGAACGTGGCGCGGCTGACCGAAGAGTTCAGAACCAAGCGCGAAGCCGCGTGACGCGCGCCTCCGCCTAGCCCTCCCCGATCGCGTCGATCAATCCGTACTCCAGCGCCATCGTCGCATCCAGATAGAAGTCGGTCCGCTTCGTGTCGCGGATGATCTTCTGCAGCGGCTTGCCGGATCGCTTCGACAGGATCTCGTAGATCTGCTTCTGCATCTGCTTGAGGCGATCGAGATGCTGCGCGGCGGCCGACGTCGATTGCCAGCCCGCCCACTTCGCCGGCTCGTGAATCATGATCCAGGAGTGCGGCAGCGCCAGCCGGCGGCCCGTGCTCGCCGCCTGCAGCACCACTGAGCCCATCGAGTACGCCATCCCCTGCACGATGATCGTCACCTCGATGTCGCGGCGCACGAGCTGGCGGATGGTGTCGTGGATGGCCAGTCCATCGGTGACGTTGCCGCCGGCGCTGTTGATGTAGACCGTGATCGGGCGGGCGTTGTCGTTGGCCATCTCGCGCAGGCGTTCGATGACGCCGCGCGCGGTGTCCTTTTCGATGTCGCCCACCACGTAGACGTCGCGCAGACGGTCGGACGTCTCCTTCCGGAGGATGCCTTTGACGGCATCGATCAGGTCAGCGAGAAGCCGATCGTTGAGGTCTCGCGACGGCTGTGGCTGTGGAAACTGCGCGACCTTGGATGAGCTGTGATCGCTGCGGTCGGGTTCACTCGTCGGAACGGTCGAGTTCGGCACGGCCATCTTGACTGCAAACGGGGTTCCCGCGCCCCGCCTTCGCTGACGGCTTCGGCGCGGCGGGCCTATACTGGCGCCATGCGCACTTCTATCTGGCTTGCGGGCATCCTCGTGCTCGTAATCATTACGGTTCTCAGCGCCCGGGAGCGTCCCGGCAGCCCGCGACCGGGCGTGCCGCCGTCCAGCTCAGCGCCTGCTCTGGATGAGGTGCGCGGCGAGGACATTGCCGCACATCAGAAGTTCCTTTCCGACGATCTGCTCGAAGGGCGCGCGCCTTCCACACGCGGCGGACGGCTCGCCGCCAACTACCTGGCGGCGCAGCTCGCGCTGGCCGGCTTTGCTCCCGGCGCTGCGAATGGCTCCTATTTCCAGGACGTGTCGATCGTCGAGTCGGTCGTAGACACCTCGTTCACCCTTTCAGCGGGACAAGGGGCGCCGTTCGCGTATCTCGACGACGTGGTGGCGTTCACCGGCGTGCAGGAGCCGCAGGTGAGGACCGCCGGCGAGATCGTATTCGTGGGGCACGGGATCGTGGCGCCCGAGTACGACTGGAACGATTACGCCGGCGCCGACATGAAGGGCAAGATCGCGATGATCATGGTGAACGATCCGCCCGCCCCTCCCGGAGAGCCGCAGTTGTTCGGCGGGCCGGCGCTGACCTACTACGGCCGGTGGACGTACAAGTTCGAGGAGGCCGCGCGCCAGGGCGCCGCCGGCGCGATCCTCATTCACACCGACGAATCCGCCACCTACCCGTGGCAGGTCGTGCAGTCATCGTGGAGCGGCACGCAGTATTCAATCCCCGCGGTGGCGGGGGAGCCTGCCCTCGGGCTCAAGGCGTGGGTCACCGACCCGGCGGCACGCGAGATCGTCCGGCGCGCCGGCAGGAATCTCGACGATCTGCGCAAGGCCGCGCTCACGCGCGGCGCGGCGCCGGCGCGGCTCGGCATCGAAGCGTCGGCCACCGTGTCGCAACACCTGCAGCAGAAGACCTCGCCCAACGTGATCGGCGTGCTGAAAGGCGCCAATCCCGGACAAGCCGTGATCTACACCGCGCACTACGATCACCTGGGCATGCGCGACGCCAAGCCGGGCGACCCGCCCGGCCTCGACCGCATCTACAACGGCGCCATCGACAACGCGTCCGGCATGGGAGGCGTTCTCGAGGTCGCGCAATCGCTCTCGCGCGGCGTCCCGGCGCGCTCCATCTACATCGTGTTTACAACCGCGGAGGAGTCGGGGTTGCTCGGCTCCGAGTACTTCGCGGCCCATCCCGTGCTGCCCGCCGGCGCCTGGGTCGCGAACATCAACATCGATTCGCTCAACATGGCGGGACGCACCAGGGACATCGTCCTGCTCGGCGCGGAACGCTCGACGCTCGGCGGCATGGCGGCGGCGCTCGCCGGCGAACGTGGCCGCACGGTCGGACCCGATCCCGAACCGGGCCGCGGATACTTCTTCAGGTCCGACCACTTTCCGCTCGCGAAGATCGGCGTCCCGGCGCTGTCGTTGAGCGAGCCGACGGAATACATCGGGAAGGATCCCGGGTTCGCGAAGAAGCTCCGCGACGAGTACAACGAGAAGGACTACCATCAGCCGAGCGACGAGATGAAAGCCGATTGGGACTACGCCGGCGCTGTCGATGACATGCGCTTTCTCGCGGAGCTGGGATGGCGGATCGCGAACGCGCCGGAGCTGCCGGCCTACAACCCGACCGAACAGTTCGCGCGGCCGCGGGCGAACGCCACACGTTGACCACGCTCGTCACCCTCGACGACATCCGCGCGGCCGCCGAGCGCATTCGCGGCGTCGCCGTCCGTACGCCGCTCCTCCAATCGTCTGGGCTGGGTTTGAAGTGCGAGAACTTTCAGCCGATGGGCGCATTCAAGATCCGCGGCGCCTTGAACATGCTGGCGCAGTTGTCGCCTGACGCGCTCGCCGCCGGGGTCATCACCTATTCATCTGGAAATCACGGACAGGCGGTGGCGCTTGCCGCACAGCGGCTTGGGGCGCCCGCGGTGGTGGTGATGCCGGAGACGGCTCCGCAGGTGAAGGTGGACGGCGTCAGGCGTTACGGCGCCGAGGTGATCTTCGCGGGCACCACCTCACTTCAGCGCAAGGTACGCGCCGAGGCCGAGGTGAGCGCGCGGGGGCTGACGATGGTGCCGCCGTTCGACCATCCATGGATCATCGCGGGCGCCGGGACCACCGGGCTCGAGATCGTGGAGCAGTGTCCCGATGTGAGCGTCGTCTACGTGCCCGTCGGCGGCGGCGGCCTGATTTCCGGCGTTGCGGCGGCCATCAAAGGATTACGGCCTGGGGTGCGCGTGATTGGCGTCGAGCCGGCGGGCGCGGCCAAGATGACCGCGTCGCGGGCGGAGGGCCGTCCCGTCACGCTCGAGAAGACCTCCAGCATCTCGGACGGCCTGCTGCCCCTGCGTCCCGGCGACCTGACCTTTGCCCACGTGCAGGCCTTCGTGGACGACATCGTCACCGTGGACGATCGCGCGATCGTGGAGGCCGTCGGGTGGCTGTTTCGCGAGGCGAAGATCGTGGCGGAACCCAGCGGCGCCACCAGCGTCGCCGGCGCACTGCGGCCTGAGGGGTCGGTCCCGGCGGGCGCTGTGGCGATCGTATCGGGCGGCAACGTCTCAGCAGCGGATTACGTTGGCTACCTGGGCGACGCATGATGGTGCGCACCTGCAAGGCGGTCCGGTCGCACACCTCGCGGATGTGACACTCTCGTCCCCTCGATCGTCGTTCCTCCAAGTTTGTGCGTTGCACGCGCGGCTGCGTTGTGCCCCGCCCGTATCGCCTCCGTCCTGGCACTCCGCGCGCGTCCCCTTGCAGCATCGATAAACCACGAAGCTGTGAGGATTCCCGTCCTCACCTACGCGAATGTGCCCTGCTCGCCGGCGGGCGCGCGCGCGTTCCGGCCCCGCCGCTTCATCACTTCACCCGGGATTCATTCGTCATTCCGCGCATCGACGCGATCGACACCTCGCCTGCCTCGGACGGTACGCAGGTTGCGGATGGTGAGAGCAGATCGCAACAGCAGCAACTGCGGGTTGCGCGTTCACAGTTCATTGCACCAGGCGTCGACGAGCGTTGTTCGATCGGGTGGAACACGCGACGAGTACACATGCGTTTCGAGAGAAAAGGACTGCCGATCATGAAGGTATGGAGAAATGTGATCCGCTTCATCGTGGTATGCGCGCTTCTGGCGCTACCAGTCCGTGCCGCCGCCCAGGAAGCGGTCGTGACCGGCACGGTGACCGATTCAACAGGTGGCGTGCTCCCAGGCGTGACGATCACCGCGGTGCACGTCGCGACCGGCAACACGTTCCTTGTCGTCACCGACGAAACAGGCGCGTTTCGAACGCCGGTCCGCACCGGCGATTACATGGTGACCGCCGAGCTCCAGGGCTTTTCCAGTATCACGCGCGGTGTGGATCTGCTGGTTGGACAGACCGGCGTCGTCAATCTCCAGATGGCGCCTGCGACACTCCAGGAAGCCATCCTGGTGACCGGCGCGGCGCCTCTCGTCGACACCGTCAGCTCCTCGCTTGGCAGCAACGTCGACTCGCGGCAGATGACCGATCTGCCGCTGAACGGCCGGAACTTCGTCGACCTGGCGATGCTCGCGCCAGGCAGCCGCCAGAACACTTCGGGTGACGAGCTTGGCGGGATCGGGACATTCCAACTGAACGTCGACGGCCTGCGCGTCACCCAGAACCAGACGGCGAACTTCGGCCAGCCGAAGTACAGCCGCGATGCGATCGCCGAGTTCGAGTTCGTCTCGAATCGATTCGATGCCACGCAGGGAGGGTCGATTGGCTCGGTGGTCAACGCGATCACCAAGTCGGGCACCAACACTTTTGGCGGCACATTCTCCGGCTATTTTCGCGACGACAGGTTCAAGGCGAAGGATTTCGTTCAGAGGCGGGTGCTTCCCTACCAGGATCAGCAGATCAGCGGCACGTTCGGTGGACCAATCCTGCTGAACCGGGCGCATTTTTTTGCCAACTACGAGTTCGAGCGTGAGCCCCAGACCTTCAGCATGTCGAGCCCGTATCCGAGCTTCAATCTCGACCTGATCGGCACGCGCATCGAAACCAAGGGTGGCGGGCGTCTCGATTTTCAGTTCAACCCGAAGACGCACATGACGGTGCGCGGCAACACGTCGCTGAACGACATGCCTTACGACTCGCGTTACACCGGGGGGGCCAACAAGCATCCCTCGTCAGCGGTCACCACCGACCGCCACAGCAACGACCTGAGCGCCTCGGTGACGCAGGTGCTCGGCGAGAGGACGGTCAACGAATTCCGCGCCGGCTACGCCGGCTACTACTGGATCCAGGACTCGGTGCTGCCGTGGGCGAATCACCCGTACCCGGGCCTGACCTTCGGCACGCCGATCATCCAGCTCCGCAGCTACACCATCGGCCAGGGACACGCCAACTCCCACGAAGACGAGCGGCAGGACACCTACACGGTGCGCAACAACCTCACGCTGTCGTTCACCAAGGCCGGCCGCCACGACGTCAAGGTGGGCGGTGAGTTCGGCTACCAGCAGAACCCGACCTTCCTCTGCAATCGCTGCATGGGCATCCTCGACGCACAAGGCGGCGCGATCCCGTCGAACATCGAGCAGCTGTTTCCCGTCTGGAACGACCTGACGACGTGGAACCTGGCGGCGCTCTCGCCGATTGCCAGGACGTACACCATCGGCGTCGGCGAGATGAAGGCTTACACCCCGCTGCACATGTTTTCCGGTTGGGTGCAGGATGACTGGCACCCCGCGTCCCGGCTGACGGTGAACCTGGGCCTGCGGTACGACCTCGAGCTCGGCCTCTACTCCGAGGACGTCAGCCTCGAGCCGTTTCTCCGCGCAGGCCGCTCGCACGACACCAATAACATCGGTCCGAGGGCGGGCTTTGCCTACTCGCTGAACGAGAAGACCGTGCTGCGCGGCGGCGCGGGCAAGTACTTCTCCGATCCCGGATCCTGGCTCGGGTACTGGACCAAGTTGACCTCCCAGGCGCTTCATCCGCAGGTGCTCAACGACGGTCGCGCGGACTTCGCGTCCAATCCCTTCAACGGACCGATTCCCACCTACGACCAGGTGCTGACCACGTTGTGCACCGTGTCTTCGGCGTCCAACTGCCTGCGACGGAGCGTCGGGACGCTGGCCTCCAACGACAACCAGGTGCCCTACAGCTACCAGGCGTCAGGCGGGGTGCAGCGGCAGTTCGGCATCACCATGGCGCTCGAGGCCGACTACGTCTATACGGCGAACCGCGCGATGCTGCAGCCGCTTCAGGTGAACCTCGCCTTCAACCCGTCGACGGGGCTCAACTATCCCTTCACCGACGTCAGCAAGCGCCCCTATCCGGCGTGGGGCACCGTGGCGCAGAACTTCTCGATCGGCCAATCGAACTACCACGCGCTGCAGATGGGGTTTACCAAGCGCATGAGCGACCGCTGGCAGGCCTCCGCCACCTACCTGCTGTCGGGGCAGTGGAACCTGCAGAACTCGCCGGTGCTGCCCGGGTGCGAATACGTGACGACGCTCAGCGCGGCGGGCCCGGTGTGCGACGTGCCGGTGGCGCTCCACCCCGTGCTTCAACAGGAGTGGTACCTCACCCCCGACCAGCGCCATCGCGCGACCTTCAACGGCATCTGGGAGATGCCGTACGGATTGCAGTTGAGCGGGCTGTATCTGTTCGGCGACCAGGGATGGGCCACCTCGGGGTCCGGCGTCGACGCGCTGGCGACCGGCGCGAGCAGCGCCGCCACCAGCCGCCTGCGGAGCAACGGCACCATCATCGAGCGCAACGACTTCAACATGCCGTCCCTGCACCGCATCGACATGCGCCTGCAGCGGCGCTTCAGGCTCGGAGGCGGCGTCGCCATCGACGGGATCGTCGAAGCGTTCAACCTGTTCAACCACGCCAACTACGGGACCTACACGCTGGTTGAAACCAACGCCAACTACGAGCGGCCTGCGGACAACACCAATATCGCCTTCCAGCCGCGAACCCTGCAGTTTGGATTCCGGGCGACTTTCTAGAACGGTAACAGCGAACTTTCCACTTGGCGATCAGGAGAACGCGATGAACAGAATAGCAATGGCTGGCGTCACCACATCGGCGTGCGGCGTGGCAGTGGCCGGGTGGCTGATGGTGGCCGCGCCGGCCGCACAGGGACAGACGCCCTTTGTCCTCGAAGAGGCGACGATCGCAAGCGTGCAGAGTGCCATCCGCGAGGGGCAGGTCACCTGCGTCGGGGTGGTGCAGGGTTACCTCGACCGCGCGAAGGCCTACAACGGCGTGTCGAATGCGCTGCTGACGGCGGACGGCGCGCCGATTCCGCCCGCGCCGGGCCAGGTGCGCGCGGGCGCGCCGCTGAAGTTTCCGACGCAGACGGTCAAGGCCTCGACCCTGCTGCCCGACCTCGATCAGTACATCGGGCCGCCGCTCGAATTTGGACGGATGGAGGCGACCGCCTCGGATCCGTCGGTCAGCCAGCAATACGGCATGACCGTCGGCCTGCCCAACGCCGGGCAGGTGAACGCGCTCGGGATGCTCAACATCCGCGGAGAGCGCTCGGTCACCTGCAAGGGCGACTTCGACAAGGCCACCGGTGAGCTGCCCGCGGGCGCACCCAAGGTCTGCGACCAGCTCCGCACCCAGCCCGACGCGCTGGAGCGTGCCGCCCAGCTCGACGCCGAGTACGGCCGCAACCCGGATCTCGCCGCGCTGCCGATGTACTGCATCCCGTTCTCGTTCAAGGATCCGTTCGACACCAAGGACATGCGGTCGACCGGCGGCGCCGATGCGCGCTACGACATGGACGTCCCGGCCCGGGATCACACGCTCGTCGCGCAGCTCCGCGCCAAGGGCGCGATCATCTACGCCAAGGCGAACACCACCGAGTACAACGGGCGTGCCGGTGACCCTGGCGGCAGGAACGAGCCCGCCAAGGTGCTGGTCTCGACCCTCGGTTATCAGCGCAGCACCTGGGCGGGCAACCCGTCGAGCGTCTACGACACCTCCCGCGCCGCCTCGCTCGGATCGAGCTCTGGTTCCGGCGTCTCGGTTGGCGGCAATCTCGTGATGTGCAGTCTCTGTGAGG
Organism: Acidobacteriota bacterium; assembly: GCA_947465645.1. Next base: position 24,721 of record CANIBQ010000020.1, on the reverse strand, counting down.
AGACGCGCGCGTCGTGCCGCGGGCCGTCGAACCACAACTCGGATGCCCTGCTGCTGCCGCACAAAGCGCTGATCTCGTTCCACGGCGGGGCGATCGGCTCCGACATCCACAACGACCGCACCGGCATCGTCTGCCGCTCGATTACCGACTCCGCAAAAGTGCTCGACGCGCTCAAGGATCCGGTCGAGGGCTACTACGATCCGCGCGACGTCTTCACCACGGTGCCGCGATCGACCGTGCTGAGCCATCCGTACGCGGACACCGCCGCCATGCCTGGCACGCCGGGATCCCTCAAGGGGATGCGCATCGGCGTCATCCGCGAGTCGATGCCGCTCAACCCGGGGATCAAGGCGACCGAGCCGATCGTGATGGCCGCAGCCAACGAGATCAAGACAGTGCTGGGCGCGCAGCTGGGCGCGACGCTGGTGGAGTCGAGCGAGCCGCTGTTCCCGGATGACCCGTCGATCGAGAACATGACGACCACCTACACGACAGCGCTGACCCGGCTGATCCCGGTGTTCATGCCAGACATCCTGTTCCGCGTCACCGCGGCAGGAGAGCCGGTGTTTCCCGATGTCGCCGCGGCGATCAAGCCGACAGAGTTCGCGCCGGGCAAGATATTCGGCACCGGCCGGATGGCCTCGATCGACTATCTTGTCGCGCTCGCCGAAGGTGCCGTGCCTGCGCCGTCCAACCTGAACATCCGGACGGTGCAGCAGCAGCAGGAATCGAATGCGTTCCGGTTCCACTTCGTGCAATACGCCCAGCGGCGCGCCGCCGACTGGCGGGCGAAGGGCTTCACCGAAACGCTGGTCGACTTCCCGACGCTGAACGCCCGCTCGAAGTTCTGGGGCGACGATCAGCGCGCGGCGTTCAAGAACTGGGAAGAGATCGAAGACATCCGCAACCCGATCGCGGGGCGGCAGGGGATCACCGAGCGGATCATGCTGCGCGAGCTCCTTCGCCGCGTCGATCAGATGGTGATGGCCGAGAACCACCTCGACGTGCTCGTCCGGCTGCACACGCCGCTTCCCCCGGCGAAGATCGGCGGCGCGCCGCAGCCCGGTACCTCCGGCAACGAGGCGGCTTTCGGCCCCAATGCTGGCGAAACCGAGGTGCTGATCCCGGCGGGCTACGTGACCACCGTCTACGACGCGACGTTCGCGCTGTCACCGGACAAGAAGCGCTACATCCCGGTCAACAACAACGAACCGACGACCGTCGCCGCGCCCGGGCTGCCGTTCTCGCTGGTCTTCAGGGCGGAAATCGGCAAGGAAGACGTCATCCTGAAGGTCGCCTCGGCGTATCAGGCGGCGTCAAAGCGGCGTGTGCCACCGCCGGCGTTGCCGCCGCTGCGGACGGCGACGCAGACGGCTGCCAGGTAAAGGCCGGGCGACGAGCCGGGCGGCCGCCACGGATCGACCCGGCGCGTGAAGGCTCGCGGTCAGCCGCCGCGCAGCATGCCACGCGCCGCGTCGATCGCCTCGTCGAGGGTGCGGATGTCTCCGTCGAGTTGCTGTTCGTACACCTGCTTGAGGATCTCGCCGACCGCCGGGCCCGGCGAGATCCCCAGCGCCAGCAGATGCCGTCCGAGCAGGAGCGGCGGCGGCGGCCGATGCTCGACGCCGAGCGCCCGCGCGCGGTCGATGAACCAGTCCATCGCCGAACAATCGAACCCGCCCGAGCGCCCGAGGCAGTCGGCGCGCGCGAGCCGCGCGAGCAGCTCGAGGTCCACTTTCTGCGCGAGCCGCCTGAACGCGCCGTCGCCGACGTTGCCCGCCTTGTGAAACATGCCCGGCTTGAGGTGATGGGCGACGAGGCCGATCACCTGGCCTCGCACGTCGAATCCGTCAATCGAGTGGACGTTGAGGCGATCCAGCAGGGCGAGCGCCGGCTCGACTCCCGCCTGTTCGTGGTCGAGCGAGCGGATGCGTCCGTCGATCACCGCGGTGGTTGGCGGTTTGCCGAGATCGTGGCAGACCGCGCCGAGCATCAGGGTGATGAGCCGCGGACGGTCGACGTCGCCGTTGAGCGCCCGCGTCTGGTCGATCACCATCAACGTGTGCGTCCAGACGTCGCCCTCCGGGTGCCATTCCGGCTCCTGCTCGCAGCCGACCAGCGGCCGAAGCTCCGGGAACAGGCGGTCGATCGCGCCGAGGTCGAGCGCCAGCGCAAATCCGATCGAGGGACGCGCCGCCTGGAGCAGGAGCTTCTCGAGCTCGCCCCAGATGCGCTCCGCCGGGAGATCGTCGAGCGGGATGCGGCGGCAGAGCGCGGCGGTGTCGTCATGCAGGGCGAACTCGAACCGCGCCGCGAACTGCACGGCGCGCAGCACGCGGAGGCTGTCGTCGCCGAAGGTGTTGAGGTCCACCGCGCGCAGGATCCGGAGCTCGATGTCATCGCGGCCGTGGAAGGGGTCCTCGTACGCGCCGGTCAGCGGATCCCAGAAGATCGCGTTGACGGTGAAGTCGCGGCGGCGCGCGGCGTCCTCGACCGACATGAAGGGGTCGCCGACCACCTCGAACCCCCTGTGGCCGCGTCCTTTCTTCGATTCGCGACGGGGTAGTGCAACGTCGATGGCATCGTCACCGGAACCAGGCCTGACCACCTTGTAAACGGGGAAGCTCTGGCCGACCGCCTCGACCCGCCCGAGGCCGCGCAGCAACTCCGCCAGCCTATCCTGCGGGATTCCAAACACTTCGAGGTCGATGTCCTTGGACGGCTGACGCCTGAGCTGGTCGCGCACCCAGCCGCCGACGATGAGCGCGCGGCCGCCCTCGTCGAGGACGGCCTGGGCAATCTCGCGGACAAGTTCCGGCGACATATCGACATGATTGTGCGTTATTTTTCTCTGTGCCTCGGTTTACCTCGTCGAAGCCGCTTAGGCGAAGGCGGGTGCCTCTGTGTTCCGGCTCGTGAGAATCGGTGAATGACGGACCCTGCGATCGCGCTCCTTCGTGACCTCGTCGCCATCGACTCCGTCAACCCGTCTCTCGTGGCGGGCGCGCGGGGGGAGGCCGAGGTGGCGCGGCGGATCGCCGCCGAATGCATGGCGATCGGCCTGCAGGTGGATGTCACCGAGGTGGCGCCCGGCCGGCCCAACGTGGTGGCCGTGCTGGAGGGGCGGGCGCCCGGGCCGTCGTTGATGTTCTGCGGGCACATCGACACGGTGGGTGTGACGGGGATGAACCGGCCGTTCGACCCCGTGACGCGCGACGGCCGGCTCTACGGCCGCGGCAGCCAGGACATGAAGGGCGGCGTCGCCGCGATGATCGGCGCCGCGCGGACGATCGCCGAAAGCGGCGGACTCGCGAACGGACGCCTCATCCTCGCTTCGGTCGTGGACGAAGAGCACGCGAGCATCGGCGCCGAGGCGCTTGTCGCATCCTGGCGCGCCGACGGGGCCGTCGTGACCGAACCCACCGACCTCGACGTGGCCGTCGCGCATAAAGGTTTTCAGTGGGTCGAAGTAGAGACACGCGGCCGGGCCGCGCACGGAAGCCGTCCGCTCGAAGGCCGCGACGCCATTCTGCGGATGGGCCGGGTGCTCCACCGGCTCGAAAAGCACGACCGGGCGCTGCAGAAACGCCCGCCGCACGCGCTGCTCGGCACCGCGTCGCTCCATGCCTCGCTGGTCGGTGGAGGCCGCGAGTTGAGCAGTTATCCCGACTCGTGCACGCTCATGCTCGAACGCCGGACGCTGCCGGGGGAGCCGCTGGGAGTGGCGCTGGCCGAAGTACAGGAGATTCTGGAGTCGCTGCGAGCGGCGGATGCGGAGTTCGAGGCGGAGGCGCGCGGCATGCTTGGCCGCGACGGGTACGAGATCGATCCGTCCGCGCGGCTCCCCTCATTGCTCGTGGGCGCCGCGAAATCGGCCGGGTACTCATCTTCGCCGGTGGGGATGACGTTCTGGACCGACGCCGCCATCCTGGGCGGCGCCGGAATTCCTTCAGTGTTGTTTGGCCCCGGCGGCGCTGGTCTTCACAGTGCCGAGGAATACGTGAGGGTCGACGACGTAAAGGTGTGCCGCGACGTGCTCACGGCACTCGCCCGCGACTTCACACGGTAGGCCCCTGGACGTCCCAGGCGACGTATGGCCTACGCTCCTCTACCTCTCGTGCAGCAGAGCTTTGACGACGAATGTGACGTTTTCGGGGCGTTCGCCCAGCCGGCGCATGAAATAGGGGAACCACTGCCGTCCGAAGGGGACGTAGACCCGCATGCGACAGCCCCCGGCCACCATTGAGCGCTGCAGATCGCGTCGGATGCCGTAGAGCATCTGGAATTCAAACCGATCGGTCGCCATGTGGCGGCCAAGCGCATGCGTGCGCACCTGCGCCAGCAGCGGCGGGTCGTGCGTTCCGAACGCCGGGTACGTGCCCTCGTCGAGGAGCATGCGCGCCAGCCGGATGAATGCGGCGTCCACCTCTGCCTTGTGTTGATACGCGACCGACGCCGGCTCTTTATACGCACCCTTGACGAGCCGGACGCGCGCGCCCAGCTCGTTCATGCGCCGAACGTCCTGTTCCGTCCGGTGGAGGTAGGCCTGCAGCGCAACGCCGACGTTGCGGTACTCCTGCTGCCAGAGCGTCTCGAAGATCTCGAGCGTCACCTCGGTGTACGGCGAGTTCTCCATGTCGATCCGCACGAAGAAGCCGTGGCGGGCTGCAGGATCGAGGATGCGCCGCAGGTTGTCCACGCACGTCGCGCGATCGACGTCCACACCGAGCTGCGTCAGCTTCAGCGAGATGTTGCGCTCGATCCCCGAGGCGACGATGACGTCCATCAGGCGGATGTACTCGCGCGTCGCGGCCGTCGCCGCTTCCAGGGTGCGAACGCTTTCGCCCAGATAGTCGAGCGTGAGCCGCAGGCCTTCCGCCTGCAGCGTGCGCGCGCAGTCGACGGCCTCCTCGATGGTCTCGCCGGCGATGAACCGCCGCGCGAAGCTCTCCTTGGTCGCCATGCCGTACTTCGAGGCAAGCCGCTTCAGCGCGGCACTCCGTGAGAGCGCGTAGAAAAACGCCTTGGAGCCGGCGTCCATCAGTGCGTGTGGCGAGAGGGAGAAGCGAGAAGGTGGTCGAGCGAGCGCGCGTAGTACCGAAGCACATTGCGATCCCGGACGCGCACGCGTCCGCGCTCGGCGACGATGACGCCGCGGGCCTCGAGCGGCTCGAGGGCGGCCTCGACGGCCTCGCCGCCGCTTTCAACGCCCAGGTTCGCGCCTTGCGCGCGCAGCGTCTCGACGATCGCCTCGGCGCGTCCGGCAAGCTCCCGCCGCGTGATCGACGGCCGCATCGCGTTTGCGACGACCGCCGTCGGCAGCACCTTGTAGAGCCGGCCGATCGCGCCCATCACCGCGTGACTGAACTCGAGCACTTCGCGCCGCGAATCGGCGTCGATGTTGCCGACTGGGATCGGGGCGCCAAACGTCACGTACGCGCGCGATCGGTATCCGACCGCGTATCGCACCATCTCGGCAATCTCGGTGCTGAACGCGCGCTGCGATCGTTTGATCTTCTGGCGTGCCAGCACGTGATCCTCGAGCACCAGGTCGTAGGCCACCGCCGTGGGAATGACCACGAGGTGGGCGTGGTCGGCTTGCAGCGCCGCGTGCATCAGGCCGGTCTTCGGGCTCTTCAACTCGCCGCTGTAGCTCCGGCCGCCCTCGGGATAAAAGAAGAAATCGTGCTTGCGGAGCAGCTCCGCGACGTACGCCTTCAGCGTGATGAGGTAGGCCGGGTCCTTCGTGTTGCGGCGCACCGGCATCGCGCCGGTCACGTGCCGGTGCAGCAGCCCGAGCGGCCCACCGAACAGGTTGATGCCCGCCGCGATGATTGGCGGGCGCACCCCGTTTTCGTCGAGCACCAGGAGCTCCACCAGGTAGTCGGTGTGGCTCTTGTGATTCGACGCGTAGATGATCCGGCCGGCGCGCGCGGACGCCCGCACGCGCTCGAGATGTTCGGGGTGCCGTTCGATTTTTCTGAGGATGGGGTAGAGCGGATGCTTCAGCGCGCGGTAGAGCGACGGCCGCTGCGTCGTCCGCAACTCATCGATGTACTTGGTGATGCGCTCGCGGGCGGCGAGCCCGCTCTCGCCGTGGCTCCCCTTGAGGTATCGAGCGATTTCCTCACGGGAGAGGACGGCCTTGGTGATCTCATCGAGCATCCGAAATGGACTATACCGTAAGGCGCCTGCAGATGGCGTCGGTAAACTCGATGGTGCTCGCCGTGCCGCCGAGATCGCGCGTCCTGACCGTGCCCTCCGCGAGCACGTCCGCGTGCGCCTTGACGACGCGATCCGCGATGGCGCCTTCGTCGATGTGCCGCAGCATCAGCACCGCCGAGAGCAGCAGCGCCGTCGGGTTCGCGAGGCCCTTGCCGGCGATGTCGGGAGCGCTGCCGTGCACCGCCTCGAACACGCCGATCTCGGTGCCGAGGTTGGCCGCCGGCACCACGCCCAGCCCGCCGACGAGGCCGGCGCAGAAATCCGAGACGATGTCCCCGTACAGGTTCGTCAACACGAGCACGTCGAATTGCGACGGGTTCATCACCAGGTGCATGCAGGCGGCGTCGACGATGCGATCGTCGTTGACGATGTCGGGGTATTCGGCGCCAACCTCGCGCACGCATGACAGGAACAGGCCGTCGCTCATCTTCATGATGTTGGCCTTGTGCACGGCGGTCACCCGCTTGCGCCCATGCTTGCGCGCGTACTCGAACGCAAACCTCGCGATCCTGGTCGAGGCCACGCGCGTGATGATCTTCAGGCTCTCGACGACGCCGGGCACGACCTCGTGCTCGAGGCCGGCGTAAAGGTCCTCGGTGTTTTCACGCACGATCACGAGATCGACGTTCTCGTAGCGGGAGACGATCGAGGGAAGGTTCCACACCGGCCTGAGGTTGGCGAACAGGTCGAGCGTCTTGCGGAGTCCGACGTTGACGCTGGTAAACCCCTTGCCCACGGGCGTCATCAGCGGACCCTTGAGCGCCACCTTGTTGCGCGTGATCGACTCGAGCAGCTCCGGCGGCAGCGTCGAACCGTGTTGCTCGAGCGCAAGAATGCCCGCCAGGTGCGACTCCCACTCGGCATCGAGCCCGGCGCTTTCCAGGATGCGGACGACGGCTGCCGTCACTTCCGGCCCGATGCCGTCCCCTGGAATCAGCGTAATCGTGTGTTTAGCGCTCACGGGCCTCCCAGTAGAGGAGGACGACGCCTCCGGCCATGTTGAACATCATGAGCCAGGTCGAGAGCTGATGGAGGCTGTCGAAGCGGATGCGGCGTGGATCGGTCGCCGCGAGGCGCGACGGCAACGTCCCGACCTCCCGTTGAATCGTGTCGATCTCGCCGAGCACAAGGAAGCCCGAATACAGGGCGACGAGAAACATCACCGCGATCAGCGCGGATCTGACGGCAAACTTGTGCGGGCGCGGGCCGAGCACGGCCATGGCCGCCAGCGTGAACAGCAGAAGGAGACCCGCGCCATACGCGACGTAATGGAACCGGGCGATGATGACGCCGAACGCCTCGCCCGCGAGCGCGCGGCCGGCGATTGGGTCGGCCGCCTGCAGTGCCTGGAACGTGGCCGGCGCGACGATCGCGCCCAGCGTCACCATCCCGCCGAGCCAGACGACCAGCGCCAGCAGGTACACGTAACGCAGTGCGAGCATCACGGCATTATAATTCCCGTTCCATGTCCGTACACGTTTCCTCACGCGTGAACACCCTCAAAAACATCGCCACGCGCCTGCGCATCGACTCCGTCCTGTCCACCTCTGAGTCGGGCAGCGGCCATCCGACGACGTGTTGCTCGGCGGCCGAGATCGTCGCGGCGCTGTTCTTCTCGGAGATGCGGTACGACCCGCGCGACCCGCAGAACCCTGACAACGATCGATTCGTGCTCTCGAAGGGCCACGCCGCGCCAATTCTGTATGCCGCGTGGGCCGAGGCCGGCTTCGTCAAGCGCGAAGACCTGCTGAACCTGCGCCGCATCGATTCGGATCTCGAGGGGCACCCGACCCCTCGCCTGCCCTTTGTGGACGTCGCCACCGGCTCGCTCGGACAGGGCCTGTGCGCGGGCGTCGGCATCGCGCTCAACGCCCGGCGCATCAAGTCTGACTACCGGACCTACGTGCTGCTGGGCGACGGCGAAACCGCGGAAGGCTCGGTGTGGGAAGCGGCCGACGTCGGCTCCTTCGACGCGCTCGACTCGCTCTGCGGCATCATCGACGTCAACGCGCTCGGCCAGAGCGGTCCGACCCGGTGGCAGCACGACATGGAAGCGCTCGCCGTCAGGTGGCGCGCGTTCGGATGGCACGCCATCATCGTTGACGGCCACGACCTGCCCGGCATCCTCGACGCCCTCGACGAGGCGCGGCGCACCAAGGGGCGCCCGACGATGATTCTCGCGAAGACGATCAAGGGGAAGGGGATCTCCTTCACCGAGGGGAAGAACGGCTGGCACGGCAAGCCGCTGAAGAAAGGCGAGGAGCTGGACAAGGCGCTCGCCGAGCTCCGGTCACAGCTGGTGCCCGGCGAGGAGCCGCTCGCGCCCCAGCCGCCGCGCATCGTGCAGCGTCCGGCGCCTTCGAAGGGGAACACCGGCGCATCCCCGTACAAGCTTGGAGACAGCGTCGCGACGCGCGAGGCCTACGGCGACGCGATTGCCAGGCTGGGCGCCAGCGACGACCGCATCGTCGCACTCGACGGCGACGTCAAGAACTCGACCTTCAGCGACAAGTTCGAGCACAAGCACCCGGAGCGGTTCTACCAGACGTTCATCGCCGAGCAGGCGCTGATCGGCACGGCAATGGGGCTGGCCAGCCGCGGCGCCATTCCATTTCCCTCGACCTTTGCCGCATTTCTCACCCGGGCGTACGACTTCATCCGCATGGCGGCGATCAGCAACCTGAACATCAAGATGGCAGGCTCGCACGCCGGCGTGTCGATTGGTGAAGATGGACCGTCGCAGATGGCGCTCGAAGACCTGGCGATGATGCGGGCCCAGCCGAACATCACGGTGCTGTACCCGTGCGACGCCGTCAGCACGGAGAAGCTGATCGAAGTCATGGCCTACCACCCCGGCCCCGCCTACATGCGGACGTCGCGTCCCAAGACGCCGGTCATCTATGGCCCCGACGAAACGTTCAAGGCCGGCGGACTCAAGGTGCTGCGCGAAAGCGCGGCGGACGTGGCGACCGTGATCGGGGCGGGCGTGACCGTCTTCGAAGCGCTCAAGGCCTACGACGAGCTGAAACAATCGGGTGTCTCGATTCGCGTCATCGATCTCTATTCGCTCCAGCCCATCGACGCGGCGACGCTGCTGCGTTGCGCGCGTGACACGAAGGGCCGGCTGATCACCGTCGAGGACCATTACCCGGCCGGCGGCATCGGCGACGCAGTGGCCGCGGCGGTGGCGGGCGAAGGCTTCACCGTGACACGCCTCGCCGTGCGCGAGATCCCGCGAAGCGGCAAGCCGGAAGAACTGGTCGACCACTTCGGCCTCTCCGCCCGCCACATCGTCGCAGCCGTGCGCACGTAATCGCCCAGGCCTTCGGAGAAGAAGCCATGACATTCCGAAGAGTCGCTGTCGCGCTCGTGTGTGCCGTGGGCGTGGCGTCGCCCGCGGTCGCGCAGACCACCACGCCGCCCAGGGACGTGCACGCAGACTCCCGCAGCCGGCTCCCCCTCCTCAAGGCCGGCGTGCAGGGTGTGGCGGCCATACGGCTGCATGCATCCGGAGTGGACGTGAGATGGTTGTCGCCGCTTGGCCGGCAGCTCACGGAGCTCGCCATCCTCACCACGGCGCGGGCGCACGACCAGCCGTACGAATGGTCGCTCCATGAGATGGAAGGGCTTGCCGTCGGTCTCGATCCTCGGGCGATCGATATCGTCCGGCATCGAAGATCCCTCACTGGACTGGACGCGAAGGAGGCGATGGTCGTCGAGCTCGGACGGGAGCTGTTCGGCACGCACGGCCTCAGCTCGGCCACCTACGCACGCGCGCTCGAGACCTTCGGGACGCGCGACCTGGTGGATCTCGTCAGCCTGATGGCGAACTACGCGGCCACGGGGACCCGTCTGACCGCCGTCAACCAGCAGATGCCGGCGGGATGGACGCAGTTCCTGCCGCTGCCGTTTACGCCGCCCGACGACATCCACGCCGACTCGAGAAGCCGCCTTCCGTATGTCAAGGCGTCCGCAGCCGATGCCGCACCCGGGCCGCTCTACAGCCGCGGTCTCGCGCCGGAAGGCACCGGTCCGCCACATATCCGGCGGCATGGCTCCGCCATGAGGCTGCTCGAGGGAAGCCTGGGCACGCGGCTGATGGCGATTGCGGGGCTCGTCACCGCGCACGAGCATCACCAGCGGTTTCACTGGGCGTTGAGCGAAAGCGCCGCCCGCAGGGAGGGTGTCGAAGCGGTCGTCATCGACGTCGTGCGGAATGGAGGGCCGCTCGGCGGGCTGGCCGACAAGGACGCCGCGATGATCCAGTTCGGCCGTGAGCTGTTTGGCAGTCACTACGTCAGCGCGGCCACGTATGCGCGCGCGCTGAAGATGTTCGGTGAGCGGGATCTCGTCGACGTCATCGACCTGATGGCCGGGCACGTCAGCGACGCGATCCTGCTGACGGCCTTCGACCAGCACTAGGGTCTGCGGCGCGGACCTTTACGGTCCGCGATGTCACGGAGCAGGGGAGTCCGCGGATTGTGCCACAGCCTACCTGGGGAATGCCGGCGCCTCGGTGATCCGGCGCGCCTGCCAGATGTGGCGGCGCTCGTGCGCGGCGGTGAAGGCGAGGCCGGTGCCGAGCGGCATCCGCCACCACGTGAGGACCGGCGACGCCACGCGCGCGCGGGTCAGGTCGAGCCCGTTGGCCTGCCGGAGGCGATCGATGAACTGCACCTGGTAGGCCCGGAACGCGGCCATGACGTCCTGCCGCGCGCGGCTGGGCGGCGGTTGAAACGCCTTCGGCGCCTTCGCCTTCAGCCGGTACGGCGGCTCCATGCTGCCGGCCACCATCCGGTTGAACCAGTTGTACCGGAACGGACCCTGCGTGTAGAGGCCGCGGCGGATCGCGTCGGCGATCCCTTCGTCGAGCATCGGCAGGTACATCCGCGCGGTGACGTTCAGGTGATCGACGCACTGCGCGATCGACCAGGCGCCGGGCGAAGGGTGCCAGCTGAACTGCTCGTCGCTGAGCGGGGAGACCAGCGCATCCGCATCCGCCGAGAGCCGCTCGAACTGCTTGCGGAAGTGTTCGATTTCCGGCGTCAGCGCCCGCGGGCTCGTAGCCACCATGGGCGGCATTGTAGACCTATTGGGATTGCGTGCCGGCGACCCACACCGAGTCGATCGCCCGGGTGTTGCGGATGTTCTCCAGCGGGTTCGCGTCGAGGACGACGAGGTCGGCCCACTTGCCGGCTTCGAGCGTGCCGACCTGGGTGAGGCCGAAGATGCGCGCGGCGTTGGCCGTGGACGCGACGATCACCTGCATCGGCGTCATCCCCGCCTTGTTCATCATCTCCATCTCGACGTGCTCGAAGTAACCCTGCCAGCGGCCGGGATTCCCGCCGGCGCCGGTGTCGGTGCCCATCGCGATCGTGACGCCCGCGTCGCTCAGTAGCTTGAGATTGCGCTCCGCCTGCACGATCGCCTTCTTGATCTGGGCCGTCGTCGGATTGCTGCGCACCCTCGCCTGGTATTCAGGTGTGGTGAGCGGCGGCACCTGCGGACCGTAGAGCTCCTTCCCGCGCAGGAAGAACGGATCCCTGAAGAAGTCGGGCGTCGTCTCGTACGCGAACACCGAGAGCTCGCGCGTGAGTGTCGGGATGTACGGCACGTTCCTCCGCTTCATCGCGGCGATGAGCGCCGGCGTCACGTCCTGGTCGCGGACGCTGTGCGCGATGATGTCGACGCCCTTGTCGATTGTCGCCTGGGCGTCCTTCAAGTAGTAGATGTGCACGGCGGTCTTGAGTCCACGCATGTGCGACTCGTCGATGATCGCGCTCCAGGTGGCCTCGTTCATGTCGTTGGGGGTGCCGTTGATGCGGAACTTGATGGCGTGCGCCTTCAGATCCGCCCGGCGGGCGACGCTCGCCCGCGCCTGAGCGGGGGTCTCACCCTCGACCGGTATCCCGGAGGTGTAGACGCGGCTGCGATCCAGCCCCGCGCGTTCCTGCTCCTGCATGAGCCTGATGCCCTCGACCTCGTCGTGCTCCGAGGAACCGAGGCTCACCACGCTGGTCACGCCGTACAGGGCGTAGATCTCGAGCCGTCGAATGAGGTCGTCGCGCACCGGCAGTGCCGCGCCCATCTGCGCTTCGACGTGACCGTGCGCGTTGACGAAGCCGGGCACGAGGGTCTTGCCCGTCGCGTCGATGCGCAGGGCGCCGGCTGGAACGGTGACCGATGCGGACGTTCCGACAGCCGTCACGCGGCCGCCGGTCACGATGAGCGTGCCTCGCTCGATCGGCGTTCGCCCCGTGCCGTCGATGATGCGCGCATTGGTGAAGGCGACGGTGGCGGCAGATCCCTGGCTGGCCGGAGCCAACGGCGAAGACGGCTGCGCTGAAGCGAGCGCCGTGCCCGCCGCGAGCACTGCGACCCAAAGCGACCTGCGAATCATTACGAGCCTCCTGAAACGGCCCGATTCTACCTCCGTGTCTCTGTGTCTCCCTGGCCCGTTGAGGGCGGGACAGCGAGAGTCGCTGCGATACCATCTGGCAAGCTGCCAACCTGAGCAGCCGACCCGGACGGAAAATCTGCGGTTGAGCTCCATAAATCCAACTCCGCCATCTATTTACACGGCGTCACCGCTCCGATAGAATCATCAGGCGTTCCCACACAACTCAACGCTCGCGGAGGCCTGAAGGCCTCCGGTTACCATCGCGGTTTATTCGCGGATGGTCCGCAAGGACCGTCGCGCACCTGCTGAGGGAGTCCCTGTGTTCGGAGGCAAGTTCCCACGCACCCGCCTGTTCTGGACAGGCACTGGCATCCTGATTGTCGTCCTGTCGACCGCGGCGTTCTTGACGCTGCGGACGCGGGGGACGACCCAACCCACCACGGTCGCGTTTTCCGAGTTCCTTCGTGACGTTCAGGCGGGCCAGGTGAGCCGCGTGACCGTCGCCACCGATGAGGTGAGCTTCGAACGTCGTGACGGGACGCTCTTTGCGACGACCGCGCCGGCCGGGTACATCGCGTCGAATCCGACATTCGTCACCAACATGACTGACCGCGGCATCAGGTTCGACGTCAGACGGACCGAGGCGTCCAACACCGGAAGGTATGGGGCGTTCGCTGTTGGGCTGCTGGTCTTCGGCTTTGCCGGCCTTGCGGTCTACCGCATGGTCACCGGCCGCGTGCCGACCTTCGAGAAGGCGCGGACGATGGATCCGCAGGACGCCACCGTGACTTTCGCGGACGTGGCAGGCGTGGACGAGGCCAAGGACGAGGTGCAGGAGATCGTCGACTTCCTCAAGGAGCCGGCGCGCTTCGAGTCCATTGGCGGGCGCATTCCCCGCGGCATTCTCCTCGTCGGCCCGCCAGGCACCGGCAAGACCCTGCTCGCGCGCTCGATGGCGGGCGAGGCGGGCGTCCCCTTCATATCCGCGAGCGGATCCGACTTCGTCGAGATGTACGCCGGCGTCGGGGCCGCCCGTGTGCGGCGCCTGTTCCGCGATGCCCGCAAGCAGAAGTCCTGCATCATCTTTATCGACGAGCTCGACGCGGTCGGGCGCAACCGCGGCAGCGGCTCGATGAGCCACGAAGAGCGCGAGCAGACCCTCAACCAGCTCCTCGTCGAGATGGACGGCTTCAACCACACCGACAGCATCATCGTCGTCGCCGCGACCAACCGTCAGGACATCCTGGATCCGGCGCTGCTGCGTCCGGGCCGATTCGATCGGCAGGTCGTCGTCGGCAATCCCGACATCAAGGGTCGCGAGCAGATCCTGAAAGTGCACGCGCGCAAGGTGGCGCTCGAGCCCGACGTCGAGCTGCGCTCGGTTGCGCGCGGCACGCCCGGCTTCTCAGGCGCGGATCTCGCGAACCTGGTCAACGAGGCGGCGCTCATCGCGGCGCGCGCCGGCCGCAAGATGGTTCGCAACCTCGATTTCGATGCCGCGCGCGACAAGGTGCTGATGGGCGTGGAGCGCAAGTCGGTCGCCATGAGCGAGAAAGAGCGGACGACCTGCGCGTATCACGAGGCGGGCCACGCGGTGGTCGCCGCGCTCCTGCCCGACGCCGACCCGCTGCACAAGGTCACGATCATCCCTCGCGGCCGCGCGCTGGGGGTGACGATGCAACTGCCCGAGGCGGATCGATATACGCATTCGAAGCCGTTCATCGAATCCCAGATCGCCATCCTCATGGGCGGAAGGATTGCCGAAGAGCTGTTCCTGCGCCAGGTGACGAGCGGCGCGTCCAACGACATCGAGCGCGGCACCGAGCTGGCCCGCAAGATGGTGTGCGAGCTCGGCATGTCGCCGCTAGGACCGCTGCACTTCAAGCGTCCGTCGAGCGCCTGGGAGGCCGATTCGCGTGCATCCGGCTTCAGCGAGGAGACGGCGCGGCGGGTGGATGAGGAGATCCGGACACTCGTGATGCGCGGCTACGAGACGGCGCGCCAGATCATCGAGCGGCAGCGCGGCGCCGTGAAAGCGCTGGCCGAGGAACTGCTCGAAGCCGAGTCGGTCGATGCGGATCGGCTGAAGCAGCTCCTCGCGCAGACGGTCGTGCCGGTCAACCCCTCGACCGGCTCAGGGCAAGGCCCGCTGGCGGTCTCGGTGCGCGAGGCGTTGACCGAAGCGGCGCTGAACTAGTCCGTCCGGCGGGGATCCAAGCTCTACCGCGTCAGGGGGTTTTGAAGGGACTTTTACGATGTTAGGCTGGCGCCGTCATGAAGAAACGGACCACGGGGGAAGAGCCCATTCATGCGCACCGCCTAGCGTACGTAGTGTCCGCCTTCAGGCGGACCGTATCGTTTCAGCCGCCGGCGACTCGGGCCACGCCGGCTCGGGCGCCGCGGTGTACGCCGCGTGCGCGAGCGATCCCTGGAAGAGCGCGATCTGCGACGCGAGGAACTGCAGCTTCAGCACCAGCCGCGCCAGCACGTAGGCCTGGCTGAGCGCAAACCCCACCCACATCGAGATACCGGCGCCGCCGGCACCCGGCGCGACGAGCGCCCACGATCCAATCAACACCACGAAGACGAGTGCGTTCAACGTATAGAGGCCGAACACCCGTCCGCGGCGCCGCACGATGAATCCCAGCGCCGCGGTGAGCGATCCAATCGCGCTGCGGCGGTCCTCCACGACCATCCGGATCCTGGTGTAGTCGAACACCACGTTCGACGCGATCAGCATCGCGCCGAACAGCAGGTACAGCGCCGCGCGCCAGAAGAACGCCTGGCGCTCGACCGCGAGATCCCGTGTCAGCCACGTATACGCATCGTCGAACAGCCACTGGTGCACGTAGGTAAACAGCAGCCAGTAGACGACCGCCGCGATGATGCCGAGCCTGAGAAACCGCCAGAAGAAGACGCCGGAGGCCGCGAAAAAGCCGTGGGCGCGCGTGGGGCGCTGCCGCGCGAAGCGGTCGATCACGCCTCCCGAGAGAAACACCCACACGACCAGGTAGAGAATCAGCGCGCCCGTGACCTGCACCTGCTGCGGCCGGGCGTCGAGGACGCTGCTGACGCTGTCGAGCGTCGCCGCAAATCCGATCACCGACGGCGTGAACGTCGTGCCGAGGCCCGAGGTCTGAGAGGTGAACTCCTGCCACCAGTCGGTGTCGACGCCGTCGGCCACCGCCTCCGATCGCAGGCTGCGCCCGAGATGCGTCTCGATCATCCCGCGCATGGTGATGGCGAGCGGCAGCGCCGCGAGGAGCGTGACGAGAAACACCGCCGCCACGACCGCGGGCGCCGCGAACACGCGGCGAAAGCCGTCGAACCAGGAACGGAGCACCACCCCAGCCACCGAGCTACCCAGCCACCGAGCTACACAAAGAACGCATAGGTGAGCATGACGTCCTGCAGCCACGCGAGCCACTTGAGCCCCCACTTCAGGCTCGCCTCGCTCGCGCGCGGCTGCAGCGTCCGCGTGTTGTTCGTGTAATTCACGTCGAGCAGCATCACGCGGTTCGGATCGACACGCACCGACACCGCCTGCGACGGCCGCTCGTACGTGTAGATCGTCCGCCGATCGACGCCGTCCCACCGCTCGGCGATCGTCTCGCCATTCTTGAACGTGGTCTCGACCTCCACCGGGAAGATCGCCTCCCCGAATCGCCGCGGCACGACGATGGTTCGATACATGTCACTCGTAGCGTCCGGCTTTCCTGGCTCGAGCGGAGTCGAGGGCAGCCGGACCTTCGTGCTCGTGAACTCCTGCACGCCATAGTCAAACTCGTTCGAGCCGCGATACACCTGGTCGAAAAACCAGGTCATGTCCTTGCCGCTCACTTCGTTGACGATGGCGAAGAAGTCCTCGGGGTAGGGGTGGCGGAACTTGTACCGCTCGAAATAGGTCGCCATGATCCGCTGCAGTGTTGGCCAACCGAGATGCCGTTCGAGCGTGTGCAGCCAGAGCGCTGTCTTGTTGTAGCTGGTGAAGGTGGCCGTCGATGGCCAGTATGCGTATGTCGGCGTCGCCGGCGCGTCGGCCTCCGCGGCAGGCCGGAAGCCGGGCAATCGATTGCCGTCGATGTCGCGGCGGATGGGGAGGTCGCGAAACACCCAGGGAATGAAGCCGCCGAAGTAGCGCCGTTCGGTGACGTTCGGGGTGTAGACCTGCTCGATGACGCGGGCGGTCGCAAACGTGGTGAGGCCTTCGTCCATCCACGCGTGTTCGAATTCGTTGCTGCCGACGATCCCGTACCAGAACTGATGCCCGGCTTCATGCAGCGTCGTCGCCTCGGGCACGGTGACGCCTCGCGGCGCGATCCAGCGCGCGCGGCCGGTGAAGAACGTCGGATACTCCATCCCGTCGGCCCCGCTCTGGAATGCCGGGTCGACGATGGTGACGTAGCCGTAGGGATACGGACCGAACCACTCGCCGAAGTACTTCAGCGCGGCGGCGGTGGAGTCGAAAAAGCGATCCGCCTGGCCCGCGTGGTCTGGCAGGAGCAGCAGCCGCATGTCCACGGGCGGCAGGGTCGGATGCTCGAACCGCCGCGTGACCTCGGTGTAGCGGGGACTCGCGGTCCACGCGGCGTCGTGCATGTCTTCGCCGCGATAGCGGTGCGTGGTCGTGCCGTCCTCGTTGTCCACGCGCAGCGTCTCCTGTCCTGACGCACCCACGACGAAGCCGCGCGGCACCGTGAGGCGCAGATCGTAGACGCCGTAGTCGGAGTAGAACTCGGTGACCGCGTGAAACTGGTGCGTGTTCCATCCGCGGTCCTCGAGCACGCCGAGCTTCGGAAACCACTGGGCGATGAAGTAGTAGTCGTCGACGTAGCCCGTGCGCGCGAATGGACGCGGGATCTTCGCCTTCCACTCGACCTCGATCTGGATCGTCTCGTTCGGCTGCACCTCGTAGGGCAGGGCCACCGCCATCACCGTCCGGTCTTCGGTGTTCCCGTCGTCGGGGGCGATGAAACGCATCTGCGACGTGAGGTCTGCCGGCGAGCCGCTCGAATCTTGTCGAACGCGGATCGCCGATACGTCGGTCGATCCCCATCCGTCGCTGCGCGGCTCCGTGGTGGCCCCTGCGAGCCGCCGCTCGCGCAGCCACGACGATTCGGCATTGCGCCACGCGTTCCAGTAGAGGTGAAACTGCAGCTCGCGGGTGGGGTTCGCGCTGATGTTGCGCCAGCGGATCGTCTCGCGTCCCGTCAGCGTGCGGGCGGCGTGGTCGAGACGAACGTCGATGTCGTAGCTGGCGTTGCGCGGCGAACGCGCGCCGTCGAGGGGCTGATCGAATTTCTGAATGCTCTCCTGTGCGCCCGTGCCGACGACAAGGCACGCGACGGCCACGACGAGAGCCAGGCTACGCATCAGGGCTGCATTCTATGACACCCGCCTTCGCCCGAGGCTACGGCGCGCCGGCGCCGTCGAGCAGTCCCCTGGCGAATTCGATTTCGTCGTCGTTGATCAGGTGTCCCATGCCCGAATAGAGACGCGTGGTCACGAACGCGCCCATGCGGCTGAAGACGTCCGCGCTTTCGAGGACCCGCGCCTCGGGGATGTGGGCGTCCACGTCGCTGCATCCCTGAAACACCGGCGTGCTTTCGAACCGGCCGCCCGGTTCCCACTTCGTCCCCGGCGGACCGATCAGCCCGCCGCTGAAGACCACCACCCCGCCGAGCCGTGACGCATGGCGCACGGCGAACTCAGCCGCGAGGCAGGCACCTTGAGAGAAGCCGAGGAGCACGACGCGCGAGCGGGGAATGCCGGCTGCCTCGATGCGGGCGACGAGCGAGGCGATCACGCCCAGCGCGGACGAGAGATAAGGCTCG
The DNA here is from genome assembly GCA_947465645.1 of Acidobacteriota bacterium. Next base: position 6,262 of record CANIBQ010000020.1, on the reverse strand, counting down.
TTGCTCTCGACGGGCGACATGAAGCTGTGCGGATACCACGTGCGACTGGCGGCCGTCGGCGCGAGGTAGGTGACGTTCGGCTGCTCCAGCCTGGGCACCAGGCCGAGGATGTCTTCCGGCCCGGCGCCGCGGCCGTGCACCATGATGACCGCCACCGGCGCCTCGCCGAGCGGCAGCCCGGCTTCGAGCACCGGCTGCCCGGCGTGCGGATCCGCGGTCATCGGTATTCCACCCGGGGCAGCGCCGCCTCGATCAGAGCCCGGTGCGGCTCTTCCCATGGCGGCAGCTTCAGGCCGCGGCCGAGCGACGACAGTTCCTCGTCTACGGTGAACCCCGGCTGGATAGTGGCCACCTCGAACAGCACGCCGCCCGGCTCGCGAAAGTAGATCGACTGGAAGTAGCAGCGGTCCCGGATGTCGGTCACCCCGACCCGCATGGCCAGCAGCTCGTCGCGGAGGCGGCGCTGCTCGTCGTCCGTCGAGATGGCCATCGCCACGTGATGCACCGTGCCGATCCCGTTGACCGCCGGAACCGCATCCGGTTCGACCTCGATGTCGATGAAGTGGCCGGGACGGTCGCCGCCGGCGGCGACGCGCGTGCGGTTCCCGGTCTCGGCCACGACCGTGTAGCCCAGGAGTTGCGTCATCAGCGCCAGCGTCTGGTCCAGCGAACGGACGACCATCGTCACGCTGTGCAGTCCACGTATCGCCTCGTTCGGGCCGACGCCGCCGGCCGTCCACGGCGTGCGCGGATCGCGATCGCTGCCGACGAGCTCGAACCACAGCCCCGAGGGATCCTCGATGCGGATCGCCTCTTCGCCGAACCGGGTTTCGATGTCGCGGGCCTTCACGCCGGCGTCTGCCAGCCGCCGCTGCCAGAAGCCGAGCGAGGCGGCGGGCACCGAGAAGGACGTCGTGACCACCTGCCCCGCGCCTTTGGCGCCCGTGCGGACGCCTTTGTCCTTGTAGGGGAAGGTCGTCCAGATCGTGCCGGGCGCGCCGCGCTCGGTGCCGTAATAGAAGTGGTAGACGCCGTGGTTGTCGAAGTTCACGGTCTTCTTGACGAGGCGCATGCCGAGGAGATTCATGCAGAAGTCGAGGTCCTCCTGCGCGTCGTTGACCGTTGCCGTCACGTGGTGCAGCCCAAGAATGGGATGGATCATGCCCATGATTCTAGAACGCAATCTATAATCGCTGGTTGCGGGGTATGGAATGAAGATTCGTGTGGCGCTGATTGGCCTGGGACCCATTGGAATGGCGGTGGCGAAGCAGCTTGCGGCGCGCAAGGGCTTTCAGATCGTGGCCGCGATCGACATCGATCCGGACAAGGTGGGGAAGGACGCCGGCGACGTGATGGAGTTCGGCAGGAAGCTCCGTCTCAAGGTGACCTCCGATATCGGCAAGACGCTGAGGGCCACCAGGCCCGACGTCGCCGTGCTCTGCACGAGCTCGTCGCTCAAGGCGGTGATGCCGCAGTTCGAGGAAGTGCTCAAGCGCCGCGTGCCGATCGTGACGACGACCGAGGAAGCTGCGTATCCCGCGCCGCGGAACCAGCGCCTCGTGAAACAGCTCGATGCCGCCGCGCGGAAGGCGAAGGTGGCCGTGCTGGGCACGGGCGTCAATCCGGGCTTCACGATGGACGCGCTGCCGATCGCGCTCACCGCCGTGTGCGAGCGCGTCGATCGGATCGAGGTGCACCGCGTGCAGGATGCGCGCATCCGGCGGCTGCCGTTTCAGCAGAAGATCGGCGCCGGCCTCACGCCCGAGCAGTTTCGCAAAGGCGTCGCCGCCGGCACGCTGCGGCACGTCGGCTTCTCGGAATCGATCCAGATGATTGGCGACGCCCTGGGCTGGGTGCTCGATCGGATCACCGATGAGATCGAGCCGAAGATTGCCGAGCAGGCGGTCGAGAGCGAGCTGCTCGCCGTGGATCCGGGATATGTCAGCGGCATCATCCAGGACGGCGTCGGGTACGTGAAGGGTGAGCCGAAGATCCGGCTGCACCTCGAGGCGTACCTTGGCGCGCCCGTCTCGTACGACTCGGTGCTGATCGAAGGCTCGCCGCGGATCGCCTCGAAGATCGAGGGCGGCGTGCACGGCGACATCGCCACCGCCTCGATGACCGTCAACTCGATCCCCGCCGTCCTCAACGCCGCGCCCGGCTTCCGCACCATGCGCGACATGCGTCTTCCGTCCTTCTACGGCGGCCGTTAGTGCGTCATCGCGTACATCATGATGTTGATGCCGACTGAGTACGCGTTCGGCGAGAACGAATAGAAATACTCCGGGTCTTCGGCCTCGCGCTCCCATCCATCGGGGATGTCGGAGTTGTGGATCATCACCACCATCAACTGCCCGCGCTCGTCGGCGATGCCTCGCGCGTGGACGACCTCGCTGTCGTATCCCCGCTCGGAGATCCCGCCGCCGGTGCGCCGCCACGACTGGATCGACGGCATCTGCGGCACCTTCGCCACCTCGAACTGCGTGCGCCAGATCGGATGATCCATCGTCAGGTCGGCGATCGGATAGCGGCTCGGCGGCAGGACGCGGCCGATCTCCCGTTCCCACTGCTGGCCCGCGCGCGTCCCCCAGTAGTCGGAGGCGAACATGAAGCCGCCCTTCAGCAGGTACTCGCGAAGCTGGATGACCTCCTGATCGTTGAAGTGCGCGCCGCCGCCGTCCTCGACCAGCACGAACGGGCACTGGAAGAGCGCCTCATCGGTCGCGCGCACGACCACGTGGTCGGGCTCGCCGCCCTCTGACGTGTCCGTCATGCTCACGCGCGTCTTGGTCAGCTCGGCGAGCCGGATGCTGAAGTTGATGTCTGCGCCAGGATAGTCGGTGCCCCAGCCGCGCTTCTCGCGCCGGTTGCTCTGGAACATGAGGCGGCAGAAGTTGAACTCGCCGCGAAAGGTGGTCTTTGTCGCAAACCTGGGAGGGAAGTCGCCGTAGCCGCCACTCCACAACTGCGCGTGGACGAGCGAGGCACTCAGCGCGAGTGCCGCGGCGAGGGCGGCGATCCGCAGCACGCGCGTCGCGCGCGACGTCATGGCGATATCGTAACGCAGGCCTGCCCCACCCCGCTGGCCCGGCGAGGCCAAGTAGGGCAGAATCGGGGCGTGCGCACCTTTCAGCCGACGATGACCGAGGCCCTCGGCCGACATCTCCGGATGTTTGCCGCGCAGATCCGCCAGCTCGCGGCCGACCTGTCCGAAGACGAGTTCTGGACGAACCCCTATCCCTACGGCAACACCTTCGGCCACCTGGTGCTGCACCTGACGGGCAACTTGAACTACTACGTCGGCGCGCAGATGGCCGGCACCGGCTACGTGCGCGACCGCGAGCGTGAGTTCGGGGACCCGTCGCGTCCCCCGAAGGCGCAGGTGCTCGATGCGCTCGACGCGGCGGTGGCGATGACGGTTGAGACGATCGAAGCGCAGTCAGCGGACGACTGGAGCCGCGATTACACGGCCGTGCGCTCCGACGAGCCGAACCGCATCAGCATGGTGCTGCGGTGCGTCGAGCACTTCCATCACCACGCCGGCCAGATGATCTACCTCGCGAAAGAACACGCGCGCCAGCGGACAGCGTAGTTACTGCTCCTTCCGCGACCTGTTCTCGGAGAGCCACCCGTCACTCACCGTGCCGAGATCAGGACTTGCCGGCGGCCCCTGCCGAGCGGCATTGAGACGCATGACCGTGGCAGCCACGGCCGCAACAGCAATGACGGCGCCGACCGCGATCCACGGGATATTCATCTATGTCCATCGTAGTGCACGGCGCGGAGATCGGCTAGAGCGGTGCCCATGCCGGCCATGATGCCTCCGGATAGAAGTTCTCGACGTTCTATTGTCGGTGTTCCTCGATGCGGGCCTGATTGCCCTGCGGCAATGGTCACGCGTCAGTGCGGATCGCGTTCCGAGCGCAAGAGGCTGTCCAGCTCCACCTCGAGGTCGCGCCCGCGGTGATATCCGCGGTGCGCAATCAGGGCAAGCGCCGCGCGCGCGCGCGTGACGTCGGCAGCGGAGGCAACGCGAAACAGGGATCGAAGATCGCTACGGTCCTGCGGGCGCGCGACGTCGTCGCGAGACAGGACCTTCAGCGCGATCAGGTGACCCGTTGTCGCGATGCCGATGTGCAGCGTCGGCAGCAGCTCGATGAGGTCGGCCTCGGCGACGATCTCGGGCTCGATCCCCGACGAAGCAAACAACAAGTCGATCACCGGGCCGAACGTCTCCGGCGATCGCGTAAGCCTCACGGTCGCAAGGCGTCCTGCCGCATCCTGTTCGACGAGGGTGTGGATGGCGTAGCCGCGTGCACGAAGGGCCCGCATGAGAGCCTCCGCTTCGGCGTCATTCGCTACCGCCACAGCAAGGTCCGCATCCCGGGTGAAGCGAGGTTCGGTGCGCGCCGAAACGGCCAGTCCGCCGACCAACGCGAAGGAGATGTCGGCGTCGGCGAGATCGATGGCGATCTGGCGGAGCGCCGTTTCGAGCGCGGTCACGCCAGGCGGATATTCACGTCCAGGGATCGACCGGGACAGTCGCCAGATTCCGCACCCGGACGCTCCCGCAACCACGCGCGAAGGAGTCGTTCGATCTCGTCGTCGCTCGTTGCGGGATGACGCCGTCGAAGGTTCTGACGCATCACATCGACGCCTGCCTGGAACAGGTCCAGCGTCGCGCGAAACGCTTCGACCTCAGGCGTGACCTGCACTTTCATGCGGCTACTGTACGGCTTTCAAGATCGCCCAGCAAGGAGGAGCCAGGCGTTGGCTGAAAAGCCACTCGCATTGACACGGACGGCCGATACGTCCATGTCGGAGAGCCGCCCTGGAAAATCTGAGAGACGGGTTCCTCATCGGAGCGGAGGGTGTCTCCCCGGTATCCTGTCGAGTAACGTGCACCGCTCGAGACGTTCGTGTACGCGAGTCTAGTTCACGCTGGAGTTGTCGTGGGCCACGCCGTATGCTCAGTTGCAGGCTAGGGAGCATCGATATGAGAGGTGACCGGTTCGTCATCGCGGGGCTGATCGCACTGCCGCTTGCCAGCGGCATGCTGGGCGGAGCGCCACTGGCCGCACAGACTCGATCGACCGGCATCGAGTACGCGGACATCGACCGCGACCGCGACGGCGTGTTGTCGGGCAACGAGGTGCGTCGCGACGCGCCGCGGGGCGGGCGGGCGCCGCTCGGCGAGGCCGCGCTCCGCGAGCAGTTCGTGAGCCTCGACCGAAACGGGGACGGCAGCATCAACCGGGGCGAGTGGAAGGCGACGCGCGACGAGTTCAACGAGCTCGATCTGAACCGGAACGACCAGATCACCAGAGGTGAGTTCGGGATTGGTGCGGCCAGTGGCGGTGCCCGGACCGTTGACGTGGATGCCCGCGCCTCCTGGGTATCCACCGGATTGACCGTGATCAGCGGAGAAGCGATCGCGCTCGTGACGGAAGGCTCGGTGCAATTGAGCGACGACGCGGGCGATACGGCCAACCCCGCGGGCTCCCAATCCGGCCGGCTGGCGGCGAACGCCCCGATGCCGCAGGCGCTGGCCGGCGCGCTGATCGGCCGAATCGGCAGGTCGGCGCCGTTTGCCGTGGGCGACCTGCGTCACATCATCGCGCCGGCCTCGGGTGAGCTGTTTCTTGGTGTGAACGACGATCACCTCGTGGACAATCAAGGCCGGTTCCGGGTACGAATCTCGCTGCGGTAGATCGGTCAGCCCCCCCCCATGGTCACTATTCCAGCGCTGCTCCAGATCGTCGGTGAACTTCACAGTGAGGAAGACTTATCGATCGAAGGAGCGATCCGCGGAAATATCACCGCTCCCGTCGCCACTTTGACGATTGGCCCACAGGCGCGCATCGAGGCCGACATCCATGCGAAGCGGATTCACATTCACGGCACCGTCACCGGCGCGATATCAGCGTCAGAGCGTATTGAAATTGCCGCAACAGCGTCGGTCACAGGAAGCGTCAGCGCGGACCATGTGGTGATTCACGACGGCGCATCCGTGAACGGCCACATCGACATGAACCGCCGCACCATCGCCGCCCGGGTGGCGCGCCACCAGGCTACGGAGAACGCGACGACATAAGGCTGCGCACGCCTCGGATGCCTCCCGTGTTCAGCGTTTCTTCGTTGTCCGATGGGTCGCCTGCGCCGTCCACGGGTCTTCCGGCCAGGGATGCTTCGGATACCGGCCGCGCAACTCCTTCCGCACCTCGAGGTATGCGGTCTCCCAGAAGCTCCGCAGATCGCGCGT
>CANIBQ010000019.1 GCA_947465645.1 Acidobacteriota bacterium | reverse complement strand
TCGTCAAAGAGCATCGCGTCGAGCTTGCCCGAGGCGGCCTCGTCGGAGCGTTTGCCGAACACGTCGGCGCCGCTGCGTCCGAAGGCCACCGTCTCCGTCTTGTTCTCGTCGAACCGGACGGTGACGGTGAGCGCCGGCGTCTTCAGCGAAGGATTCTGCGTCGCGTCGAACGCCGTGACGCGCAGGTTCGACATCTTCGCCAGCAGGTTATCGACCGCCGTGGCATCTACGGTCTTCCCCGCCGCGTCCTTCCAGATGTCCTTGTCGTCAGCCCCTTTGCTCTTCTCGAAGGCCTGCGTGTCGGCACCGCGGCGGAACTCGACACGGTTGGTGGTGAACGCGCGCGAATCGAACATGTCCTTGCGGATGAACTCGTCGAGCGCCTTGGCGAACTCCTGAGTGATGGTTTCTTCCACCGTGAAGATCATCGGCCGCGCGATGTCTTTCGCGTACAGGCCGTCCTCGCCCTTCTTGCCGATGATCACCGTGGCCCGCGCGCTGCCGGTCGTCACCGTGACGGTGAAGTCGGGCTTGTCGAGACCGTATTGCCTCAGATCGTCCGCCTGCGGCGCGACGATCTTGTGCATCTGCAGCGACGAGATGCGCGTCAGCTCTCCCTCGAGCGCGGCGTAGTCGCCGCGCGCCGCCACCGGCTTCACGATCTTCCATTCGGTGGGGGCGGTGCGCGCGAACTGCCTGGTCTCGCCTGCGTGGGTGATCTCGAGGCCGTCGGCATCCTCGCGCACGAACTTCAGGACGTCCTTGTCACGAAGATCGAACGGCGTTCGATTCAGTCCCGTGTCGTGGTACGAGGGGATCAGGAATACCCGCTTTTCATCGGGCTTCTTCGCGTAGAGGTCGCCGCCGGTGGGCGTCTTCTGCCCCACCAGCAGGTGCCTGAACTCCTTCTCGCCCTTGACGCGGAAGCCCACGTCGACACGCGCGGGGTCGAGGCCGTACTGCTTCACGTCGGTCGGGTTCTCGTCCACCACCCGTTCGATCTCGAGGCCGGCGATGGTCGTCGTCAGGGTGGACAACGCAATCGAATCGGCCTCGACCGCTTCAGGCTCGACCAGGTTCCACGTCTCGCCGGTCTTCTGGACGCGGGCCGTTTCGCCGCTCTCGCTTCTGAGCTGCACTTCCTCGATCTGCTCCGCCGTCAGTTCGGCGAATGCCTTGTCCTTCGTCGTCTCCGTTCCGGACTCAGGCCTCTTGGAATCGACGAAATAAATATAGGCAACGAGGCCGCCGAGAACGGCCACCAGGAGGATCGTGGATTTCAATCCGCGCATGGCCTATCGCCTCCGCCACCAGGTATAGATCCCCGCGCCGAACACGATCGCGGGCATCAGGAAGATCGAGGTGAGAAACACCATCGACTGCTGGCCAGCCGTCATCGTGACGCGGCGGTCGTTGGCCTGCTTCGGCCGAATCGAGATCAGGTTCTCCTGCTGGGCGAGCCAACTGACGGCGTTCGCGAAGAGATTGGGGTTCCCCGCCACGCCGCCGTAGGCGTTGGTCGCGAAATCCGAGTCGCCGAACACGACGACGCGGGTTTCCGGCTTGGGCGCATCGGCCGCCGGGGCGGGCGCGCCTTCGGCTGGTGCCGGCGGCTCGGAAGGGGCAGATATCGCTGCGCCAATCGTCACCGGTCCTGGCGTGTCGCCCTTCTCGGGGTCCATCGCGACGCCCGTGTCGCTGGTCAGCGACGCGAGGTCCGATTCGGCCCAGCTTCGCTGACTCGTCTGGACGACCGGCACCGCGTTGCGGCCGTTGGCGCCTCCCGCCACCGGCTCTACCGACCGTGCGAGCGGATAGACCGTCAACGTCTCGAAGCGGTCGGTGATCGGATGCGACGGGTAGGCAGCCGCCACCGCGATGCTCGGTTCGTTGGTGGCGCCGCTGATGTCGACGACGACGTTGTTGCCAAGCTCGATCGCCCACTCCTTGAGCAGCGCCTCGAGGTTCGGAAGGCCGGTTCCACCCGACACAATCGCCGGATCCATGAGCACCATCAGCTTGCCGGCCTTCGAGAGGTAGCGCCTGAGCGCCTCGACTTCCTCCGGCAGCAGGTCGGTCGCCGGCCCGGCGACGATCACGGCGGTGGCCTCCGCGGGGACGTCCTTCTGCTGCGCGAGTACCAGCTTCTCGACCTTGTAGTTATCGCGCTTCAGGGCCTCGGTCACGCCGCTGTACCCGTCACGCTCGGTCGCCGTCGGATCCTTCTCCCCGTGTCCCGAGAGGAAGTAGACGCTGCGCTCCCTGCCGGACACCGCCTTGATGAGCGCGTTGGTCAGGTCCTGCTCGCTGTCGGAGTTGACGCGCTCGCGCCGGCCCTTGTAGTCGATGATCACCGTGCCGTACTGCTGGACGTCGAACTCCTTGGCGGCGATCGGCGTGGTGTCCGGATCGATGTAGTCCACCGACACCTGCGTGGAGTGGTAGCTGTACTCACCCAGGCGGCTACGGAAGCGCTCGAGGTCGGTCTGTTTGTCGAACACCGTGAACTTCGCCGGTGAGTCGAGGCCCTGCAGCACCTTGACCGTCTGCTCCGACAGGCTGTTCTGCTGGTTCGCCGTCAGGTCCCACCGCTTGTTCTGGCGCGCCGACAGGTAGTTGATTGCCACGATGATGGCGAGGAACACCAGCACGCTGATGGTCGCAACCGCGCCGTAGCGGGCCTGGCGCCGCCGGAAGTAGTCGACGATTTCGCGCCACTGTCCGATGGTGTAGAGCACCACGAGCGCGAGTCCTCCCCACGCGGCGTACACACCGTATTGATCCCACTCAGGTCTGAGGAGGCGGATCGCCACTGCCGCGAAGACGAGCGCGGTGCCGATCCAGCCGAGGATGCCGAGAATTCGTTGAAGCATGATTTATCCGCGCCAGCGTTCGCTGTCGACCGCACGCACCGTGAGGAAGAGGCTGAACGCAATAAACGACAGGTAATAGACAAGGTGCTTGGTGTCGATGACGCCCCGCGTGAAGTCGTTGAGGTGCTCGGTGATCGACAGGTAGTTGATGACGGCTTGCGTGGTCGGTCCGGTAAAGCTCGCGATCCAGTTGATGACCCAGAACAACAGGAAGAGGGCGAAGGTAATCATGCCCGCCACGATCTGGTTCTTGGTCAGGCTCGAGACGAAGAGCCCCAGCGACAGGAAGCAGCCGCCCATCAGCAGCAGGCCGAGGTAACCGGTCGCGACCGGCCGCCACTCGGGGTTGCCGAACGCAAACAGGAAGGCGATGTGAAACACCGTCACGCCGAGCATCGCGGCGTAGAGGACGAGTCCGCCCAGGAACTTGCCGACGACGATCTGAATGTCGGTCAGCGGGGCGGTGAGGAGCAGTTCGATCGTGCCGGACCGCTTCTCTTCCGCGTAGGTCCTCATCGTCACGAGCGGCAGCGTGAAGAGCAGGATGACGCTGACGTTGAGGAACAGCGGCGAGATCAGCATCTCGTTCACGTTGACCGTCTCGGGCCCGCCCTGGCCGATCCCCGCCTGCAGGGACATCCGATCGAAGTAATACAGCAGGTTGACGAAAAACCAACCAAAGAGGATGGCTGAAAAGCCGATCACGATGTAGGCGATTGGCGACGCGAAGTACGACTTCAGTTCCTTGTGCGCGATCGCGAGGATGTTACTCACTGGCCACCTCCACTGCCGCCGCTGACGGCGCCGCCGTGTCCTCTGTCGTCAGGTGCAGGAAGACGTCTTCCAGGCTCAGCCGCAGGGGTCGCAGCTCGAGCAGGCCCCATCCGCGCGTCACGATCGCCGACGAGATGGCACGGCGGACGTCGCGTCCCATTTCGCTGTTGATTTCCAGTCCCGTCGCGGCACCGGTGGTGTCGGCGAGCGCGACGCGGGTCACGCCCGGCACCGCTTCGAGCGCGGTCTTCGCGTCGGCGCCCATGGCATCGACCTGCACGTACAGCGTTTCGGAGCCGCGCAGGCGCGACGTCAGGTTGTCGGGCGTATCCACCGCCACGACGCGCCCCTTGTTGATGATGACGACGCGCTGGCAGGTCTGGCTCACTTCGGGAAGAATGTGCGTGCTCAGGATGACCGTATGCTCGCCGCCCAGCTCTTTGATCAGCCGCCGCGTTTCGATGATCTGCTTCGGGTCGAGTCCGGCGGTCGGCTCGTCGAGGATCAGCACCTCTGGGTTGTGGAGGAGCGCCTGCGCGAGTCCGACGCGCTGGCGATATCCCTTTGACAGCGTTCCGCAGTGGCGCTTCCCCATGTCGGCAATGCGCGTCTTTTCCATGACGGTGTCGATACGCGCCTTCCGATCGGCGCGGGGGACGCCCCTGATCTTCGAGACGAACACCAGGTAATCGCGGACCGTCATCTCCGGATAGAGCGGCGGCGTCTCAGGAAGGTAGCCGGTGCGCCTCTTCGCCTCGAGCGGCTGCTCGAGGATGTCGTATCCGGCGACGATCGCCCTTCCTTCAGTGGGGGGCATGTACCCGGTGAGAACGCGCATCGTCGTCGTCTTGCCCGCGCCGTTGGGGCCGAGAAAGCCGAGGATCTCGCCCCGCTCCACCTTGAAACTCACGTCGTTGACGGCGGTAAATGGTCCATACCGCTTCGTCAGCTGCTGTACCTCGATCACAAGCGACGATCCTTTCTCTGATGGCCGGAGGCCTGAAGGCCTCCTCTGCCTGTGGTAGCCGGAAGCCTTCAGGCTTCCGTCACCGTAAGTTCTAGACGGGCCGTCGTTTACCGGGACCGTCCAACCCGCAATCCTAGTCGAATGACGCCAAGCGGAGCAATATGTTCCGACGTTTCATTGCGGCAAATGGTCGGAGCCCGGTACGCTGTGAGTATCGATGGCCGTTGCCGAGCCCGTCACCTGCGCCATGTGCGAGCTTCATGCTGAAGCGGTGTTCCGCGTCGAGGGCATGGACTGCAACGAGGAGGTGGTCATCCTCGAGCGACGGCTGAAGGCGCTCACCGGACTCGAGGGGGTGTCAGCCGACCTCATCGGCCAGCGTCTCCATGTGAAGTACGACGCCGCAAAGCTCACGACGGCCGCCATGGTCGACGCCGTCGCCCAGACCGGCATGCGGATGTGGCTCGAGCACGAAGAGCCGATGAGCTCGGGCGGCGATGCGGCCTGGCGGTGGCGGCTCGTCGTCGGCGGCGCGGTGGCGGTGGCCGTCGGGTTCGCCTTCTCGCTGAGTGGCCGGCCGGATACCGCCGCGGCTTTCTACATCGCGGCGGCCGTGGCCGGCGGCATCTTCCCGGCGCGCCGCGCTCTCATCTCGCTGCGCTCCGGCTCGCTCGACATCAACACGCTGATGGTCGTCGCGGTCGCTGGAGCGCTGGCGCTCGGCGACTGGCTGGAGGCCGCGAGCGTCGTTCTGCTGTTTGCGATCGCGCAGTGGCTCGAGGTGCGGACGCTCGACCGGGCGCGCCAGGCGATCCGGACGCTGATCGACCTTTCGCCGCGCGAAGCGCTCGTGATCACCGGGGGGGGCGAGCGGCGCGTGCCCGTTGCGGATGTTCGGGTGGGCGACGAGATTCTCGTGAGGCCGGGCGAGAAGCTGCCGCTCGACGGCGTCGTGGTGGCGGGACAGAGCGACGTCAACGAGGCGCCCCTGACTGGAGAGTCGCTTCCCGTGGACAAGAGTCCGGGGCAGGACGTGTACGCGGGAACGATCAACGGTCATGGTGCGCTCGACGTCCGCGTCACGCGGCTCGTTCGTGACACGCGCCTCGCCCGGATCATCCACCTGGTGGAGACGGCCCAGGCGAGCCGCGCGCCGGTGCAGACCTTCGTCGATCGGTTCGCACGAACGTACACGCCGGTGGTGCTCGCCATTGCCCTGGTCGTGGCGATCGGTCCGCCGCTGGCGGGCGTCGGCGAGCCGGAGACGTGGATCTATCGCGCGCTGGTGCTGCTCGTGATCGCATGCCCGTGCGCGCTGGTCATTTCAACGCCGGTGTCGTTCGTGGCGGCGCTGTCGGCCGCGGCCAGGAACGGCGTGCTGGTGAAAGGCGGGGCCTACCTGGAGCGGCTTGCAGGCGTCCGGGTTGTCGCGTTCGACAAGACGGGAACGTTGACGCTCGGACAGATGGAGGTTGCCGCCATCCGGCCCGCCGGCCCGTTTTCCGAAAGCGAGCTTCTGATGTACGCGGCGTCGGTCGAAGCGCGATCGGAGCATCCCTTCGGCCGGGCCATCACCGCCCACGCCGCCACGCGAACCGCGGCATTGCCCGCGGCGGGGTTCGCGTCCCTTCCAGGCATGGGCGCGGAAGCCGAGGTCAACGGCAGGCGAATCGTCATCGGCAACGAGCGGCTGCTTGCGTTGCGCGGCATCGAGGTGCCGCCTGTCACGCTGCCTGACCGCTCGTCACTGGTATTGGTCGCCATTGACGGGATGCTGGCCGGGACGATTGCGCTGGCCGACAGTCCCCGCCGCACGGCGCGCGAAGCGATCGACATGCTGCGCGAGCAAGGCGTCCGCCGCGTGGCGCTCCTCACCGGGGATCGTGAAGAAGCGGCGCGCGGCATCGGCGCGGAGCTGCGCGTCGACGAGGTTCATTCGGGACTCCTGCCCGACCAGAAGCACCAGCTCGTGCGCTCGCTTCGGGATCGGTACGGCCCGGTGTTGATGGTGGGAGACGGCGTGAATGACGCGCCGGCGCTCGCCGCCGCCGACGTGGGCGTGGCCATGGGCGCCGCCGGATCCGACGTGGCTCTCGAGACGGCCGATGTCGCGCTGATGTCGGACGAGCTCCTGAAGCTGCCTTACGCGATCAGGCTGGCTCGCGCCACGCTCTGGAATGTGAGGACCAACGTCGCCATCTCGCTGGCGTTGAAGGCAGGGTTCCTGGTGATGGCGATCACCGGCGGGGCCACTCTGTGGATGGCCGTTCTCGCCGATACCGGCGCATCCGTAATCGTGGTGGGAAACGCCCTGCGCCTGCTGCGAACGAGATGATGATGCCGGGTCCTCTTGGACCCGCCGGAGAACCGGTCTCAGGGATAGGTCATGCGCAGCGTCGGTCGCTCGGACACGCCGGGCAATCCGCCTGCACGGCCCGCGCGCGCCGTCGAGTCTGCTTCTTCGAGCGCGCGCCTCAGGTCGGGAATCGCGAACGGCTTCGGCAGCACGCCGTCGAAGCCGTAATCACGGAACCGCGCCAGCACCGAGTCGTCCGCGTATCCGCTCGTCACGACCACCGGCACGTCGGCACGGATGTCCTTGATGTGGGGCACCGCCTCGCCGCCGCCCATGCCGCCAGGCACCGTCAGGTCGAGGATCACCGCGTCGAAGGGCTCGCCCCGTGACTCGGCTTCACGGAACATGTCGATGGCGTGCCTGCCCGACGGCGCCACCTGCGTGGCGTAGCCGAGGCTCTCGAGCATGTCGTGCGCGACTTCCGCGACTTCGGCGTCATCGTCCATCAGCAGGATGCGGCCGGTGCGCGTCTGCGAGCTTTCCACGCGGCCGCTGACCTTGGCAGGGAGCACGTGCGTCGACGCGGGGAGGTAGACCGAGAAGCGCGACCCGCGGCCAGCTTCCGAGTCAACCGCGATCCCGCCGCCGTGGGCGCGTACGATCGAGTAGGAAATCGCCAGGCCGAGGCCCGACCCTTTTTCCTTGGTCGTGAAGTAGGGGTCGAAGATGTGGCTCAGGTGTTCGGCGCCGATGCCGGGTCCGTTGTCCTCGACGGTGAGGCAGACGTACTTGCCGGGCATCAGTGCCACGCCAGGGCGGGGCTCGCTCGCAGTCACCTCGACGTTCTGCAGCATCACGTCGACCACGCCGCCGCGAGGCATCGCCTGCAGCGCGTTCAGCACCAGGTTGTGGACGACCTGTCCGATCTGAACCGTGTCGACGTCGGCCGCCCAGAGCTCCGGGTCCACCGCGAAGCGCGGCGCAACCGACGATCCGCTCAGCGCGAAGCGCGTGCACTCGACCGCCAGGTCGCGGACGGAGGCGGTGGTCTTCACCGGCGCGCCGCCTTTGGCGAACGTCAGCAGTTGATTGGTGACGCCGCGCGCGCGCACGCAGGCCGCTTCGGCGTGCGTCAGCCGCGCCCGCAGCGCCTCGTCGCCCGGCCGCACCATCGTCTGCGCGAGCGAGAGGTTGCCGACGACGCCGATCAGGATGTTGTTGAAGTCGTGCGCGAGCCCCCCGGCGAGCACGCCGAGCGATTCGAGGCGCGCGGCTTTCGAGCGCTCGTGCTCGAGGCGCGCGGCGTCGCTGACGTCGCGCAGCACCCAGACGGCGCCGGCGACATCGCCCTCCCCGTCGCGAGTGGGCGTGCCGGTGATCTCGACGAGGCGCGGTGCCGGCGCGCATCCGGGACCGTCGTTGCGAAGCTGCACCGCCTGGCCCTCACCGAGCACGCGCTGGAGCGCCGCCTTGTAGGTCTGGGCTGGAAGGCCGAGAGCACCGAAGACCGCGCCGACCGGAAGGCCAGCCAGGTCGCTCTCCTGCATCGTGCTGAGCGATTGCGCCGCGTCGTTCATCAGCAGCACCGAACCGCTCATGTCGACCGTGACCACGCCGTCGCTGATCGTCTCGACGGTGACGGCGAGGCGTGCCTTCGCGAGCACCAGCCGTTCTTTCTCAGCCTCGAGCGCCGACTCGGATTGAATGGCGCGCGCCAGGGCTTCCTGGGTGGTCGCGACCATCGTGGCCAGCTCCTGCGCATGCCGGCGCTCTTCGTCGATCCGCCGCACCGAGATCTGATAGGCGCGATAGGAAATGTAGAGGGGAAGCGCGGCAAGCGGCAGGAGCAGGTAGGCGTCGTGGGTCATGATGACCGCGATCACACCCGCAACGACTGCCGAGAGGAAGTAGCTCGGCGCACTCCACAGAAACTCGCGGTGCCACGAGCGCGTGGCCGATCCAGACGACGACAGCGCGATGGCGCCCGCCACCAGCGCGGTATTGACGGCGAAGAAGGTCGTCGCGACCGCCGAGAGCGGCACAATCGTTTCGAGCAACCCGAGCTGCTCGACGCTGCCTCCCAGCGCCAGCCACACCCAGCCGGCGGCCTGCACCGCGATGACGACCGAGGCGACACTGAAAGCCGTGCGGTGGATCGGCTGCCGCTTGCGCACCCGAACCGTGCACTGCACGAGCGAACCGGCTGCCGCCATCACGATCGTGAAGGGCACGCCTGCCACCATCAAGGCGAGAAAATCCACGACGTTGGCCGGCGCCATCGTCGAGACGCCGTTGGCGAGCGGCAGGCGAAGCTTGACCGCCGACAACGCCAGTGCTGCGCACAGCAGGCCGGCGGCCAGCAGCGGGTTCGGAAGCTCCTTGGGGAAGTTCGCCACCAGCAGCACAGCCCCGCCGGCAATCACGGCGGTCACATAGATGGCCGTGACCACGGCCCGCGACGCGAACCGTGCTTGGTGACCGCCGGCGGCCGGCGCCCAGGGGAATGACATTGTCCTGCCAGTCATCTTAAAGCTCCAGGAAGCCGAATGCATCTCCCCAAACGACCTGATCGTCGTCGCCCCAGACGATCTGGTCGTCGTCGCCCCACACGATCTGGTCGTCGTCACCCCAGACGATCTGATCGTCATCGCCCCAGACGATCTGGTCGTCGTCGCCCCACACGATCTGGTTGCTCCAGACCGCGAAAGACTTCTTCACGAGGTTCGGGCCGAAATTGAGGACGCTGTCGCCCCAGACGATCTGGTCGGCGTCGCCCCAGACGATCTGGTCGTTGTCGCCCCAGACGATCTGGTCGTCGTCGCCCCAGACGATCTGCTGCGCCCATGCGAGCCTGTTCTTCGCGACCGTGTCGCCCCAGACAATCTGGTCGCCCCAGACGATCTGCTCACCCCAGGCATACGTCGTTCCGGCGATGTCCGTGAACGGGGCGTAGTAGCCGTCGATCCAGGAGTCGCCAACCGCCACTGCCGGGTCAATCGATCTCGCCAGCTCCATCGCGCCGACGGCGTTGACGCCGCCCGCGCCCTGCACGATCGGAGCGGGAATGTTCGGGTCGGTGACGCTGGTATTCACCGCCAGCGACGTGTACTGAAGAAGAGCCTTGACCGTGTTCGGGGACAGGACCGAATCGTAGCCTTCGTCCTGGCGGTTCGCCTCGATCACCAGCGCGGCGACGCCGGTGGCCACCGCGGCCGCCATGCTCGTGCCGCTCAGCCTGATGTATCCGACGACGTCGGTGTGAAGCAGCGGGTTCTGCGAGAGCGTCGAGGTCGGGTCGTTGATCGCGATGAGCGCCTGCCCCGGAGCCACGACGTCGGGCTTGATCTGTCCCTGGTACCACGTGGGACCGCGCGAGCTGAAGAGCGACACCTCATCGTCTGACCGATCCGCGGTCGCTTTCGTCCGCAGCGAGCCGACCGTCAGCGCGCCCGGCGCGTTGCCCGGCGACGTGATGCCCGCGTAGCCGACCTCCTGGGTCACGGGGTTGAAACCGTGATTGCCCGCGGAGGCGACGACGACGATCCCGGCGGCGACGGCGTTTTCGACGGCCTGCACCAGGGGATCGGTTGCCGGCGACTCGAAGATAGGGTGGCCGAGCGAGAGGTTGATGATGTCGATGCCGAGCGCCGCCTTGTTGGTGGTCGCGAATTCGATCGCGGCGATCACGTCGCTCGTGTAGCCCTGGCCCTGCGCATTGAGCGCCTTGAGGCCGATGAGGCGCACCCCGGTTGTCACGCCAACGTACTTGCCGCCGGAGAGATAGCCGTTGCCGGCAATCAGCCCCGCAATGTGCGTCCCGTGGCCATATGCGTCGTAGGGGGCGGTCTCGATGCCGCCCTGCGTGAAGTCATAAAACGCATAGATGCTGTCGGCGATGTCCGGTGAAGAAGCGATACCGGAGTCGATGATCGCGATGCCGACGCTGTACGCCGAATCCCATGGCTGGATCCCGAGGGTTTCGCGGAGGTGCTGCGCGTCGAATTGGACCTCCTCCACCGGAGCCGGCGCGGGCGCCGGCGACATCAACACCGGAGAGGTCCCGAGGACGCTGGACTCGATGAACGCCCCCTGTGCCTGATCTGTCGAAATCAGTGCATCGGCCGAGCAACCCTCGATATCGGAGTCTCGCATGCAGAGTCTCGCGAGCTTGGAGCGGCGCATCTCGACCGACAGCGCACGAACCCCGCGGTGCTCCGACTTGACCCGGTCGACGTTCCCGGCGAGGCGCGCCTTGACGCGCGCAGAAGCGCCGGGCTTGTACCGCACCAGAACCCGCAGCTTGTCGGTGGCCTTACCGGGCCGCTCGAGCAACTTATCAACGGACGGCTTGCTGACGACCTTGTTTGTTGCCGGGGCCGCGAAGACCGGGCTGACACCGAAGCTGACAAGAACGAACACAGTGAGGAGGAGACGGACAAATCTCATGTCGGCGAGCTGTTGAGCAAGTGAGGATCCGCCCGTAAGTTGTTGAAAATTGACGGGAAACCGCACCCGGTGGACGAAAGACCGTCCGTGTCGCCCGGACGGCGGCGACGTCGCGGGACCGACATGCCCTGGTTTCACGCCCAGATCCGTGCGGATCTGGGGGTGTCGGTTGGCCGACACCTGATCCGGTTTTCCGGCCGTGTCGGATGCACGTTGGGCCGCACACCCGTCTTCGCGGCTCGGCAGGCGTCGCCGGGCAGGGCCGAGCCGGTTTTACGCTTTTCTGTTGGAAAAGAAGTGGGATTGGACGAATTCGTTGATGATCGCCTGGTCCTCGGGGTCGATCCGGGTGAATTCCAGGCCCATCCCCACCCGGCGCTCGGTCCATGCCACCCTGGCATCCGCATCGATGTCCTTCCGGGCGCCGGGGAGCCGGAAGCGGACCCGGACGGTCGTCCCCGGTTCGAGGGCGCTGGTCGTCCGGACGGCCATGCCGCCGCGGCTGACGTTCAGCGTGAGCGCGGCCGCGATGGTGTTGCCAAAGCGATACGACACCGAGACCGCCACCACCGCGCGGGGGCTCGATCGGCGATTGTTCTGATCCGGGAACAGGTGGGGAGATAGTGACGGCACGATATGCTGCGCCGCCGTGTACTCGTTGACGTACCCGGCCACCCCGAGCGTCGCCAGCTCGCGGACCTCCTCGGCGCTGGCGATGGTGCCGCTGAAGATGACGACCGGTGCATGAAACCGGTCGATCTTGCGGAGCGAACGCACGAGGTCGACGCCCCGGCCCTGCGGTAACCGCAGATCAATTACCAGCAAGTCAATTCCCGGAGCGTCCGCGCGCACCTGCGCCACCAGCTCGGCGCTGTTCCCCGCGGTAGCGGCGCGATGTCCCGCTGCCTCGAGCGCAGCCTTGAACCGGTCGCGCACGAAAGCCGTGTCGTCAGCCACGAGGATGGTTTTCGCGGCGGCCGGTGCGGTGACGGGCATCGCCGGTTGTATCGGGAGAGCGGGCAATTGACCTTAGGCTTCATTGCAGGAATCGCGCAAATCTCGATATAATTCGACCTTTGCGGCCGACGCCGCATGGAGTCACCATGGCGACTTGCCCCGAGTGCGAATTCGACGAGATTGATACCTCGGATTTCGAGGAAGGTGACAGCGTAAGTTGTCCGGAATGCGGCAAGAATCTCGTGGTGTCAGGCGCCGACGAAGTCGAAGTCGCCGACGATGACGACGACCTCGACGATGACGACGACGCCGATGACGAGGAAGAAAAAGAGGAAGAAGACGACGACGATGATGACGACGACGAGGAGGAAGAAACCGTCGACGACTGATTCGTGAGGGACATGCCACTCGAGACCCGCGAGCGCCGGCTGACGAATCTGCTCGCCTCGTTTGATTCCGTCATCGTCGCCTTCAGTGGCGGCGTTGACAGTGCCTATCTCGGCTGGGCGGCCACGCAGGTTCTCGGCGCCTCGGCGCTGTGCGTGACGGCCGACAGCCCCAGTTATCCAGACCATCATCGACAGCTCGCGCTGCGGATCGCGCGCGAGTTTCAGCTGCACCACGAGATCATCGCGACCGCGGAGATGGAGCGCCCCGAGTACCGGGCGAATCCCGTGAATCGCTGCTACTTCTGCAAGCAGGAGCTCTACACCTCGCTCTCGCAGCTCGCGTCCGAGCGGGGGTTCGGGGTGATCGTCGACGGCAGCAACGCGGATGACCGCGCGGACTACCGCCCTGGGCGCGCGGCCGCCCGGGAATTCGGCGTGCGAAGTCCACTCGACGAGGCAGACCTGACAAAAGCCGATATTCGCGAGCTGTCGCGGCTGGCCGGCCTGCCCACCTGGGACGAGCCGGCGTCGGCGTGCCTGTCGTCGCGCATTCCGTACAACGCCGAAGTCACCAGTGAGAAGCTGCAGATGATCGAGCGCGCAGAGGTCGTGCTGCGAGGCCTCGGCTTCCGCATCTGCCGCGTGCGGCATCACGACCCGCCTGCGCCGGAGGCTTCGGCGCGGCAGGCACCGGCTTCGGCGGGGCAGGCACTGGCGCGTCTCGAGATCGGTCGGGACGAATTGGCGCGCGCGCTCGAGCCAGACGTCCGCGATCGGATCGTGCGCGAGCTCCGTGCGATCGGATACGCGCACGTCACGATCGACTTGCAGGGGTATAGGATGGGCAGCCTGAATGAAGGTGTCGTCCTCCACCCGGCCTGATACTCCCGACGGGCCACAGAGACACAGAGTCACAGAGCCAAAAGGCCTTCTCTGTGACTCTGTGTCTCTGTGGCCTGTGTGGGTGATTGCCGCCGGGTACCTGATCCTTCACCTCCCGTTTCTCGCCCCCAACCTCGAAGACGTCGATTCGATCAACTTCGCCCTCGGACTTCGTGACTTCGATCCGGGTCGCCACCAGCCACATCCACCTGGTTATCCTGTCTACATCGCGCTCGGGCGTGTTTCGCTCTTCCTGATTTCCGGCATCTGGCCGACGCTGACCCAAACGGTGGCGGAGGCCACGGCGCTCGCGCTGTGGTCCGCGGTCGGCGGAGCGGTGGCGATCGTCGCGCTGTTTCATGTCTTTCGCGCGCTCGATCGCGAGGGGGGCTTGCCGGGCCGAAGCCTTGGCGCAGGCGGGGCCACTGCGCTTGCCGCTGCCGCGCCCGTGTTCTGGATCTCCGGCCTGCGTCCGATGAGCGACATGCCGGGGCTTGCGCTCGCGCTCGCGGCCCAGGCGTTGATCCTCAGCGGCAGGCGCCAACGGAGGCACCTCGCGCTTGGCGCCTGCCTGGCCGGCCTGGCGCTCGGCATGCGAGCGCAGACGATGTGGCTGACGATGCCGCTGCTGGCGCTGGCGCTCGTCGAACAGCGCCGTGCCGGCGTCGCGTGGCTCGCGACGCGGCCGGTCGCGGCGCTCGCGGCTGGGGTCGTCGCCTGGGCGGTTCCTCTGCTCGTGATGAGCGGCGGGATCGACGGCTACCTGCAGGCGCTCGGAACCCAGGCTGACGAGGACTTCGCCTGGGTCAACATGGTGTGGCTGAACCCCACGCCGCGGCGGCTCGCGTTCGCGCTCTACGAAACGTTCGTGCTGCCCTGGGCGTCGATTCCGTTGTCGGTGGCCGTGGCGGCCGCCGCGGTAGCCGGCGGGCTGGTCCTGCTGGCGCGCGAACCGCGCGTACTGCTGCTTCTGCTCCTCGCCTTCGCTCCGTACGCCCTGTTCCATCTGTTGTTCCAGGAGACGGTCTTCGTGAGGTACGCGTTGCCGACGATTCCCATGGTCGCGTTCCTCGCCGTTCGCGGCATCGCGATCGCGGGGCGCTTCGCACCCCTGATGGCCGTCCCGCTGATGGCCGCTTCGCTGATCGTCGCTGTGCCGGGAGGCGTCGCGTACGGCGGCGAAGCGCACCCAACGTTCCGCGCCATCGCCGACGCGGCGCAGCAGGGCGAATCGATGAGGCCCGCGGCGGTGTTTTCCCACTTCGCCATCTGGCGGGCGGTGCAGGCGGACAACGGGGGTCTCCCGGTGATCGAACCGCGCCGGCAGTTCGAGTGGTTGGCGCTCGTCGACTACTGGACCGGCGGCGGTACCGGACCGGTCTGGTTTCTGGCCGATGCGCGGCGCACCGACCTGGCCCTCATCGATCCGCAGAGCCGCCGAGACGTCGTCCGCTATCGCTGGAGCGTGGCGAACCACCCCGAGCTCAGTGGCACGAGGCCAATGGGGGTGGACTGGTATCGCTTCGAGCGGCCCGGATGGTTTGCCGGACAGGGCTGGTCGCTCACCGCGGAGACCGGTGGGCTCGCGCGCGCGACGGCCACGGGGCCCGATCATCGGCCCATCGAAGCGTGGGTGCGGCGCCGGCCCGGACCGATGCACCTCGTCATCGGCGGGCGTCACCTCGGCGACCCCGGTGACCCGGCGGCCGTATTCGAGCTCGCCGTCGAGGGGCAGGTTCGGGACCGCTGGACCCTGACGGTTGATCAACGAAACTTTCTACGCTTTCTGGACCTGCCCGAGGGCATCGAGTCGGGAAACGGGGCCTACGCACGGCTGACGATCGCGTCGCGTGCGGCCGGGACCGGCGACCGTCGCGCGGCGGTCGCCGTGCGTCAGTTCGACATCCAGCCTGCCCAGCAAATGGTCTACGGTCTCGACGAGGGATGGCACGAGGAGGAGTACGATTTTCCAACCGGCCGGCGCTGGCGATGGACGAGCGAGCGATCCGTGATTCAGACAAAGGGGCCACCGCAAGCCGTTCGCGTCACGCTCCGCGGCGAAGATCCTCTGAAGTACTTCGACGCTCCACCCAGGGTGCGGCTGACGGCGGGCGGGCGCGTCATCGGCGAGCTCCGGCCAGCCGCCGATTTCGACTGGAGCGTCACCGTTCCGGCCGAGGACGTGGCGCGCGGCCTGGGCGCGATCGCCGTCGAAACCGACCGCGTGTACGTGCCGGGAGCGGCTGAAGGGACGGCTGACGAGCGCCATCTTGGGCTCCGCGTGTTCGCATGGGACGTGCATCCGGTCGCTGATTGATTGACACGCGGCGATCCGGACGGTAAGCTCGCATCGGTTCTTGTCAAAAACGCAATAGAACGCAGGAGATTCCGCTGATGAAACTGCGCCGCTGCGTGTCGTATTCCGCCGCTATCGCGCTGCTGTTGGTGATCGTCGTGTCGGGTTGCGCCAAGAAGGTGCCGCCGCCCGCTCCGCCGCCGCCGGCACCACCGCCTCCGGCTGCTGCGCCACCGCCACCGCCGCCGCCACCACCGCCGCCGCCGCCTGCACCAGCGCCGCCGCCCGCGCCGCTGACGGAGGACCAGCTGTTCGCGCGCAAGACGCTCGACCAGTTGAATGCGGAGATGCCGCTCGCCGACGTGTTCTTCGACTACGACATGTCGACGGTCCGCGACGACGCCCGGCCGATCCTGCAGAGGAACGCCGACTACCTGCGCCGCTGGCCGTCGACACGGATCACCGTCGAAGGGCACGCGGATTCGCGCGGCACCAACGAGTACAACCTGTCACTCGGCGAACGGCGCGCGGCCTCGGTCAGGGATTACATGGTCGGCCTCGGTGTCGCGGCCGATCGGATTCTCGCCGTCAGTCGGGGCGAAGAGAGCCCGGCGTGCACGGAAGAGACCGAGACCTGCTGGCAGCGCAACCGCCGCGGGCACCCGGTCTTTACCGCGAAATAAGAAGGGCCGGCTTTAGCCGGCCCGATTCAATTCCGCCGCGATCGACTCCGCCGCCTGGCGAGGATCGGTCGCGGCGATAATCGGCCGTCCCACCACGATGTAGCTGGCGCCTGCCTCTACGGCTTCCGCCGGCCCCATGGTCCTCGATTGATCGTTCCGCTCCGTGCCCGCGGACGCTCCGCGAATGCCGGGCGTGACGATCGCGAACTCACGGCCGCACGCCGCGCGGATCGCCGCCGTTTCCTGCGGCGAGGCCACCACGCCGTCGAGCCCCGCTTGCTGCGTCATCCGCGCCAACGCCATCACGTGTTCCCGAAGGGGACGCTGCACGCCCACCTCGCGCAGGGTTTCCTCGTCCATGCTCGTGAGCACGGTCACGGCAATCAGCAGCGGAGCCGGCCGGCCGAGGCGCGCCGCGGCGCTGCGGCCGGCATCGCCGGCGGCCTGCATCATGGGAATGCCGCCCGACGCGTGGACGTTGATCATCCACGCACCGCTCTGCACCGCCGAATCGACCGCCTGCGCCACGGTGTTCGGGATGTCATGGAACTTGAGGTCGAGGAACACGCGGGCGCCCGACTCGACGATCGTTCGAACGAGTAGGGGTCCTTCG
This sequence comes from Acidobacteriota bacterium, assembly GCA_947465645.1. The sequence continues at coordinate 51,916 of CANIBQ010000019.1, read as the reverse complement.
AGGGTGAACAGGCGGCTTCCCACCTTGAATCCTCCGACCACGGAACGCAGCTCCGACACGAGTTCCAGAGCACGCGCCCCGCTCTCGACGTCGAGCGCGACGAGCAGTTTATCCATCGCCGACACCACGCCTCTCATCGCACATCCACTCCAATGGCTTCGCTCACGCTGCCAAACCCGTCGCGCTCCAGCCGGGCTGCCAGCCCTCGCAGGATCCGCGCCGGAGCGCCCGGCCCTTCGTACATCAGGCCCGTATACATCTGCACCAACGTGGCGCCCGAGCGGATGCGCTCATAGGCGTGATCCGCGGTAAAGATTCCCCCCACGCCGATGATCGGCACCTTTCGTCCGATGTGCTTGAACAACTGCTGGCAGGTGCGATTGGCCGCCACTCGCAGGGGTGCGCCACTGAGCCCGCCGGCCTCGGCCGTCAACGTCGCGGGCGATGCCAGGCCGTCCCGCGCGACCGTCGTGTTTGTCGCAATCACGCCGGACGCGCCCGCCTCGAGCGCCGCGTCGACCGAGGCCAGCAGATCCGGCAGCGGAGAGTCCGGTGAAAACTTCGCGAGCACCGGAATCGTGCGGTTACCAGCCACCGAGCGCACGTGGGCGACGACCTGCTCGACAAGCGATCGCAGCGTGGCGGCTTCCTGCAGCGAGCGCAATCCTTCGGTGTTTGGCGAGCTGACGTTCACGGTGAAGTAGTCGGCATAGGGATGAAGCGCCTCGACCGCCCGGATGTAATCGTCCACCGCCTGCGCGATCGGGGTCAGCTTGTTCTTGCCGACGTTCACGCCCACCAGCATTCCGCGGGCGGAAGCCGCCGCGAGGTTCTTCGCCACCTGCGCCGCGCCCGCGCTGTTGAACCCGAGGCGGTTGATGAGCGCCGCGTCCGCGGGGAGGCGGAAGATCCGCGGCCGGGGGTTGCCCGGCTGGAACTCCGGCGTCACGGTGCCAATCTCGGCATGCCCGAAACCGAGCGCCGCCCACGCCGCGAGCGCCGTTCCCTGTTTGTCGAGCCCCGCGGCAAGCCCCAGGGGATTCTCGAACGGAAGGCCCATCACGCGTTGCCGCAGGCGTGCGTTGTCTGGAAGACCGACCGCCGACCGAAGCGCCTTCAGCAGCAACGGCTGCCGCAGCGCCGACATCGTCAGCTCGTGGGCGCGCTCGGGATCGAGCGAGAAGAGCGCGGGCCGGACGGCCCAGTGGTAGAAGCTCAATCCACGAAAGCGTACCACGCGCTATAATCCTTTCCGACTCTTTAACTGCGCGCCCTGTGAGGCCGCAAAGAGGTGAACATGTCCGTCGTCGTCATGGATGCGGAGCGGATCTCCCGCACCCTCACCCGCATCGCCCACGAAATCGTCGAACGAAACAAAGGCGTCGAAGATCTGGCGCTGGTCGGCATCCGCACGCGCGGGGTGCACATCGCGCGGCGTCTGGCCCGCAGCCTGCTCGAGATTACGGGCCACGAGATTCCGACCGGATCCCTCGACATCACGCTTTACCGTGACGATCTGATGCGCCACGCCGTCGGGCCGCAGCCGCTGGTGCGCCGCACCGAGATTCCGTTCTCGATCGACGGCCACAAGATCCTGCTCGTCGACGACGTGCTCTATACCGGCCGGACGACGCGTGCGGCGCTCGATGCGCTGATCGACTTCGGGCGGCCCAAGGCCATTCAACTGATCGTCCTCGTCGACCGCGGCCACCGCGAGTTGCCGATCAAGGCCGATTACGTGGGAAAGAATCTGCCGACGGCTCTCGAGGAGAGCGTGCAGGTCCGTCTCCAGGAGACGGACGGGGAGGACGAAGTCGTCCTGCAGGGAGGTGCCGAATGACCGCTCAGGTGACGCCCGTCGACCAGACGCCGGCCGTCACGGCGCTGAAACGGAAGGATCTGCTGGGCATCGCGGACCTGTCGCCCGGCGAAATTTCACTGATCCTCGACACCGCCGAAGCGATGAAGGAGGTCGGCTCGCGCCCGATCAAGAAGGTGCCCGCGCTGCGCGGCAAGACGGTGATCAACCTCTTCTACGAGGCGAGCACGCGCACGCGGACCTCGTTCGAGATTGCCGAGAAGCGCCTGAGCGCCGACACGCTCAACATCGCCGTGGCCTCGTCGAGCGTGGTCAAGGGTGAGACGCTCGCCGACACGGCGGCCAACCTCGAGGCGATGTCCCCGGACATGATCGTGCTTCGCCATTCGTCGTCCGGTGCCTGCCACTTCCTGTCGCGCATCTGCCGATCGGCGATCATCAACGCCGGCGACGGCATGCACGAGCATCCCACCCAGGCGCTGCTCGACGCCTTCACCATCCGCGAGCGCAAGGGTCAGCTCGCCGGGCTGAAGGTGGCCATCATCGGCGACCTGCTGCACAGCCGCGTGCTGCGGTCCAACATCTACCTGCTGACGAAGATGGGGGCCAACGTGTGGGTGTGCGGCCCGCCGACGCTGATCCCGACCGACGTCGCGCGGTTCGGGGTTCACCCGACCAGCGACGTGGATGCGGCGGTGCGCGATGCCGACGTCGTCATGCTGCTCCGCATCCAGTTGGAGCGGATGGAAGGCGCGTACTTTCCGTCGCTGCGCGAATACTTCAACGTGTTCGGGATGACCGAGGCGCGGCTCGAGGGCGCCAAGCCCGACGTGATGATCATGCACCCGGGGCCGATGAACCGGGGCGTCGAGATCTCGTCGGAAGTGGCCGACGGCCCCTACTCGGTGATTCTCGACCAGGTCGCCAACGGTGTGGCCGTCCGCATGGCGGTGCTCTACCTGCTGGCCGGCGGAGCGAAACATGAAGAGGCTGCTTAAGGGTGGACGCGTCGTCGATCCCGCCAACGGGATCGACGGCATCCACGACGTGCTGATCGACGGCGATCGAATCGCCCGCGTCGGCCGCGATCTGCCGGTCGACGGCGCCACGGTGCTCGAGGTCCCCGACGGCCTCGTCGTGTGCCCCGGATTCATCGACATGCACGTGCACCTGCGCGAGCCCGGGCAGGAGCACAAGGAGACGGTGGCCACCGGCACCGCGTCGGCGGTGGCGGGCGGATTCACCGCCGTGGCGTGCATGCCGAATACGTCGCCGGTCAATGACGACGCGAATGTCACGGCCTACATCCTGGCGAGGGCGGCCGAAGCCAACCTGGCGCGCGTCTATCCGATTGGCGCGGTGTCTCGCGGATCGAAGGGCGAGCTCCTGGCGGACATCGCCGAGCTGAGGAAGGCCGGATGCGTCGCGATCACCGATGACGGCCATCCCGTGGCGACGGCGCTGCTGCTCCGGCGCGCGCTCGAGTACGCGGGCATGTTCGGCATGGTGGTGATCGAGCACTGCGAGGACCAGACGCTCAAGGGCGACGGTGTCGCGCATGAAGGGTTTCACGCCTCGGCGCTCGGACTGCGCGGCATCCCGGGCGCGGCTGAAGCGCTGCACGTCGAGCGCGGCGCGCTGATGGCGGAGCTCACCGGCTCGGCATTCCACGTCGCGCACATGAGCGCGCGCGCCTCGCTCCGGTCGGCGCGCAAGGCCAAGGAGGCGGGCATCCGCCTGACGTGCGAGGTGTGTCCGCATCACTTCACCCTCACCGACGAGCGGCTCGGGTCTCCGATCCCCTACGACACCAACACGAAGATGAATCCTCCGCTGCGCGAGGAGGCCGACCGCGACGCGATGCTCCTGGGCATCGCCGACGGCACGGTGGACGTCATCGCCACCGATCACGCGCCGCATCACTACGACGAGAAGAAAGTGGAATTCGATCGCGCGCCGTTCGGGATCGTCGGCCTCGAGACCGCCGTGTCGCTGTCGCTCGATCGGCTGATACATACCGGGATGATTCGCCTGCCGCGCCTGGTCGAATTGCTGTCGGTCAATCCCGCACGCATCCTCGGTGTTGCCGGTGGCTCGCTGTCGGAGGGCGCGCCGGCCGACATCACGATCATCGCGCCCGACCTGAAGGTGCGTGTCGATGCGAGCCGGCTGCGGTCGAAGTCGAAGAACACGCCGTTTGACGGGTGGGAACTGCGCGGCGGCGTCGCGGCGACGCTGGTGGGCGGACGCACGGTATTCGTCAACCCCGATGCACCCATGGCGCGTGGCTTGTAGGTCATGCAAGGATTTATGAGCCGACGAGACGAAATTCGCGACAAGGCGCTGAAGGACCTGCAGGAGCACGAGGTCCTGATGCTGAACGGCCACTTTGACTTCGGCAATGGCTACCACGGGCCGGTGTACCTCAATCCGCACCAGTTGTTCCGGCATCCGTCGACCATCTGGCGTTTCGCGCAGGATTTGCTCGACGTGCTGCCGGCGTCGGTGCTCGAGAAGACGGAAGTCGTGGCCGGCCCAGTCACGGGCGGCGCGCTGCTCGCGCACACGATGGCCGGCCTCCTTGACAGCCGCCGTGCGATCACTCGTCCCCAGACGCTGTTCGCCCCGTTCAGCGTTGCGCCCGATTGCGGTCAGACCCTGAGCCGCTTCTACCGGCAGCAGGTGCCCGGCAAGCAGGTGCTGCTGGTGGACGACGTCAGGAACACGGGACAGACGCTGGCGCGCTGTGCCGCCCTGGTGCGCGACGCCGGCGGCACCGTGCTCGCCACTGCAGAGATCTATGACCGCATGGAAGCGGTAACCGATGCCGGCGCGCCCAACACAGCGCTCGCCGAATACAAGGCGCCGGAGAATTACGCGGCGGCCACCTGTCCCCTGTGCAAGGCCGGAGTGCCTGTTACAACCTTCTGATCCTTGCGTACGTAGTGTCCGGCTTCAGCCGGACAGTCGGCTGAAAGAATAGGATGGGTCGGTGTCTCAGTGTCTCGGTGTGCCGTGACAGTGAAAACTGCCGCGCCTGATTTGCGGGAGCCGCTGGAGCGGCTCTATCGCTCCTTCGATCACCTCACCTCCGCCACCGATCCCGTTCACATCGTTCGACGGTTCAAGGCTCCTGACGATCGGGAGGTCGTCGGCTTCTGTGCGGCGGGGCTCGCGTTCGGGCGCGTGGCGAGCGTGCTGCAATCGATCGAATCGCTGCTGGCGGTGATGGGGCCGAGGCCGGCGGAGTTTGTCCGCCAGTTCGACCCGGCGCGGGACGGCGCTTCGTTGGCGCCGCTGGTCCACCGCTGGATTCGCGGCAGGGATCTCGCCGCGCTGATGCTCGTGCTGCAGCGGATGCTGCGCGAGGCCGGGTCGATCGAGAACTTCTTCATTGCGGGCGACGATCCATCGGCCCCCGACGTAGGCCCGGCGCTCGACGCCTTCTCCACGCGCGCGTTGAAGACCGATCTGCGGCCCGCGTACGGCCGGATGCCGGCGCGTCCCGGCGTCTGCTATTTCTTTCCGCGGCCGTCTGCGGGCAGCGCCTGCAAGCGCCTGAACCTGTTCCTGCGCTGGATGGTGCGGACCGACGAGATCGATCTCGGCGTCTGGACGAAGGTGCTGCGGTCACGGCTGATCGTCCCGCTCGATACGCACGTGATCCGCGTCGGGCAGTGCCTCCGGCTGACCAGGTACATCAGTCCAGGGTGGAAGATGGCGGCTGAGATCACCGCCGCATTGCGGGCGATCGAGCCCGAGGATCCGGTGCGGTACGACTTCTCCCTCTGCCACCTCGGGATGATGAACGCCTGCGGATTCAGGCGCGCGCAGAAGGACTCGCAGTGTCCGCTGCGCGGCGCCTGCCGGCCCGTTGTTCGTACACCGCGACCGTCTCGTCGATCATCCGGTCCTCGCTGAAGTTGTCGCGCACGCGCGCATAGGCCGCCTGGCCCATGTTCCGCCTGGCTGCGGGATGCTTGAGCAGGTAGACCAGCCTGTCGGCCATTGCCCGATGGTCGCGCGGCGGCACGAGGTATCCGGTCTCCCCGTCCACCATCACCTCGGGAATCCCGCCGGCGGTCGTCGCCACCACGGCCTTGCTCATCGCCATGGCGTCGATGAGCGCCATCGACAGTCCCTCGTTGATCGAGCTGAGCGCGAACACATCGCAGGCCTTGGTCAGCTCCAGGGCGTCCACGCGAAAGCCGGCGAGGAACACGTGGCGCTCCAGGTGCTTGTCCTTCACGTGCTTCTCCATCGCTTCCCGGAGCTCGCCGTCGCCCACGATCACGAAGCGTGCGTCCGGCACGTCGCGCACGACCAGCGCCGCCGCATCGATCAGGTGATGCTGTCCCTTGTGGGGCGCGAGCGCGGCGACGTTGACGACGACCGGCGCGCCGTGGGGCAGGTAGAACTCCGCATGCACGTCGACGGGGGGGAGCCGCGCGAGGCGTTCGACGTCGACGCCTTCATGGACGATGGTGATCCGGGCGCGCGGGATGCGGTCGGTGACCAGGCGATCGCGAACCGCGCCGCAACTGGCGATGAAGCAGTCCACCTCCGAATACTTCCAGCGTGAGAACGAGTTGTCGGCGAGCCGAAAGACCACGCGGCGCGTGGAGACGAAGAAGGGCCTTGGCTGCGGCGACGCAATCGAGAGCGCGGTCGAGGTCATGGCCACCGCATGGGGGTCGTGGGCGTGGACGACGTCAGGCTCGAGCTGCTTCAGCACGCGCGACAGCCGCCATGCCGACGTCAGGTCGATGTCGCCGCGCGGCGCCAGCGGGATCAGGTCGTGTCCCTCCTGCATCCGCTTGATCAGTTCCCCTTGTGGATGGGCCACGAGCAACGCCCGGTGGCCGCGCGCGCGCAGGCCGAGCACCGTCTGCATGACGTACCACTGGCCCCCGCGCCACGAGCGCGACGTGTCTATGTGGAGGGAGAACAACGCCCCTGCTGCAGCTCCCTCAGCTTGGCAAACTTCAGGAAGACGGAGTATGCGTTGATGATGGAAATGGTGAGGCCGGCGGTGCCGTCGAGTATGCCTCGACGCAGCACGTAGTTCCGCAGGAACGCCGCCGGCGGATGGACGATCAGCTCGAGCGCGCCGGTGCGCCGGCCCGCTTCGTACATCTGGCGCGCGGCCAGGGTCGTGTAATGGTTGATGCGATCGAGCTGGTCGTCGAGATCGCGAAACGAATAGTGCTCGATCTCATGCCTGAGGCGGCCGACGGGGCCATCCACCGACACAGATTCGTGGACGTACTTTCCCCGCCAGCGGGCCGCCCGGCGATCGTAGAGCCGGGTCTGAAAGTCGGGATAGAAGTCGGTGGTCCGCACCCAGCGGCCAAGATGATAGGCGACGCGCGGCGCGCGGTATCCGTGCCGTGGAGGATCGCTCTCGAGCAGTGATTGAACCTCACCCGCCAGGGCCGGGGTGATCCGTTCATCGGCGTCGAGCGAGAAGATCCAGTCGTGGGACGCAAGGCTCGCCGCGTGGTTCTTCTGATCGACGTAGCCGGTCCAGGCGCGCTCGGAGACGCGCGCCCCCTTCGCGCGCGCGATCTCGGACGTGTTGTCGCGGCTGCCGGCGTCAACCACCACGACCTCGTCCGCCCAGGCGGCGCTGTCGATGGCGGCGGCGATGTGCTCGGCTTCGTTCAGGCTGATGATGGTGACCGACACCTTCGGCATAATCGGGGACCGTCAGGGTCCGCGCCGCATCTTACCTGAGAGACGCCTTACCTGAGAGGTGCTTCCTGCGCCGACTCGAAATCGACGATCGAGCGGTTGTAATCGAGCACCGCGCGGACCTCGTTGTTGCGCGCCTGCGCGAGGTCCCGCTGCGCCTGGAAGACGAAGAAGCTGGTGGTCGTTCCGGCGGCGAACTTGCGCTCTTCGGCATCGAGCCGCCGCTCCGCGAGCTGACGCGATGTGCGCGTCGTCTCCACCCGCTTCTGGTTGGTCTGCACCTGGCGGCCCGCCTCACGCACCTGCGTGACGGCCTGAAGCTCCTGGTTGCGCAACTGCGTCTGCCCCTGGCTGTACTGCAGCCGGGTGCGCGCGAGGTCGGCCTCCGGCCGGCTCGAGCCGAGCGGGTAGCTGACGTTCACCGCGGCGGTCCAGCTCGGAAAGTCGTTGGCAAACAGATCCCTCAGCACGCTCCCGAAGCCGCGCACCGACTGGCCGACGATCGGCCCCGGGAAGCCCTCGCCGCGGACGAACTGCGTGCCCCCCAGGCCGGCCAGCCCGTAGTCGAAGCTTGCGGTTACGTCCGGGAGCGCCTGGTTGCGGAAATACCGCAGGTTGACATCGGTCGCCTCCAGGTTCTTTCTGGTCTGCTGCAGATCCGTTCGGCGATCGAGCGCATTCCGCGTTGCCAGATCGACGTCCACCGGAGCCGCCTGGAATGGGGGCAGCTCGGCGGGCTCGATCCGGATCGTCCAGAAGTCCGGCATCGAGGGGTTGTAGACGAGCGCCCGCAGGGTGTCCTGCGCCGTCTCGATCTGCGCGGCCGCGATGATGACGGCCTCTTCACGTGTGGCGAGTTCGGCTTCGGCCTCGACGACGTCTATTGGGGGCGTGGTGCCGATTTCGACGCGCGCACGCGTGTTCTGCAGGGACGTGTCGGCCAGCGCCAGCGACTGGCGCTGCACGGTGAGCGACGCGATCGCGTAGGCCAGGTCCCAGTACGCGTGGCGCACCGATCGGGAGGTGGCCGTGATCGCCTGGCGCAGCGTCAGGTCCGCGATCTCGCGGTTCTTCTGGCTCACGAGCATCTGCTGGCGCGCGGTGTCGATGCTGAAGCCGCGCAGCAGCGGCTGGCGATAGCTCAACGCGAGCGACGAGCGAAGCTGCGGTGAGAAGTTCGAGAAGAGGTTGGTCGTGGTCGACCGCGCGCCGTCCCATCCCACGCTGTAGTCGCCGCCCCAGCGCAGAAGCTGGGTGACGCCTGCGTTGGTGGTCAATCGTGTGTCGCTGGTCTTCGACCCGAGGGCACCCGACAGGAAGCTGTTGTTGGGCGTGTCGGAACTCGTCGTCTGGAGCGTGGTGGTGAAGTTGGGCGCCCAGGCGCCTCTCGCCGCCGCTACGGCCAGATCCTGAATGAGCGGATCGACGCGCGCCGCCTGCACCCCGAGATTGTTCTCGAGCGCCGTTCGCACTGCCGAGTCCACCGTCAGCCGTCGCACCTGCGGCGGCGGTTCGGTCGGCGGCCGGGTCGACTGCGCCGAAGCGGCGGCGGTCGTCAGCACGGCGATCGTGCAGACGTTCATGACGGTGGACAATCTGTGACGCATACCTGTGGGCTCCACGTGTGTTGGACGGCCGTGACCGAGGTGATGTTCGCGGTGGCGGCAGTATCATGATCCTTGCCATGACACCGGTATCCGCCGACCATATTCTCGATCTCTTTCGCGGTGCGGGCGCGCTGCTCGATGGGCACTTCCGCCTCACGTCGGGCTTGCATAGCTCGGGCTACCTGCAGTGCGCGCTCGTGCTGCAGCATCCGCGTGAGGCGGGCATCTGCGGCGCCGCACTGGCGGACCGCGTCCGCGGCCTCGGCGTGCAGGTGGTGCTCTCACCCGCCCTCGGCGGGATCGTCGTCGGACAGGAGGTCGGCCGTGCGCTGGGCGTGCGGGCCATCTTCGCGGAGCGCCAGGACGGCGCGTTGTCGCTGCGCAGGGGATTCACGCTCTCACCAGGCGAGAAGGTCTTCGTCGTCGAGGACGTCGTGACGACCGGCGGATCGACGAAAGAGACGGTCGAGGTGGCGCGGGCGGCGGGCGCCGAGGTGGTGGCGGCCGGGTCCATCATCGATCGCAGCGGAGGACAGCAGCGTATCGGCGTGCCGTACCACGCACTCGCGGTGGTCACGCTGCCGACCTACGAGCCGGAATCCTGTCCGCTCTGTCTCGCGGGCCTTCCCGTGGTCAAACCAGGCTCTCGGCTCTAGGCTTTAGGCTTTGGCCAACCCCGAACGCCCAAGGCCAGACCCCAAAGCCCAAAGCCCAGAGCCGAGAGCCCGTATCCTCAAACTTACGGTCGCGTACGACGGCACGCGGTTCGTCGGGTGGCAGCGGCAGGCCGACGGTGAATCGATCCAGGGGCTGCTCGAGCAGGCGCTCGCGCGGTTTGACGGTGCGCCGGTCACGGTGCATGGCGCCGGCCGGACAGATGCCGGCGTACACGCGCTCGGCCAGGTGGCCAGCGCGGAGGTCACATCCCGGCACGATGCGGCGTCCATTCACCGGGGCCTCAATGCGAGCCTGCCGCCCGATGTGCGCGTCACGGCCGTGGAGGACGCGCCGACTGGCTTTCATGCGCGGTTCAGCGCGCGCTCGAAGACCTATCGGTACGTCCTCGATACGTCGCCGGTGGCCAGCCCATTCGATCGCGCATTCGCGTGGCATCTGCCCGAGCGGCTCGATGTGCCGGCGATGCAGGAGGCTGCGAGCGCGCTCATCGGCAGCCACGACTTCGCCGTGTTTCAGAGCACGGGCAGCGAGACGTCAGGGACGATTCGGACGATCACACGTTCCGAACTGACGACGTCTCAACAGGACATGCAATGGGACGAGCCACGCCACCCCGCCGCGCACGCGCGGCGGGGACCCCGGTGTGAGGCTCGCCAGATCGTGTACGAAGTGGCGGGCAACGGATTCCTCCGCCACATGGTGAGAGCCATCGCCGGCACCCTTGTCGAGATCGGACGCGGGCGGCGTGAGCCGGGGTCGATGGCGGCGCTGCTCGCGGGCGGTAGCCGGGCGCAGGCGGGGCCGACAGCCCCCGCGCACGGGCTGTTCCTGGTCCGGGTGGACTATGATTGAATCGATTCTGGAGGCGATGGAACGTGCCGCTTGAGCAGGTGCTGACGTCGATCCCATCGGGGCATCCCGACGAGGCGCTCGCCCGGCAGGTCAATTTCGACCGGCTGCCGGTGCACGTGGCCATCATCATGGACGGCAACGGCCGCTGGGCCGCCCAGCGCCACCTGCCTCGCGTCGAGGGACACCGCGCCGGGATCGAGGCCGTGCGCGATACCGTCGAAACCGCCGCGCGGCTCGGGATCAGAGTCCTCACCCTGTACGCCTTCTCGATCGAAAACTGGAAGCGCCCGCCGGCCGAGGTCAGCACCCTGATGCTGCTCCTCAAGCGCTACCTGCGCTCCGAGCTCAAGACGCTCCTCTCCAACGACATCCGCTTCCGCGTCATCGGTCGCATGGAGGAGCTCGGCCGCGACGTGCGGGAGGAGCTCACCACGGCGATCGACCGCACCTCGAAGAATAGCGGCATGCTGTTCAACATCGCGCTCAACTACGGCGGCCGCGCGGAGATTGTCGACGCGGCGCGGCGCGCGATGGAGTCGGGCATGCGTCCCGAGGATCTGGACGAGGAGCGCTTCGCCGGATTTCTCTACACCGCAGGGCAGCCCGATCCCGACTTGCTGATCCGCACGAGCGGCGAGATGCGGGTGAGCAACTACCTGTTGTGGCAGATTGCATATGCGGAGATCTACGTCACCGAAACGCTCTGGCCCGATTTTCGCCGCCAGCACCTCCTCGAGGCGGTGCTGGCGTATCAGAAGCGCGAGCGGCGCTACGGCGGAATCAATCCAGCTCCGGCCGTGATCGGGGCGCAGTGACCTCTCGATGACGCGACTCCTCAGCGGGGTCGCCCTCGCCGCCGCGGCACTCGCGGCAATCCTGTTTCTTCCGGTCATCGGCCTTCGCCTGCTGGCATCACTGGTGGCCGTGCTCGCGGCCCACGAATACCTGCGGATCGTGAAAGCCCCGGTCGCGGACCGTGAGGATCCGCGCCGCATCGAGCCGAGTAACCCCCGGCGCAGACCTTTACGGTCCGCGGAGGCGCCGATCCTCCTTCTGGTCGCCGTGACCTGCTGGTACATGCTGCTGCCGGATCTGCAGACGCTGCTCGGCCTCGTCATGGTCGCCTTCGCGCTGCTCGTGATGCAGGTGCTCTTTGGCGGCGCGACGATCGCGCAGGCGTCGGGGGGATTTGTGGCGCCCTGGTACATCGGCGTGCCGCTCGGGATGCTCGTGAGCGTGCAGGCGCTCAACGGACCGGGCGCGACGCTCCTCCTGATTGCGACCGTCGTGCTGAGTGACACGGCCCAGTACTATTCCGGCCGGGCATTCGGACGCCGCCCGCTCGCGCCGACGATCAGCCCGAAGAAGACGATCGAGGGCGCCATCGGCGGACTCGTCTTCGGCACGCTCTTCATGGCCATCGCAGGGCCGCGCATGCTGCCGGGTTTCGCCCCGGCGCCGATGGCGATTCTCGGCCTCACGATCGTCGTCCTTGGTATCTGCGGCGATCTCTTCGAATCGCGGCTGAAGCGCGACGCCAATCTCAAGGACAGCTCGACGCTGATTCCCGGGCACGGCGGCGTGCTCGACCGGATCGACGCGCTGCTCTTCGCGGTGCCCGCCTACTATCTGTACTTGCGGTCATGAAACGCATCGCCATTCTGGGATCGACCGGCTCGATTGGCCGCAGCGCGCTGTCGGTCATCGACGCCCATCCCACGCGGCTGAAAGTCGTGTCGCTTGCGGCCGGCGACAATGCGACGCTTCTGGCAGAGCAGGTCGACCGGTATTGCCCCGACGTCGTCGCGATGGCCACGGATGCCGCGCTCGATCGTTTCAGGTCGGCGTGCTCCAACGTTCCGCGCGCGGTCGGCTCCGGAACCGAGGGGCTGATAGCCGTCGCCACCCATCCCTCGGTCGACATCGTGTTGTGCGCGTCGGCCGGGACGGCGGGTCTCGAAGCGGTGCTCGCGGCGATCGAGGCAGGCAAGACGATTGCGCTGGCCAACAAAGAGGTGCTGGTCATGGCCGGCGCGCTCGTCACCGCGGCCGCGCGCCGCAGGGGCGTCGAGATCTTCCCGGTCGACAGCGAGCACAACGCCATTCATCAGTGCCTGCACGGGCGGACCCGCGGCGAGGTTCGCCGCCTGATCCTCACGGCGTCAGGCGGCCCGTTTCGCGAGCGCTCGGCCTCTGAACTCGAGCGCGTCGGCCCGGAGGCCGCGCTCCAGCACCCGACGTGGCAGATGGGCCGTAAGATCACCATCGACTCGGCGACGCTGATGAACAAGGGCCTCGAGGTGATCGAGGCCCATTGGCTGTTCGATGTTTCCGCCGATCAGATCGATGTCGTCATTCACCCGCAATCCATCGTCCACTCGATGGTGGAGCTCGTCGACGGTTCTGTAATTGCACAGCTTGGCGTAACCGACATGCGGCTCCCGATTCAGTACGCTTTTTCGTACCCCGACCGCTGGGAGGCCGCCCTGCCGTCGCTCGACCTGACCCGGGCCGCCCGCCTGGAATTCCTCCCCCCGTCCCACGACCGTTTTCCTTCACTTGGCCTGGCGTACCGCGCGCTTCGGGCAGGCGGCACCCTCCCGGTGGTCCTGAATGCAGCCAACGAGGTGGCTGTCGATTTATTCCTGCAGGGCAAGCTCGGCTTTATGGCCATCCCACGCGTCATAGAGAAGACGATGACCGCGCACACGGTCGAGCCGCTGTTGACGCTGGACGAGGTCCGGCGCGCCGACGCCTGGGCGCGCGAACACGCGCGTGAGTTGGCCCGCGGGTTAGAATTGACGGTCTAGTGGTGTGTACCTTCTGAACTACCACCGGGCCGCTCCGTTGTCGCGGCCCGCCGACCGCGCTCGGAGGCTTGTTGTGAGTAGTACTCAATCAGTCCGAACGGTCCACTAGAGGTCTTCCAGTTGACGACGTTATTGGCTTTTCTGTTCGTTCTCGGCGTCCTCGTGTTTATCCACGAGCTCGGGCACTTCCTTGCCGCCCGCAGGCTCGGCGTCCGCGTGCTGACGTTCTCGCTCGGTTTTGGACCGAAGATCCTCAAGTTTACGCGCGGGGATACGGAGTACTGCATCAGCATCATTCCGCTCGGCGGCTACGTGAAGATGGCCGGCGAGAACCCGGACGATCCGCGCACGGGCAAGCCCGACGAATTCCTGTCGAAGACGAAGTGGGAACGGTTCCAGATCCTGATCATGGGACCGGTCATGAACCTCCTGCTCGCAGTCGTAGTACTCGCGATCGTGCTGGCGCAGGGCGCGAGCGTGCCCGCATACCAGGATGAACCGCCGATCGTCGGCATGGTGTCGCCTGGATCTCCCGCCGAGGGAGTTGGCATCCAGCGGGGCGATCGGATCCTCACCGTCGATGGCGATGAGATCGAGACGTGGGACGACCTGTTCCTCGCCATCGGCACGCGTCCCGATCGGGACGTGCCGGTGACGCTGTTGCGCAGCAGCCAGACGGTCACCGTCACGATCCGCCCCGACGCGCAGACGAAATACGAGATTGGCGACATCGGCGTCCTTCCCGACGTGAATCCGATCGTCGACTCCGTCCTGCCAGGCGATCCAGCGGACAAGGCAGGGATCCGCGCGGGTGACGTCATCGTGGCCGTCAACGGCAAGCGCGTTGTCTTTGCCCGCCAGCTCGTGGACGCCACGGCGCCCAATGCCGGGAAGCCTATCGACGTGACGATCAGGCGTGACGGCCAGGAGCAGCAGATTACGGTCACGCCGGTGCAGCGCGGCGACCGCGGGATGATCGGCATCACGCCTCGCGAAGCCAGCAAGTCGTTCAACCCTGGCCCGCTCGAGGCGTTGAAGCTGAGCGTGGAACGCAACATCGAGCTCAGCGGCTTGATCTTCAAGACACTCGGCGGCCTGTTCGTCGGCTCGACGTCACCGCGTCAGCTCATGGGGCCGGTCGCCATTGCCCAGCTTTCAGGGGAATCAGCCCAGGCGGGATGGATCGCGCTCTTCTCGCTGATGGCCTCGATCAGCCTCAACCTCGGCTTGCTCAACCTGATGCCCGTACCGGTGCTCGACGGCGGTCACATCCTCATCATGGCGCTCGAAGGCATCGCCCGGCGCGACTTCAGCCTGCGGGTCAAGGAAAAGATGCTGCTCGCGGGATTTGTCCTTTTGATGATGCTGATGGTGACGGTGATCTACAACGATCTCACACGGATCAGTTGGATAGAAGGGCTCATGCCTTGGCGTGACTAGAGCGTTTTTCATCAGAACGTAGTGTCCGGCTTTAGCCGGACTCACGCGGTCCGCCTGAAGGCGGACGCTACGTACACATGGAAAGCGTTCTAGCGGCCCGACAATTGCACTACACCTCAGGTGAATAGCTTTGTTCACGCTCTACACAGGAGGACGGATCGCATGCCTCGCAAGTTCTACAACGCCGCTTTCGCGGCTCTGCTCGTAGCCACTCTCGCGGCGCCGGTTGCCGCGCAGCAGGGCTCGAACGTTTCCCAATCGGACATTCAGCGGCTCCAGGACAGCGTCTACCAGGCAGGTAATGACGTGTCGCAGCTCCGGGGGCGGGACAGCTCGCGCGCCAGCCAGCTCCAGGCGGAGCTCGACGACCTTCGTGATGAAGTGATTTATCTGAAGGTGAAGCTGCGGAAGGATCCGCAGAACTTCGCGCGTTACGAGTACGCGGATACGCGCGATCGTATCGAAGACCTGCGCACGCGCGCGCGCGGCGACTCGACCGGCGCGTATTCAGCAGCGCCGTCCACCCCGTCCACGGGTCGGCAGACGGCGCGCAGCACCATGGGCTCGACGGCCGCGAACCAGCGCGGCGGCGTTGAGATCCCGGCGGGTACCGAGATCGACGTGCGCCTCTCGAACACGCTCGATTCGGGCATCGCCAAGGTGGAAGATCGCTTCGAAGCGACGACGCTGATCGACGTGAACGTCAATGGCCGGACGGTCATCCCGATGGGCTCGGTCGTGCGGGGTGTCGTCACGGCGGTCGAGCAGGGCACGCGCACGAATCGGACGTCGAAGATGACGGTCAGCTTCGACCAGGTCACGGTCAGCGGCCGGGCGTACCCGATGCGCGGCACCGTGACGGAGGCCATCGAAGGCGAGGGCATCAAGGGTGAGGTCGGCCGCACTGCGGCCGGGGCCGGCGTCGGCGCGATCATCGGCGGCCTTCTCGGCGGCGTCAAGGGCGCCATCGCGGGCATCCTGATCGGCGGCGGCGGCACGATCGCGGCTACCGAAGGCAAGGAAGTCGAACTGCCGCAGGGCTCCGTGCTCCGCGTGCGGATCGATTCGCCACTGACGGTCCAAGGTACCGCGGCAGCCCGTTAGTAACTTCGCTGATACGGGACACCGAGGCAGCCGCCTTCGCCTGCGGCTTCGGCGCCCAAGCCGATATGGCTTGCCCGCCGTAGCTTTAGCGGAGGCGGGTGTCTCACCGCCTCGGTGTGTCGTGATCACAAAAGTCGGCTACATTTCCCTCGCGACGGCTTTCATGGCGGCGCGCGCGGCATCCACGGTCTTCTTCACATCCCGATCGGTATGCGCGGCGGAGAGGAACCACGCCTCGAATTGTGACGGCGGGGGATAGATGCCGCGCGCCAGCATCGCTTGAAAGAACGTCGCATACGCGCGCGTGTTGGCGGTGAGCGCCGAGTCGTAATCGCGCACCGGCGATGCCGTGAAGAACGGCGTCATCACCGATCCGAAGGCGTTCACCTGCAGCGGCACCCGCGCTGTCCGCGCGGCCTCCGCAAACCCGGACGCCAGCATGGATCCACGCCTGGCAAGGTCTCTGTACAGTCCCGGTGTCAGCCGCTTCAGCGCCCACAACCCAGCCGTCATCGCCAGGGGATTGCCGGACAGCGTTCCAGCCTGATAGACCGGACCGGCGGGTGCCACCATGTCCATGATGTCCGCCCGCCCGCCGTAGGCGCCCACCGGCAGACCGCCGCCGATGATCTTGCCGAGGCATGTGAGATCGGGCGTGATGCCAAAGATCGCCTGCGCTCCGCCGGCCGACGCGCGGAAGCCGGAAATGACCTCGTCGAAAATCAGCACGATGCGGTGCCGCGTCGCGATGTCGCGCAGCGCTTGGAGAAATCCGTCCGCCGGCGCGACCACGCCCATGTTTCCGGCGATCGGCTCGACGATGATCGCGGCGATGGCGCGGCCCTGCTCTTCGCAGAGCGTCTCGACCGACGCGGCGTCGTTGTAGCGCGCGAGCAGCGTATCGTTGGCGACGGCCTTCGGGACCCCAGGACTGGTCGGCACGCCGAGCGTCGTCGCACCCGACCCCGCCTTCACCAGGAAGGCGTCGGCGTGGCCGTGGTAACAGCCCTCGAACTTGATGATCCGGTCGCGGCCGGTAAACGCCCGGGCGACCCGGACGGCACTCATCGCGGCCTCGGTGCCGGAGCTGACGAAGCGCACGCGCTCCATCGACGGCATGAGGGCTCGCACCCGTTCGCCCAGGTCGATCTCGAGTGACGAGGGGGCGCCGAAGCTGGTGCCGAGCCTGGCCGCGGCGCCGACGGCACGGACGAGCCCGGGCGGCGCGTGGCCATGAATGAGCGGGCCCCACGACATCACGTAGTCGATGAACCGGTTGCCGTCGACGTCTTCGATCCTGGCGCCGGATGCGCGGCGTACGAAGAGCGGCGCGCCGCCGACGGATTGGAACGCGCGAACGGGACTGTCGACGCCGCCAGGCAGGATCTGCCGTGCGCGCTCGAAGAGTTTTTTACTGGTGTTTGGTTTGCGCAAGGAGTCTCGCCGCGTCACGCGCGAAGTAGGTGATGATCATGTCAGCGCCGGCGCGGCGGATGGACGTCAGCGCCTCCATCATCGCGCGCGTCTCGTCGATCCAGCCGTGTGAGCCCGCCGCCTTGATCATCGCAAACTCGCCGCTGACCTGATAGGCGGCGATCGGATGTCCGAACTTCGTCCTCACGCGGGCGATGACATCCAGGTAGGGCAGTGCCGGCTTCATGATGATGACGTCGGCGCCCTCGGCGAGATCGATCTCGACCTCCCGCAGCGCTTCCGCGACGTTGGCGGGATCCATCTGGTAGCCGCGCCGGTCGCCGAACTGCGGCGCCGAATCAGCGGCGTCGCGGAACGGACCGTAGAACGCCGAGCAGTACTTGGCCGCGTAGGACATGATGCCGACCCGCTCGAACCCGCGCTCGTCGAGCATCTGGCGAATCGCGCCGACGCGGCCGTCCATCATGTCGGACGGCGCGACGAAATCAGCTCCTGACGCGGCATGCGACAGCGCCACCTGCGCGAGGTGGGCAACCGTCACGTCGTTGGCGATCTCCTCGCCGTCGAGGATGCCGCAGTGCCCGTGCGACGTGTACTCGCACATGCAGACGTCGGTGATCACGACGAGGTCGGGGATCGCCCGCTTGAGCGCGCGTACCGCGGTCTGGACCGGCGCTTCGGGATCGGCCGCGAGCGTGCCATTCGCGTCCTTGTCGGCGGGCAATCCGAACAGCAGGACGGCCGGCACGCCCTCCGCCTTGGCCGCCGCGGCTTCCTTGACCGCTTCGTCCACGGACAACTGGTAGACGCCGGGCATCGACGAGACTTCGCGGCGGACGCCATGCCCCTCGCAGACGAAGAGGGGATAGATGAAGCAGTCGGCCGTCAGGTGCGTCTCGCGCACCAGGCTGCGAATGGCCTCGGTGCGGCGAAGCCGGCGCGGCCGCCGCGCGAGATTCAGCCGTGTTGCGGTCTTGACTGCCATGCGATTGATCTTGCCACGAACGCTTAAACGCCGGTGGTCTTTGTCGCGGCGAAGTGGGCAGCTATCGCATCCACGAGCGCGGGAATCGTGTGGCTGACCGGTTGGATGGTGACCGGGATTCCGAGCTGTGCCGCGGCGTCCGCGGTGACAGGACCGATGACGGCCACCACCGTGCCCTTCAGCAGGTCGGCGACCTGGTCGGCGCCGTAGACCCGTGCGAAATTGCGGACGGAGGACGGGCTCGTGAACGTCACGACGTCGAGCCGCCCCTCGAGCAGCATCTTGTAGACGTCCGGATCGTCGTCGCGCTGGCTGTCCTGGAGCACCGTCCGGTACGCCGTGACCTCGGTGACGACCGCGCCGGCCCCGCGCAGATCGTCGCCGATGACCTCGCGGCCGATGTCGGCCCGCGGCAGCAGCACGCGCGCGCCCTTCAGCGAGCCGTGCTCCGCCATCGCCGCCATGATGGCCTCGGCCCGGAACTCGCGAGGGAGCAGGTCGACCTTGATGCCGTACTTCGCAAGCGCGTCCGCCGTGCCGGTGCCGACGGCGCACAGCCGTGGCCCTTTCAGCGCGCGCACATCCCGCGTGCCATCGAGGAGCATGGTCATGAACGCGTCCACGGCGTTGGCGCTGCTGAAGACAATCCAGTCGAAGGCGTCGGCGGCCGCGGTCACGCGTGCGAGCGGCTCCGCGTCCTCGGGCGGCTCGATGCGGATCATCGGCGCCTCGACCGCGTCGGCGCCGAGTGCGGTCAGGCGGTCGACGAGCTCCGCCGCCTGCGCGCGGGGGCGGGTCACGAGGACGCGGCGGCCGAAGAGCGGGCGCGTGTCGTACCAGCGAAGATGCTCTCTGAAGCCGGTCACCCGGCCGACGACGAGGGTGGCCGGTGCCCGTTTCGGCGTCTCGCGAACGGCGGCCAGCAGCTCCTCGATCGTGCCGGCGATCGTTTCCTGGCTCGGCAGGGTGCCGTTGTAGACGATGACACCCTGGCCCTTCGCCGGCCAGCCGTGCGACTGCAGCGCTTCCAGGATGCGCGGGAGCTGGTGTCCGCCGGCGTAGCAGACGACCGTGCCCTCGAGCCGCGCAAGACTGGCCCAGTCGATACTGGGCGGCGTGCGGCTTTCGTCCTCATAGCCCCGCACGAGCGTCACCGTGTCGCCGCCGCCTGGATACGTGACGGGGACGCCCGCATACGCCGGCACCGCGATGCCTGCGGGGATGCCGGGGATCACTTCGAACGCCACCCCCTGCTCGTGCAGGTACAGCGCTTCCTCACCGCCCCGGTCGAACACGAACGGATCGCCCCACTTCAGGCGCGCGACGATCTTGCCCTCGCGCGCCTTGTCCGCCAGGAGGTAGCTGATCGCTTCCTGCGCCATCGGCTGGGGAGACGCGGTGCCGACGTCGATGAGCTCGGCCCCTGGGCGCGCGTGCTGCAGCAGGCGGCGCGGCACCAGGTGGTCGTAGATGACGACGTCCGCAGCACGCAGGCAGTTGAGGCCGTTGACCGTGATCAATCCGGGATCGCCGGGACCGGTGCCGATCAGGTAGACGACGCGCGGTTTCACGGCTGAATCCCTTCCACTGCGCCCTGCGTTCGCTCCACGTCGGCCAGGATGTCCGCCGCGCCGCGCGCCAGCAGCAGTTCTGCGGCCTCGACGCCCACGCGTTCGGAATCGGCGATCGGCCCGCGCGTGTCCGCGCGCGCGATCCGCGATCCGTCCACGGACACCACGATGGCGATCATCCGCAGGTCGCGGCCGACCTCGGACGCGAACGCGCCGATCGGCATCTGGCACCCGCCCCCGAGCCGGGTGACCAGGGCTCGCTCGGCAGCAAGCGCCGACGCTGACGGCGGGTGGGTAATGCCCGCGACGCGCTCGCGCACCTGCGCGTCGCCCGCGCGGATTTCCACAGCGATGATTCCCTGTCCTGGCGCCGGAACGCAGGTGTCGGGCGGCAGCGCCGCGGAAATCCGTGCTGCGAGCTTCAAGCGCCTCAACCCGGCGGCAGCGAGGACGATCGCATCGAAGTCTCCAGAGTCGAGCTTGCGCAGGCGGGTGTCGAGGTTGCCGCGAATCGGGAGAAACCTGGCGCCGGGAAACATGCGGGTGAGCTGCGCGATGCGGCGAACGCTGCTCGTGCCGATGCGCGGCGCGCGTCCGAGCCGCCTCACGAGGTCGTCCAGCGCGAGCGGCTCGCCGACCTCGCCCGGAAGCACCACCGCGTCGCGGGCGTCCTCGCGCGGCAGCACGGCGCCGATGACAAGCCCGGGCGGAAGCAGCGCCGGCATGTCCTTGCTGCTGTGCACGGCGAGGTCGATCGTGCCGTCGAGCAGCGCGTCCTCGATTTCCTTCACGAACAGCCGCTTGCCGCCGATCTGCGCGAGCGTCGCTTCCGAGAGGCGATCGCCCGATGTCTTGATGACGATGATTTCGCACTCGACGCCTTCGCGCTCTCGAAGCAACGCGGCCACGGCGTGGGCCTGGAAGAGCGCGAGCTGGCTGCCTCGGGTGCCGAGTTTCATGGTGTCCATGCTACTTGGTGCGGCGATCCGCGGGAGTCGGCTGCGGATGGTCATCCGCGTCGCGTGACGCGTCTGGGGAGGCATCCTCGCGGAGCCGAAACAGGCGATTCACCGCCTCGGTGTAGGCCGCCTGGGTCTCTTCGTCCGGCAGCGCCTTGAGCTGCTCGGTCGGCTCGAGGAGGAGCTTTTCGACGATCAGGCGTGTGACCTCGTCGACGCGCGCGCGCGCGTCGGGCGGCAGGCCGGCGAGCTTGCCGTCGAGCCGCTGCAGCTCCGTTCGCCGAATCTCGTGAAGCCGCTCGCGCAGCCTGATCACGGTGGGAATCGTCGCCCGCGAGCGTTGCCAGGCCGTGAACCGCGACAGCTCCTCTTCGACGATCGCCTCCGCCCGTGCGATCTCGGCCCCGCGCCGCGAGAGGTTCTCCCGAACGATCCCCTGGAGGTCGTCGACGTTGTAGAGGAACACCTGCTCGACGTCGCTGACCGCGGGATCGACGTCGCGGGGTACAGCGATGTCGATGATGAAGAGCGGTGACGACCGGCGGCGGCCGGTGACCGACTCGACGTCGCTGCGGGTGACGATCGGCCGTGCCGAGCCCGTCGCCGTGATCACGATGTCGGCGCGGCCGAGGGCGGAGGTCATGTCTTCCCACGGAATCGCCCTGCCGCCGACCTCGGCGGCGAGCGCCGCGGCGCTGGCGGTGGTCCGGCTGGCGATGACGATTTCGGCGACGCCGTAGCCGCGGAGGTGCTGCGCGGTCAGCGTGCTGATCTCGCCTGCGCCGAGCAGCAGCACGTGGCGGCCCTCGAGGCGCCCGAAGATCTTTCTCGCGAGTGAGACTGCCGCGAAGCTCACCGACACGGCGCCTTCGCCCACGGCCGTCTCGGTCCGCACGCGCTTGCCGACGCCGAACGCCCAGTGGAACAGCTTGCTGAGGAGGGGTCCCGTGCAGCGTCGATCCGACGCCGTCTGGAACGCGTCCTTCACCTGCCCGAGGATCTGCGGCTCGCCGACCACCAGCGACTCGAGGCCCGCGGCCACCCTGAAGAGGTGCCGCGCGACGGCGGTGTCGTCGTACGAAAACAGGTGCGGCTGAAAGTCAGCGGGCGAGAGGTGGTGGTAGTCGCTGAGAAACGAGATCAGCTCTTTCTGCGCGCGCGGCAGATCGCTGCTGGCCACGTAGATCTCGGAGCGGTTGCAGGTCGAGAGCACCACCGCCTCGGCGGCGGCGGGACGCGTCGCCAGCGCTTCGACGGCCGCGCCGAGGTCGCGGCTCGAGAAGTCAAGACGCTCCCGGAGATCGACAGGCGCCGTGCGGTGGCTCACGCCGAGCAGGAAAAGATGCACCTCAGTCGAACGTATGGCTGGTGGTGACGAAGTAGCTGATCGGCACGAAATTCAGCAGGACGATCACGAAGCCCACCGCCGAGAGCCACGCCGCCCGCTTGCCGCTCCAGCCCATCGCGCGGCGGGCGAACACCGCGAACGAGTACACCCCCCACGTGAGCAGCGCGCCGAAAATTTTCGGATCGTTCAGCACCATCGCCTGCAGGTTCGGGTCGTCGGGTGACGAGGCGCGCGCCTGGCCGGTCCAGACCATCCCGACGATGACGCCGACGGTGAGGAACAGCCAGCCGACCGCGATCGCCCGCGAGTTCATCACGTCGAGGACCTGCAGCGACGGCAGCCGCGTGTAGAGGTAGCCGAGGTGCTTCTTCTTGATCTCCTTGAACTGCAGCATGTACGTCAGTCCGAGCACGCCGGCGAGTGCGAAGCTGGCATACGCAAAGAGGAGCGAGGAGACGTGCACCCAGAACCACGGGCTATCGAGGACGGGATCGATGTTTTCGACGCCGGGGTAAACCGCCGGAATCACCTGGAGCCCGATCACGATGGGCAGGATGAAGATGCCCATCGAGCGCTCGTCAGTGGTCAGCTCGAGGTAGAGATAGGAGATCGTGAGCAGCCAGACGAACGTCGAGATCGCGCGCGACGGGTTCGCGAACGGCACATGCCGAACTTCCATCGTCTGCATGCCGATGACGAAGGTGTGCACCAGCACCGCGAAGAGCAGCAGGGTCGTGGCCGCGCGGCCGACCTGCGGCTGGCGGCGCGCGAAGTGGACGGCGTAGGCAACGCCCGCGACGGCGTAGAGGATCAGGGGAAGGACGTTCACCGCGTGGGGGCGTAATAGCCCTTCTTGGTACGCGGCGTGACGTTCGGCTTGTCCACCTGGACGACGACGCGGCGCCAGGCGCCGTCGCGCCTGGTGTTGCGCGACGTGTAGGCGAGCGTGTACTGGCTGGCAAGCTCGTCGGCGATGGAGTTGTAGACGCCGTTCAGGTCTTCGATCTTGCTCGGAAAGAACGCGCGTCCGCCGGTCTCCTGGGCGAGCTGGCGCATCACGAACTCCGCCTCGCGGAAGCCGCGCGACTGCGTGTCGGCGCCGCGCAGGGCGATCGTGTAGATGGCGGTCTCGGAGCGCTTCGCCAGATCGAGCACCTCGTCGAACGACACCAGGCTCGACGTGTCCTCGCCGTCGGAGAAGACGATCAGCGCCTGACGCCGGACGTCTTCCTCGCTCTGGACCCGGACTTTCCGCAGCTCCTTGAGCGAGATGTAAATCGCGTTGTGCAGCGACGTGGAACCGCCGGACGCGGTCTGGAGGATCGCCGATTCGAGCTCGCCCTGGTTCGACGTGAACCCCTGACGAATCTGGACGCTGCTGTCGAAGTCGATAATCTGCGCGAGGTCGGCCGCCTTCATGCGCTTGACGAAATTGACCGCGGCCGCCTGCAGCGTCTGAAGCTTGTCTTCCATGCTGGCGCTGCTGTCGAGCAGCATCGACATCGCGATCTGCTGCTGCCGGCGGTTGAAGAACGTGACGTCCTGCCTGACGCCGTCCTCGAACACGGTGAACGCCTGCTGGTCGAGATCGGTGACGTAGTGGGAATCGCCGTCGACGACGGTGATGTTGAGCGAGACGATGTCGACCGCGGCGCGAAACACCTGCGACTGACGGCCGGATGGCGGCGCTGGCTGGGCGGGCGGCGTGGCCTGGGTCGCCGGTGTGGCCGGAGATGGCGCCGGTGACTGGGCCGTCGGAACGCTGGCGAACAACGCGAGGAGGGCTGCCGCGATCAGAGTCACACGTCTCACGTCAGGCTCCAGTCTGGCCGCGCGCCGGGGCACCGTGCATGGTTACGCTCCTTCGACCCGACGTGATGTCCGTCTTCTCGGACGGGATCAGCGATTCGGGCCGCCCGTAGACGACCTTGTACTGCGATGAGAGCTCGCGCGCAAGCTTGGCGAGCGCGGGAATGACTGCCGAGTCGGCCAGCAAGGTGACGCGCTGGCCGCCGGTTTCGCGGGCGCCGACATCGAGCACGAAGTCGCGCTCTCGCTGCGTGTTGTCGCCGGTGGCGTAAAACGACCCAATCGCCAGTGCGTGCAGCGGCGCGCCCGCCGCCGTCATCGCGGCGATGACATCGCGGTGGTAGCGGTTGCTGTACTCCACACCGTCGGTGATCACCGGCACGATGACGGCGCGGGGTGTCTCGCGCTTTCGCAGGCCGGTCGACGTCTCGACGATCGCGTCGAGCAGCGTCATCCCGCTGGTGCTCATGGAGAACAGGCGTCCAATGCCGTCCTGCAGCCGCACGGCGTCGGAGGTGTAGCCGACGATGACGGTGGGGCGGTCGGCGAGGGAGATGATGGCGATCTGGTTGTGCGGCGCCATCTTCGCCACAAAGCCCTTGAGCCCGTCGCGAATCGCGCTGATGGCGTTGACGGCCGACGCGCTCGTGTCGACCAGCAGGGCGATATCGATTGGTTCTATCGCGCGTGAGACGCGAAGCACCTCGCGTCGCTGGCCGTCCTCGCGGACGATGAAATCGCCGGGGCCGAGACCTTCGACCGGCTCGCCCTTGTCGTCGACGGCGCTGACAAACAGCGTGCGCTCGCGGCCGGCCGCCTGGGCTCGCAGTTCGGGCGCCAGAAGCCACGTCGCGGCGAGGACGGAGGCGACCGCCGGGAGAAGCACGGCGAGGATCAGTCGGCGGGTCATGTCCGTGAAAACATTGTACTTCGCCGGGGCTTGGTGAACTATTTCACAAGACGGTATACTGGCTTGCTCGTCACGAGAAATGCCCGACCAGAAGCACAGCATGTCACGTTCGCTCAAGGGGCTCCAGGAGACGATGGTCAGCTCCGGACCGGCTGCCGGGGCGAGCTACACGCTGATTGGCGCCATTATTCTGCTCGGCGGCATCGGCTACGCCGTGGACCGGTGGCTTGGCGACTCTCACTGGTTCCTGTTCGGCGGGCTTGCGCTCGGCCTGATCGTCGGCTTTTACGAGCTGGCCCGGACCGTCTGGCACAAATGACACCGGCGTGGTGGATGGTGGGAGCAAGTCTCGGGTCATGGCTCGCGGCCACCCGCCTGCTGAACATCGATGCGGAACGGGAAATAGTGCTCGGGATGTTCGGGCCGCTGGCGGCCGCGGTGATGACGTGGGTGCTCGTCGAACGGACGTGGACGAGCAGCCATCCGGAGCGGCTGACGCCGCTGATGATTCAGGCCTTTGCCGCGAAGATGGTGTTCTTCGGGGTCTATATCGTGGTGATACTCAAGATGCTGCCGGTTCGCCCGATCGCGTTCGTCGTCAGCTTCACCAGTTACTTCATCGCCTTGCACGTGACCGAGGCGCTATGCATGCGCCGCCTCTTCGCTCGCGGGATGGAAAAAGGATGATGTTCGCGCAACCTGACGCCCATGAGGCCGTCGCCCAGGGCGCCCACGAGGCTGCCGCCGAGGGGTTCAACGCCGGCGAATTGCTCATTGGACACGTGTCCAACAGTCCGCTCGACCATCCTCTGATCCATCTCCCCACGCTGTTCGGCATCGACTTCTCCGTCACCAAGCACGTGTTCATGCTGTGGCTCGTGGCCGCGACCGTCTTCCTCGTGGTGACGGTGGCGGTGCGCAGCTACCTGCGCCAGGAACGCATGATCCCGCGCCGCTTCATGAACAGCATCGAGGCGCTGGTCGAGTACCTGCGCGACTCGGTCGTGGAGCCCAACGTCGGCTCGAAATGGGTCCGCACCTGGACGCCGCTCCTGCTCACCCTGTTCATCTTCATCCTCGCCGCCAACGCGATTGGCCTGATCCCGATTTTCGACGTGCTCGGGCTGCTCAATCATTCGGTGCTGCACCTCGACCCCGAGAACTTCCTCGTGCGCCTGACGCACGGGGGCACGACCGCGACCGCCAACTTCAACGTCACGGCGGCGCTCGCGATGATCACCTTCGGCGCGATCGTTGTCGCCGGGTCAAAGGCCCACGGCTTCGTGAAGCACTGGAAGAACCTCATGCCCGGCGGTGTCTCCCCGGTGCTTGGCATCGCACTGATCCCGATCGAAATCCTCGGGATGCTGGTGCGGCCGTTCGCGCTGACGATGCGACTTGCGGCCAACATGACGGGCGGGCACCTCGCGATCCTCGCGATCCTGTCGTTCGTGTTCATCTTCACGGAGATGGCCGGCGCGGCGGTCGGCATGGGCGTCGGCCTGGTCTTCTCGGTGCCCCTCGCGGTCGGCATCTCGGGAATCGAAATCATCGTGGTCCTGGTGCAGGCCTACGTGTTTACTCTGCTCACGGCCGTGTTCATCGGCATGGCCATTCACGCGCACCATTAAGTTGGCGCGGGCGGGTCCCCCCGGACCCGTTCTATACAACGGCGGGTGAGGAAACGACCCGCCATACGGAGGAACGACGAATGGAAGGTTTTGCGCTCGCGTATATGGGTGCCGGCATCGGCCTGGGACTGGTCGTCATCGGCGCTGGACAGGGTATCGGTAAGCTTGCGGCGAGCCTCGCCGAGGCGGTCGCGCGGCAGCCAAGCGCCGTGGGCGCGATCACCGGCGCCGTGAACCTCCCGCTGTTCCTGCTCGAAGGCGTCGCGATTCTCGCGGAAGTGTTCGCGCTGCTCATCGTGCTGCTGAAGTAGGGTCATGAATCCGCTCGTCCAGCCAGATCCGGGACTGTTCATCTGGACCATCGTCACCTTCCTGGTGCTGCTGGCGCTGCTGGCGAAGTTTGCGTGGCATCCGCTGCTCGACGCGCTCGACACGCGCCAGGCTTCGATCCGGAAGTCGCTCGACGATGCCCAGCGCGCCAGGCAGGAGCTGGAGCAGATTCACCAGGAGTCGGCCCGCATCCTCGGGACGGCCCGCACCGAGGCTGAGGCGATCGTGGCAAGCACCCGCGCGGACGCCGAGCGGCTCAGGGAAGAGCTCAAGCAGAAGGCGCGGGCCGAAGCCACCAGCCTCGTGAAGAGCGCCGAACGCCAGATCGAGATGGAAACGGCGCGCGCGCTCCAGCAGATCCGGAAGGAGGCGGTCGACCTGTCGGTGGCGATTGCCTCGAAGCTGATTCGCCGCAACCTCACGAAGGAAGACAACGAGCGGTTGATCGACGAGACGATCGGCCAGCTCGACACACCGCGTCACTGACGACGCCACTGACGCAGGGCCACTGTATGCGCCTGCGGGCGGATGATGCGGGGCGGACGACGATCCTGCGGGGCGGACCTTGACGGTCCGCCACGCGAGCCGTCAAGGCTCGCGCCGCATCGTCACGGTCGTCGGGACGCTTGCAGGCGCCGCGCTCTTCGCCTACGCGGTGCGGAGCGTTGGCGGCGCCGCGATCGTCGAGGGCGTCCAGCGCGTCGGGTGGGGCCTCCTGGTCATCCTGGCGCTGGCCGGCGCCCGCTTCCTCATCCGCGCCGAGTGCTGGCGTCTCTGCGTGCCGCCAGGCACGCGCCTCACCCGTCGCCAGGCGGTGCGGGCATTCCTCGCCGGCGACGCCGTGGGCAGCGTCACCCCGCTCGGACTTCTTGCGAGCGAGCCCACCAAGGTTCTCCTGACACGCCATCACCTGGCGACGCGCGAATCGGTGGCATCGCTTGCCCTCGAGAATCTCGTGTACGCCGCGTCGGTCGTCGCGATGATTGCCGTCGGCCTGGCCGTCCTGCTGGCGACGGCGCCGTTGCCTGCGGCACTGCGCTGGCTTGCGGTGGGCGCGCTGGCCGCAGCGGCCGTGGCGGCCGCGGTGGCCTCCCGGGTGCTGCGGGGTACGTGGGACGAGGCGCGCGGTGCCCGTCCGCCGTGGCGCGAGACGCTGGCCCACCTGCGCCAGTCGGTGCTGGGGTTTTCAGCCGGCCATCCGGCACGGCTCTGGCGCGTCTTCGCGCTCGACCTCGCGTTTCACGCGCTTGCGGTCGTCGAGGTGTTTCTGACGCTTCGATGGCTGCTCGGCGACCGCAGTCCGACGCTTGGCCAGGCGATCGTGTTCGAGGCGCTCAACCGGGTGGTGACCGTCGCGTTCAAGTTCGTGCCGTTCAGGATTGGCGTGGACGAAGCGCTCTCCGGCGCGATCGCGCCGTTGCTGGCCCTGAACCCGGCTGCTGGCGTGGCGCTGGCGGTGGTCCGGAAGATCAGGAGTCTGTTCTGGGCGGGCGTCGGATTGATGCTGGTGGCGACGCACCGCGGACGACCTTAGGATGCGACTGATCTGCGCCGTTCTTCTCTTCATGGCGATCCCCGCCGCGCAGGAACGGCCGCTGCCCGACTACGACACGTTTGCCGCGCAGGTGAAGACGCACCTCGCCACGGACGAGGAACGGCAGAGCGGCTACAGCTTCATGGAGCGGCGCGTGGAGCAGAAGCTGGACGGCTCGGGACGCACCAGGGGCGAATCGGTCAAGGTGTTCGAGGTCTATCCGGGACTGCCTGGCGAGGATCGATACCGGCGCCTGGTCGAGGAGAACGGCACGCGGGTTCGCCCTGACCAACTGGCGAAGCAGGACCGCGAGAGACAGAAGCGCGTCGAAGCGTATGCCCGGAAGGTCGCGTCGACGGCGACGCCTTCGCAGCGGCAGTCCGTCGCGCGCGACGAGGACAAGGCGCGACGGGAGTACTCCGCGGCCGTCGACGACGTGTTTCACGTCTACGACATCCAGATGGTGCGGCGCGAGGCGATCGAGGGGCACGACACGATCCTCGCGACGCTCACACCCAGGCCGGGCGTGAAGCCGCTGACCAGGGACGGCAAGGTCATGCGGCATTTCAAGGCGCGCGCGTGGATCAGCGAGTCGGACTACGAGCTGGTTCGCGTGGAGATCGAAGCCATCGACACCCTGTCGTTCGGCCTTGGCCTGCTGGCCCGCGTGCACGCGGGCACGGTTGCGGCTTACGAGCGCCGCAAGGTGAACAACGAGGCCTGGCTGCCGGCCGCGGTGACGTGGACGGCCAGTGCGCGGGTCGCGCTGGTCCGCCGCCTGCGCGTGCGCGGCGTCTCGGAGTTTTCCGACTATCGCAAGTTCACCGTGGATACGTCGACGACGTACGGGTCGCCGCCGCCACGCTGACCTGCGGGAAGTTGCGCTGTTCTTCCTTGAAGTGCAGCTCGGCTTCGGCCGGGCGCTCGAGCTTCACCAGTGACTCGCCAAGGTAGTAGTGCAGCTCCTCGAGCGCCCCGCCGCGCTCGGCGAGCGAGGCGGCGGCCTGTTCGAATGCCGCGAGCGCTTCCGCATAGCTGCCCTCGTCGTACAGCAGCCGGCCGCGCACGAACTGCGGCATCGGCCGCCGCGGATCGGCCGCCTGCGCCGCCTCCGCGTGCGTCATCGCCGCTTCCGGATCCTGGCGCGCGAGCGCGACGCGTGCCGCCATCTCGTGCGCAACGGCGCGCGCCCCGGCGTTCTCACGCTCGGCGAGCGCGACGGCGAGCGCGGCCTGCTCTGCCGCCGGGTCATGTTGCCGCGCGCGCATCAGGACGCTGGCGAGCGCGACCGGCGCATCGGACACATCAGGATTGAGCCGCGCCGCGGCTCGGAACGCGACCGCCGCCTCCTCGAGCCGGCCGGTCCGCGCGAGCAGCGTGCCCATCTGGTACTGCACGACCGGCAGGTCGGCGTGCGCGCGAGCGATGTCGCGCATCCGATCGATGGCGGCTGCGTAGTTCCGCTCGCCGGCGAGCACGGCCGCCGCGCGATGCGCCTGGATCAGCGCTTCATTGCCGAATGGGTCAATCGTCGGCGCCTCGGCGCGCGCAAGCCGTGCGCCCCTCAGGTAGCCAATCGCCGCGTAGCGGTCGACGTCGGCCGCCGCGATGTCGGCGGGCATCTGGATCGTCGTGCCCTCGAGCAGTCGATCGAGCTCGGTGCGCAGGCGGGCGTCTTCCGGTGTCGCAGGTTGGAGTGGGGCGGCCGCGGGCTGCGACAGGTCGTAGAACGCGTCGTTGTCTCCGCGCACGTAGCGGAACCGACCTCGCGTCAGCGCGTACACCGGACGTCCACCGACCCTGAACCGGGCCACGAGCGATTCGGCATAGATCGGATGGTCGACGAGTACGGCATCCTCGTTGTCGAGCACGGGCCGGAGCGAGCGGCCGCGCAGCCCGGATGGAATGGGCGCTCGCACGAGGTCGAGCACGGTCGGCAGGATGTCGATGAGTTGCACCGGCGCCGCGATCCGCCGGCCGGCGCCGTCGAGGCGCGGTTGCTTCACGATCAGCGGCACGCGCAGCGATGCTTCGTCCAGCGACACCAGCGAGCCGGAGCCGCCATGACCGGCGGCCAGCAGGATCGTCGCATCGTCGTACAGACGGCGCTGCTGGAGCGCCTGCACGAGGCGGGCGACGACCGGTTCAGCGGCAGCCGCGTCGACCTCGATGAACAGGAAGAACCGCTGCTCGTCCTGCGTGCGGAGCCATCGCTCCGCTGCCTCGGCAGTGAGGGCGCCGTCGCGCTCGAGCGGCGGCGCCTGCGCATCTTCGGACTCGGGCAGGTCGGCGTCGAAGAACGAGAATCCCTGCGCCATGCCCGTCTGCCGCCCCAGCAGGAATGTGGAGACCGCCGCCCCGGTCGCGAAGCCGCGGTTGCGCAGCAGTTCAGCCAGCGTGCGCTCGTCGTCCGCGAGCACGAATCCCGCGTCATCCCGCACGCCGTGCTCGAACGGCAGCTTCCCGGAGAGCAGCGACGCGAACGCGGGAAGCGTCTGCGGTGAATGTGAGTACGCACGATCGAAGACGATCGCGTCGGCGGCCAGCGCGTCGATGGCCGGCGTATCCGACCGGGTCGCGCCGTACGCCGGCAGCCGGTCGGCGCTCAGGCCGTTGATCGAGATGATGAGCAGCGGACCCTGGTGGGGCGGTGATTCTCGCGCGTACAGCCATCCCGCGAGCGCGGCGCCGGCCACCGCGATGAAGAAGAGCACGACGATGAGGGTGGCCTGCCAGCGGCGGACCGGGGCGGCGCGTTGAGCCACGACGTCAGTTCTTCTTCAGCTCGTGAAGGCGCGTGCTGACCGCGGTCAGTTCGGTCTTCGCGTGCTCGTTGGCGGCATCGTCCTTCAGCAGGTCGGAGTAGGCGGTGATGGCTTTCTCGAGGAGGACGACCCGCGCGGCTGGGTTGGCTTCGCCCTCCGCCTTGTCGCGGTAGGTAGCCGCCAGCACCAGGCGCAGCGTCGTGAGCTTCGGATTCTTCGTCTGAATGGATTGGTACGCGGAAATAGCCTGGTCGAAGCGGCCGTCATCGCGCAGCGCGTTCGCGGAGGCAAGCTGCTCCTGGATGTCCTTGACGAGGGCGCCGGGGAGGGGACCCGGATCGCGGCGCAGCACGAACTGGAAGGGCGCGCCCGGTCGGCTCAGGATGCGGGCCTCGCCCTCATTGACGAAGAATCCCGGAGCCTCCGCCACGAAGCGCCACGTGGCCGATGTTCGGAGACCGAGCATCGCGAAGCGGCCCTTGTCGTCGGTCGTGGAGGTGAACTCGCCAGGGCTTGCGTCGGGGTTGATCGCTCTCACGGTCGCCCCCTTGATGGGCTTGCCGGCCGTGTCTTTGACTATCCCAGATACGCGTCCGGTTTGCGCCTCGGCTGTCAACGCGCACGCGAGTATCACAACGGCAAGTGCAACGACATATACACGTGGCATTGCGTGGTTCCCCCTGAGTTTCGTGAGTTCTATCTTATCGCAGGGCCAGCCTGCCCAAGCCAGCTCGAGGGGCCTGCCCCCGGCTACGTCGACGGGCGGGCGCGCTCGTCGAGCTTGTTGCGGTACATGAGGATATCCGCGATGCGGATCGCGTCTGTCAGGTCGCCCGCCTCTCCAGGCACGGCCGCGACACCGACGCTCAACCCGACGTTGGCCGGCAGGTTGGCCTGGTCGCGCTCGCGCTCGAACGCGAGCTTGAGCTCCTCTGCTTTCCGCTCGGCCTCCGGCACGCTGCAGGTGAGGAGCAACAGAAACTCGTCGCCGCCCCAGCGGATGACGTAGTCGGATTCGCGCACCTGCTTGCGGAGCAGCGTCCCGAGCATCCTCAGGATGTCGTCGCCGACGTCGTGACCCAGGGTGTCGTTCAACTGCTTGAAGTGGTTGACGTCCACGAACACCACCGAGATCGGCGATCCGTAGCGCCGATGACGCTGCATCTCCCGCCGCTCGATCTCGTCGAAGAACCGCCGGTTATGGCAGCCCGTCAGCGGATCGGTAATCGCCAGGCGCTGCACCTCCTCGTTGGCGGCCTCGAGGTTGCGATTGGCGCGGCGCAGCTCGTCGGTCATGTCTTCGAAGACCAGCACGTGCATGCCCAGCGCGACGAACATGCTGATCACGATGTTGAAGGCGAGCAGGCGGTTGAACATCTCCGTGCCCCATTCGAGATTCAGCACGACACCCGCCGCCGCGGCGTTGGTCACGGTCATCAGCACCATGCCCGCGCCGATCAGGAGTGTGCCGACGTAGCGCGTGCGGACGGTCAGGCGCACGTACCGCAGCGCCGACCAGCCGAAGAGAATCGCCGCGGCCGCGGGGCCGGTGGTCAGCACGAAGGTCAGCGGCAGCAGAAACGGCGCCGCGAGAAACCACACCGCCGTGGTCGCGGCGACGCGCACGGGTGCGTTCCACCGCAGCGGTGCGTCGGGAAACGCCTCGGCGCCGAGCAGCGTCAGGCCCGCCGACCAGACCGCGAGCAGGTGCGCGAGGCCAAGCATCACGCTTCCAAAACGTACGTCGGGATAACCCTGGGCGAGCAGCGTCAGCGATCCCGCGACCAGAAGCCAGCTCCCGATCCAGTAGACGATGAACGCGCGTCCCCGGTACAGATACAGGATCGTGAGCATCGCCGCCGCGATCAGCGCGCCGTAGGCCGCAAAGACGCGCGGCCGCACGAGCATCGGCGCCGGGGCTGGAATGCTGTCCAGCGATTTGAGGTTTTCGAAGAGGGCAGGGCCTGGTTGCGCGGCGAGGGCGGTGTCGGGCGACGTCACCGCGCCGAGAATGATGAAGGCCGTCGCCGCATACCGGCAGGCTCGGGGATGCATCGCGTCAATAAAGCTGGTAGAGCATCAGGTAGATGACGACGCCGGTGACCGAGACGTACAGCCAGAGAGGCAGCGTCCATCGCGCGATGCGAACGTGGCGCTCGTACTGCGCCTTCAATCCGCGCGATGCGGTCATCAGCGCCAGCGGGAGGATGGCGGCCGCCAGCAGGACATGGCTGATCAGGATCGAGAAGTAGACGACGCGAGCGACGCCCTGACCCTGAAACGGTCTCGATCCGATGTTCAAGTGGTAGACGACGTAGCTCGTCAGGAACAACGCCGAGGAGGTCAGCGCCGCCAGCATTGAGCGCTTGTGCAGGTTGATCTGACCGCGGCGGATGAACACGTAGCCGGCAACGAGAAAGAACGCGGATGTGGCATTGAGCGTCGCATTCACCGCCGGCAGGTCCGAGATGTTCATGATGAATGCAGGCGGCGGGATGCAGGCCGGTTCGTCAGAGAAACAATCGATCGACGATCAGGGCTACCCAGAGCAGCGGCAGGTAGGTGATCGAGAACAGGAACAGGCGCCGGGCCGCCACCATGGAACGTTCGCGCGCGAACGCCGCGGCCAGGCCGATAAACAGGAAACCCAGCACGGTGGCGACGATGCTGTACGGCAGGCCGGAGAGTCCGACGGCGGCTGGCAGCAGGCTGACCGGCCACAACACGGCGGAGTAAAGGAGCGCCTGCTGTCCCGTGCGCCGCCCGTCGGGCTCGAGCACCGGCAGCAGCGGAATGCCCGCCGCGGCGTAGTCATCGCGATACATCCACGCGATCGCGAGGAAGTGCGGCATCTGCCACAGGAAGACGATCCCGAACAGCACCAGGGCCGGGGGCGTCACCGCGCCGGTGGCGGCGGTCCAGCCGATGACCGGCGGCAGTGCCCCGGGAATCGCGCCGACGAGCGTGGCGAGGGAGGTGCGCTTCTTCAGCGGCGTATAGACGAGCACGTAGCTCACCAGCGTCAGGGCCGCCACCGCGGAACAGAGCGGGTTGACCCCCACGGCTAGCTCCACCAGCCCCGCTCCCGACAGCAGCAATCCGAAGGCGGTGCTCTCGACGATCCCGAGTCGTCCGGCGGGCAGCGGACGCGTCCGCGTGCGGCGCATCAGCGAATCCGTGTGGCGCTCCCACACCTCGTTGAGCGCGGCGGCGCCGCCGGCCACGAGCGCGGTGCCGACGAGGGTATGCACGAGGATCCAGGGCGGAACGCCCGCCGGCGATCCCAGGTAGACGCCCACCACCGTGGTGATGAGCACCAGCAGGTTCAGGCGCGGCTTGGTGAGCTCGAGGAAATCAAGCGCCATGTGGCGCGAGCCGTCACGGCTCGCCTGGCGGACGGTGAAGGCCTCCCCCGCATCGGCGACATCGGCTGCCGGCTTCATGCCGCGCTCCCGTACGCCTGCGGCGTCGCGTCGAACGCAAACCTCGGCCGGTGGGCCCGCAGTGTGAGGACAAGCGACGTGCCGAGCACCGCCGCCCCTGTGACGACGTGCAGCGAGTTGATGACGAACTGTTTGCCGCTGAGGATCGTCAGCGCGCCGAGCGTGATCTGCACGGCGACAAGCGAGAGCAGCAGGATCGACGGCCGCCGCAGCTCACCGCGCCGCCCATGGTGGTACAGCGCGTGGCCCGCGGTGGCGATGACCATCGACGCCACGACGAGGGCTCCCACGCGATGCGCGAAGTGCACGGCGATCTTCCCGTCCCACACCGGCGGAATCAGGTGCCCGAACGCGAGCGGGAAATCAGGAATTGCCAGCCCCGCGTCGGTGTGGCGCATGGTCGCGCCCACGAGAATCTGAAGGTAGATGAGGATCGTGGTGATGAGGGCGATCCGCGGCAGGATGCGATCGTCGCGGACCTTCATGGCCCGTGAAGGCTCGTATGCCGACTTCCATCCTGGCGACGTGACCAGTGCAAGGGTGACCGTCAGGCAGAACACGAGCTGCGCCAATCCTGCATGGGCGATCGAGACAGGATCGGGGAGGTACCACAGCACCGTGATGCCGCCGAGGATCCCCTGTGTCACGACGGCGGCCAACGCCGCGTATCCGAGGTTACGCACCCACGCCCGCGGCTCAGTGCGCCACAGCCAGCCGGCAAGGATGACGATGAGAAAGCCGACCCCGCTGGCGATGAGTCGATGCGTATGTTCGTAGCGGATTCCGCCCACCATCTTGTCGAGCGGAAACGTGAACATGGACCAGCCGTAGGTCGTCGGCCAGTCAGGCACCGAGAGACCCGACCCGGTACTCGTGACCAGGCCGCCGGCGAAGATCAGCACGGCGGTTGATACCGCGACGAGCAGCGCGAACAGGTGTAGCAACATTCCCAAGTCTGGACGTCAGAGCGCGAACGTCATCGCGACGTCCTTCGTTTCCTTCTCGCCGACCGTGACGGTCTGGGTCTGCGTGCCCAGCTTCTCGTGCCACGCTTCGATCGTGTAGGTGCCGGGCGGCAACCCTTTCAGCGCGAACGATCCGTCCGCGCCGGTGGCGGCGAAAAACGGGTGATCGAGGACGCCGACGTACGCGTTCATCCACCCGTGCACGTCGCACTTGAACGGCACCATCACTTCTTTCGTGCTGAACGTGTGCGTGTGCTTCATGCCTTTGAGCGGCTGCCCCGTGTTGAACTCGCCGTTCTGCTTCGGCACGGCGTGCACGTTGTGCAGCGTCGCGTCGCTGTTCACGATCTCGAGCGGCTGGCCGACCTGGACGCCGATCACGTGCGGCGTGTACTGGCAGCCGCGCTGATCGAGGGTCGCGGCCGTCGTGGGCACCGCGAAGGTGCGATTGCCGAGGCCGTCCTTCACGTAGACGAACACATTCTGCAGCTCGCCGCCGCCGCCGACGATCACGGTTTCGGCGGTGGCCGGCGCGCCCGGCTGCGCGCAATTCGGGTCGGAGGTCATCCTGATCGGCTGACGTGCCGGCGCCGTGCCGGCAAAGCTGATCTTGCCCCTGACGGTCGCGGCGGTCGCCGGATCAACAGGTGTCGGGGGAGGTCCCGGGGCCGCGGTCGTTGCCGGCGCCGAGGCGTTCCCGCCGCCGCACGCTGCAACGAGCATCGAGAGAGCCATCGCCGCCGCGAGACAGTGGCTCCCAAAGCGGTGGCTCCTGGAACGGTGCCTCATGGAGCGGTCTGTATGGAATCGTGACATCGAATACTCCAAACCTGAACTATGGTACCCCGCCGCCGGCCTCGGCGACCTTGCGGAAGACGCGGTCCTGCATCCACTTGGGATCCCACCATTCGACCGGGTTGACGGGCTGGCCGTTGACGAGCATCGTGAAGTGCAGGTGGTCGCCGCCGGCAAGCCCGGTCATGCCGCTGCGTCCGAGCGTCTGGCCTTTCTCGACCGTGTCGCCCGGTTTCACCTCGATCGACGAGAGGTGGCCGTACAGCGACTGCACGCCGAGGCCGTGATCGATGATGACGCAGTTGCCGTAGATGCCGAGGTCCGCGGCATAGAGCACGGTCGCCCGATTGGCGGCGAGCACCGGGATGTGTTCCGTGACGGCGAGATCGAAGCCGAGGTGGACCTGCTGATCGACGTCCTTGCCCTGGTACACGTAGGTCCGGTTGTCCGCGAACTTTGCTTCGACCGATGCGTTGCCGAGCGGCTGGAAGGCGTCCTTCCACCGCATCTCCGGAGAGGTCTTCATCGCCAGCGCCTGGATCGTCTGCGCGTTTGCCCTGCGGAGCTCGCCGTTGATCTTGAGGAACGACGCGAGCAGGTCCGGTTGCGCTGTAGACAGTTGCATGTCGGGGACGTTGCCCGCGATCGCCGGAACGACGCGTGCGAGGAAGCGGTCGTCGATCGCGATCCGGCTCCTCGAGAACGGCTTCGGAAACGCGCGGACGTCGAGCGGCGTCGACACCTGGTTGCCCGCCTCGTCCCGCGCGTACACCGTGACGGGCGTATTCAGATCCTGATCCTGCAGCAGGGCGAAGAACGCGACCTTCGTCGCGTCATCCGCCTTGATGCCGGCGCCCGACGCCGGAAAGCCCGGATACGTCTGGTCGCCGACGCGGATGCCTGACTCGATGTTCGCCGGAGTCGCGCGATAGACGACGAACTCGGCGCCGCCGTGGTTGACGTAGTGGAGCGTCGAGAGCACCGAAACGCGCGGCGGCTCGAGCTGCACCTGCACGTCGCGGGTCATGCTCGATTCGATGTCGCGAAGCCCGAAGAAGACCGGCCGTGACGCCTGCACCACGATGCGGGCGGGACCCGCCTGGAGCTGGGGGATGTCGCGCTTGCCGATCGGCCGCATGACGAACAGCCGGTCCGCGGTTTCCTGGCGCACGCCGCCCTGGTTCGGCTGCGCGAGACTGAACACGGGATAGGTGTTGCCCGCCTGCTCGATGCTCACATCGAGCCGCGAGAACTGTCCGCCGGGCGAGTCCACCAGCAGATCGAGGGTCGTGGCCTGGCCAACCAAGCGGTCGGGCTGTCGAATCTGGATGGTCGGGCCGTCCGACCGGCCGGCCCATATCCACGCGCCGCCGCCAGCGATCGCGACGATGAGGAGAAGGATGAGAAGGTATTTGACGAGGCCGCGCATCACGCCATCATACCGGCCGCGGACGGTGAAGGTCTTTGACAGCCGGGCTTTACTGATCAGCGGCTAGGGGATAACATTGAAAGGTTATCGCACGCCCCCGCCTTCGCGCCACGCTTCGGCGCGGCAGGCTGTCTGCCGGTATCGTCTAGGGGTTAGGACACATGGTTCTCAACCATGGAACCGGGGTTCGAATCCCCGTACCGGTACCAACCCAATAAGCCCAAGTCCCAAATCCCACCGACGCGGCCGTGCCCGGCTAGAGCGGATCGAGAAGACGACGCTTCCGTGACCGAGTAGTGCAGCTGGATCCAATCAGTTGCTGGATCGAGTCATCCTACCCAATTGCTTGCCGTCAGGCAGAGTAATCCCGATGAAGAGCCCCCCTGGCTGATTCTTCACCATTGGATTCATGACCACCGTCACCTCATCTCCAGGTTTTACCGTCGTTCGGGTCCACCCCTGACGCAGCAACTGAATCGGCGCCTGCATCTCAATGCTCCACTGGACCTCCTCACCCTTCTCGTTCTTGACCATCACTTCGAGCCAGGAGTGAGGATTCGTCAACTGGACTTGCTTTACCGTACCTTTCACCGTTATTTCCTTGTCTGTTTCGAAAAATCCGGCGGCTGAATGATGCCCCATGAGCACTGTTGACCCTCCACTGAGCCAAACGGCGGCGACGAGCAGGCTCAACAAGATTCCTTTTCGCATGATCTCCTTCATCCTTCCTTCTGGTTATTTCACTGTCCTATGATTTTTCCTGGTACTGCAACCACATCGAACCTATTTGGGCGTGGGCATCACTGCGCGCGGTCTGATCTCAGCCGGGAAGACTGATGGCGTGGCATCGAGGTCAACTCCGAGCGATATCGAGTTCGATCCATCCACAATTGGGTTCCGTTGATTCTCAAGACTATTCACATTCGCCATATACAGTGCTTTACTCGAATCCAATTGCCTGTGGTACCGGCGGACAATAATCCACGGCTTCGTAAAGGCGATCGGGTCTTCAATAGTGAAATGGACTTCGAGTGTATTGGGGTTGATCAAACGCATGCGCTCGGTGATTTGCATCTCGGCGCTGAAGGCCATGCCCGTGCGGTCCGCCGGAATACCGGGCTGTATGCCAACGGTATGCACCACCAGCGTGTCGCCCTCCCAGTGGCCAATCGAATGGCCTTCCATGGTTGGAATCAATAAGTCTGGTTCCGGATGATCCCTGCCATCTGTATAGATGAATCTGAGGTCTGGCCGTTCGTGCATGATCCACACCTGCTCGGGCCTCACTACAAATTGCATCGCCCGGGCCGGAGCCATCATGCCAGGCATCCCTCTTCCGTATCCCAAGGTCAGGGGATCGATATATTCGTCTGTCTCAACCACCTTCTTGACGAACTCACTGTATGCCGCCTCCCATGCTGGCTTGTATGGAGGAAAGTTCCTGTTCGTTCCCCGAGGTCGATTCGCGTCAAGCGGCGTCGCGCCGCCTTCACCGAACCACATACCGCTCCAATCGGGCAGTTTCGCGAATCGTTCAATCATTTCCTGATGAGACATCCGCTGGGCGTGGACGCTCGTGGTGAGAGGCAGCAGCAGAATGGCTAACAACGCCAGCCCACCAGTCCACACAGAGCCCATCCTTGTCCTTCCCGTTCTCTCACTGAATCGGCTGAAGCTCACAATTGCCTCCTCGTTGTCTTAGCGCGCGAGCCGGGATTCTCACGTACACGTACTCCTAATGCGGAGGCGCGACCATTCGTAGCCGCCAATCCTGGAA
Source organism: Acidobacteriota bacterium (assembly GCA_947465645.1). Next base: position 12,227 of record CANIBQ010000019.1, on the reverse strand, counting down.
AATCACCGACACCCGGTACCACATGATTGCCGCTTATTCCAAACATCGTCAACATCCTTTCGACCATATGCTCCCCCTCCGCCGAACTACGGTTGTGACCCTTGATGCGAAGCGACGCCTGCTGGTGCCCGCCGCGCTCGCACCAGCCAAGCTTGGCGAGTCTGAACCCAGCCCGCGGATCTACTCGCCGGGCTCTTCGCCTGGCCTGTCACGCGCGGGCAACACGTCGCGGGCCCAGTCTGCCCGTTTCCAATCCGGTACCGGCGGTGCGTCATCCGTGCGCGGGATGAAGGCGGACCGCTCAACGAGACGATACGTCGGAATGTACCGGGGACAGTTGGGGTAGATCCGCCGCAGCCGCACGCGGACGACAAACTGTGCTCCCGGATAGCCAGCGATCGTGGCTGGATCATCGACGAGATCCGCATCGCCTTCCAGGCGGAGACGCCGCTGCGCTTCGAAGTCGATCAGCAGGAGGCCAATCCGTGACGTCGCCGCGACATTGCCCGCGGACAGAAACATCCCGTTCCCGTCGTACCACGGGAACAGAAGGGTCTGCGGATCGATCACCCGGATGAATCCTGGCTCGCCGGCCTTGAACGAGCAGGTCGGCTGACCTCCGGGATCGCATGTCGCAAGAAACATCATGTCGCGGGCCGAGACAAACTCCGCGTCCGCCTCCGAGAGCTCGGCGTGGACCTTCCGCTCTTCCAGGCGGTCCGCGAGCCGACGCGTATCGAACCGATCCTGCAGCTCCCGCTGCGCGTCATGGTACAGGGTCATACGTTGAGGCCTTGAATTCAATCGCGTTCAGAATCGGAATCGCAGTCCCAGGGTGGCGACCTGCGTCTCGAGGAAATTCTGGTAGAGCGCCGTAAAGCCGTTGCCGGTGATGTCGTGCTGGAGCGCGAAGTCGTTGAAGATGTCGGTAAAGGTGAAGACGAGCTCGGCCCTCTCGTTCATCAGCGGCTTCTTGGCGGAGAAGTCGAGCGACGACCTGGCGCGTTCGCGCCCCTGCGGCACATTCCGCGACGCGTACCGGATGTAGTTCGCCTGCAACTCGAGCCCCCGAGGCAGGGCGAAACGGTTGTTGAGCGTCATGTCCCAGGTGTGGTCCTTCGAGGCGGACAGCGTGAACGGCCGTCTCGTCGGGAAGAACAGCATTGTATCGAGCGCCTCGATGTCGTTCTGGAACCAGTGCACGCTGCCGGTCATCCGCCAGGGGCGAACGATCTGCTGCGATGCCGTCAACTGCACGCCGGTCTGGCGGAAGTTGCCGGCGTTCTCGAAGATGCGGTTGACGATGTCGTAGCTGGGATTCGAGTCGTCGATCGCGAAGATGCGCAGGAACGCATCGCTCACGTCGCGGTGGTAGACGGCGGCGCTGCCCGTGCCCCCAACCCATGATCGCGAGAATCCCACTTCGTACGCGTTGGTGAACTGGGGCCGCAGGAACGGGTTGCCCACTTTCAGAATTTCCGGATCGTCGTACTTCGGGAAGATGCGGAGCTCCGGTTCCCCTGGACGGTCGACGCGCCGGTTGAAAGCCGTGGTGAGCCGGTTGGTGCTCGTCAGGTTCAGCGTCAGCTTCACGTTCGGGAACACGCCGAAGTAGTCGTACTTATCGCTCCCCGGGTAATAGATGTTTTCGCTGGGAATCGTGTAGGAGACCTGCGTTTCCTCGAGCCGGAGCCCGCCTTCGAGTGTGTAGCGCGGCGTAATGCGAACGAGGTTGGCGTAGCCGGCGAAGATGTTCTCGTTCCAGTCCGAGAAGTCCCCGAGGCCCGGGTAGATCACACTCTGGACGCCGCGCCGCACGGTGTAGGTGACCGGGATCCAGCGGCGCTGCAACTTGGAGCCGAGCTCCAGGCGGCCGGTCGGCAGCGGCCGCGTGTAGTCGATGCTGAGCGGCAGCGTGTTTTCGATAGCGACGATGTGGGTGTCGTCGGTGCCGATCCGGATCGGCGATTCCTCGTTCAGGAAGTACGCCTCGTCTTCCTTCCCCCGTGTGAACTGGAGGTTGACACCCAGCTCGTGGCCGGGCGCGCCGAACTTGTGCGTGAGATCGACGTTGGCGTTGGTGAACCCGGTCCCCTCGTCCTCGCGCCAGAACCAGAACCGCTCGCGCCGTCCCGTCGCCTGAAGGATGAACGGCACCTGCGCGACGTCGATGTGATGCTCGTAATTGTGGACGCCCGAGATGGTGATGGTGTTCGTGTCGTTGAGCGTAAAGTCGGACCCGCCTCGGACGGTGTAGATATACTGCTCGCGGTTTTCCGGCACCTGGGACTCAATCACACGGCCATCGTCATAGAAGCGCGTGGTGAATTCATTGTTCGGGAGCCGATCCTGCAGCATGAGCTCCCCCTGTATGAAGGTGCGCGTCCGCGGCGTGCGATAGTTCAGGTTCACGCTCGGGATCACTTTCTCGTTGTTCGAGAAGCTACCGAGATCGGTCGGAAGGTCGCGCCGCTGCTTGGTGAACTGGCCGACGCCCAGCCCAACGCCGACATCGCCGGACCAGCCAAGCTGCTGTTCCTTCTTGTAGATGATGTTGATGATGCCCGCCATGCCTGCGGCGTCGAAGCGCGCAGAGGGGTTGTTGATGATCTCAATCGCCTCGATGTTGGCCGCCGACACGCTGTCCAGCCCGCGCTGAGTCCCGAATCCGGTCAGGCTCGACTGCCGCCCGTCGATCAGGATGGCGACCTTGTCGCTGCCGCGCAGAGAGACCTTTCCCTCCTGATCGACCGTCACACCCGGGACGTTCTTCAGCGCGTCGAGCATGGTGCCGGTCGACTGGATCGGTCCGTCACCCACGCTGAACACCTGCGTGTCGAGGCCGGCGGCGCGGATGGCCTCGGCGGTGACCGTAATCTGTTCCTCGAAGCCCTCGATTCGTGGAAGGCGGATATCTCCCAGGTCGTACGTCTGGTTCAGGGGACTGACGACTACGTCCGCCTCCGCCTCGAGGAAGCCGGGAAACGTGATCCGGACTCGATACTGGCCCGGCGCCAGGCCTTGTATGACGAAGCGGCCGTTCCCGCCGGCCAGCGCACCCCCAATGGGCGGCGATCCGGCTGCCGCGGTGGGGCTTTCGACGGCAATGGTCGCAAAACCGATCGGTGCATCGCCCTGCATGTCGAGTACGCGCCCGGAAAGAATGGCGGTTCCCTGGGCCGAGATCAGGGCCGGAAGGAAAAGGAAGACGAAAAAGGTAAGGGAAACACGCATAGGAACTAATGATGTCACCTGTAGCCGAACAGCGGCGGGAAGACGACAATCACCAGCGCCGCCCATACTGAGTACGCGGGCAGATAGGCGACCTGCCATCGCTCCAGGGCGGTAAACGACCCCCGGTGACGGAGGAAGCGCGCATAGAGCCACGCCGACGCCGTGGTCGAAAGTGCGCCGGTGGCTGACCTACATGACCCTGTTTCTGGCCGCCAGCTTTCTCGTCGGCGACTTCATTACGCTGGTCTACAACCTGCTCGGCGGTGAGTTGACCATGCGCTTCGCGCTGAAGGTCGCGACCGTCGCGATCATCGCAGGCGTTGGCGGTGGACTGTGGATCCTCGGGTCGCCGGCGCAGGAGCGCGTCAACCGTCTCGACAGCCGGCGGGTCGGTGATCTGCAGCAGATCGAACATGCGGTCAACCTGCACTGGACGCGGCAGCGCCGGCTGCCCGCATCGCTCGACGAGTTGTCCGCCGAGGCAGGCGTCCGTATCAGCCTCCGCGATCCCGCGCGATGCGTTCCAGCTCGCGAGGGTTCATTCGCCGCGGCGGCCGGGCTTCCGCGCGTATCGTCGAGATGGGATGCGCGCCGAAGGCAGTAGAGTCGAGACTCCTCGCTGCGCCGTTCGGCGCGCTAGAACGCGAGCATCAACGTGTGTTTCAACGCGACGGTCCGCTGGCCGGTTCTGCCAGCGGACCTCGTGTCGTTGTAGACGAGGTAAACGTCGCTGAGCGGCCGGTAGATGAATCGATACCGGATGTTGGTCAGCCAGCTCGACGTCGCGCTGTTGTACTGCACGAAGGTGTTCAGGAACATCCTCGTGTTGAACGAGTAATCGATCCTGAATCTCGCAAGCTGCGTATCGAAGGCGCCCTGCGGCAGGTTGACGCCGTTGACCTCGACGGCCGTTGACGCAGCCAGGTTGGCGTTCAGTCGCCACCGCAGGCTGCCGATCAGTCCCCGGATCGTCCCCGAGTAGAACTCGCCTGCCGTGACGTCGGTGCTGAAGGCCAGTCGGCGGCTTGGGTTCGAGCTGTATCCAGTCTTCATCTGCGCGAAGCGGTACTCCCCGACAGGAATCGACACGCCGGCGCTCGGCGAGAACGGGCGCGTCAACCGCTCGTAGTAGGCGTCGGCGCTCGTATTGAGCTGGCCGCTGTCGGAGAAGCCCTGGTTGATGTAGCCGCTGAGGAACTGGCTGTTCAACGTGGTGTGGCCGCTGTCGTCGAATCGATCGCCTCGCGTCCCGAACGACACCTGCCGCCACCGGCTGTCAGGCCGGCTGGGCCGGATGTAATACGCCGTGTCCCACGATACAAGTCCGACATCGCCGCGCGCGATGAACCCGAGATCGTTTCGGAACTCCGGCGCGATGTTCGTGTACGCCAGGTCCACTGAATAGCGGCGCTCTGCCAGGTTGAAGGCCGCCCGTCCCGCGGTGCCGCTCCGGCCGCCGGTGGTCGTGCTGCCCATCACGAACGCGTTGAAGTCCATCGTCCGGCGGAACGTCAGGTGCACGTCGCCGCCGGCGACTCGGTTGTGTCCCGACAGGCCGGACGATTCTCGTCCGAGGTAGAAGCCGCCCACGGAGGACCCGCCGAAATTGCGGGCCGTACGCAGCGTGGTGAAGTTGTCTCCGGACACGCCGTCCACGCCCTCGGTCTGGATGTTGAGGAGGCCGAGCGTGTAGTCGCCCTGGCGGCCCGTCAGACGCGCGCCGCCGAAGATCGGAATCGGCTCTCCGGCCGCCGAGAGCCCGATCCGGCGGCTGAAAAAAGGAATCAGCGTGCGACCCGTGAGATCGCCAATCCGGAAGGCACCCTGGTTCTCGAGGAAGAACTCGCGCTTCTCCGGAAAGAGCAACGAGAAGCGGGTCAGGTTGATCTGCTGCTCGTCGGCCTCCACCTGCGAAAAGTCGGTATGCGCCGTGATGTCGAGCGCCAGCGACGTGCCGATACCGACCTTGGCGTCGATGCCGGCATCGCCGTCCCACCGGCGATCGAGGGCTGGAAACCGCAGGTTCGAGAAGGCGCCGGTGAGAAACGGCTTGATCTGGATGTTGCGCCCGGAGCGCACGTTGCGGATGCCCGTCAAGCGGCCGCCGTAAGAGATCTTGTAGAAGTTGAACTGCCTCGGCTGCGGCGACCAGTATGTGAACTCATTCTTCCGCCGGATCAGCCGGAAGACGTTCATCCCCCACTCCTGCTCCGCCGCTTCTGGAAAGCGCATCGTCTTGAAGGGAATCATCGCTTCGACGATCCATCTGTCGCTCAAGCGGGTCGTCCGGGCCGTCCAGACGCCGTCCCAGTTTCCGTTGAACACCCGGCCGTCTTCGTGTGACTGCGTGTCGCGCAGCGCTCCGGCGGCGTTCAGGTTGAAGTTGTACGCGGTGTAGTCGCCGAACGTGTCGAGGCTGAGGGCGACGATGTCGCCGTTACGCCCCGCGAAATCCCGCTTCAGCTCGTCGACAATCGGGCCGCGCGGGTCGCTGTCGAAGAACGTGCCGGCGAAATAGAGCGCGTCATCGTCGTAGAGAATCCGGAACTCGGTCGGCTCGGTGGTCGGTGCGCCGGTATCGGGCTCCTGCTGCTGGAAGTCGCGGCCCACCTGCGCGCGTCCCCACGCAGGCTCGCTGAGCTCTCCGTCGATCACGATCGGCTCGTCGATCCGGATCGCCTCCAGGCGCTTCGTGGCTGGAATCGGCTGGACGTCCACCTGGGCCCGAGCCTCGCCCGCGATCGCAAGAGACACAACGGAGCACAGGATCAGAGTTGTGAGGCTGGTAGCCACGGAATCGTCCCCGAACTATCAGCGCTGCTCGAGCTGCAGGCGGATGAGGCGTTCGAGCAGGGGGACGAGCGGCTCGCCGTCGAGCGCGAATGCGGACACCTCGGGCGACCACGGCAGCTTGAAGCTGCGCGACATGGCCGAGACCCACAACTGGCGCACCGGGGCGTTGGGACTGATCACGAACTTCACGGGGGCGGGCTCCTCGAAGACGACCTGCATCACGCCGTTCTGGAGCTCGATCTCGAAGTCCAATTCATCGGCGAGCGGCATCAACGAGCGACGCGCGTCTTCGATCGCGCGATCGGATTCGATTCGAAATTCCTGTTCCGTCACTGCGTGCTTGTGAGTCGGTCGGAGGAGGCGATGTACGACCTGCGCGCGCGGGCGTTCATGCCGGGCGTGTTCATGCGCACCAGGAGCTTGTGTTCCTTGCCGTCGAGCACCGTCGGCGTGAACCCGAGCGTGTACTGGCTGTGCAGCTCCTGCGCGACGCGGGTGAATGTCGGGGCGAGTTCGTCGGTTTTCTTCAGCTCGAAGTAGCCGCCGCCGGTCTCCTCGGCGAGCCGCTTCAACGCGCCGGCGGGGCGCGAGCGCACCACGCGCTGTCCGTTGAAATACTCCGATTCGAGCCCGATCGCATAGATCATCACTTCGTCGTCACGCGCGTGGTCGAGGACGTCGCCGAACCCCTTCCGGCTTGCCGTGTCGTCGCCGTCGGTAAACACGAGGACGACCTTGCGGCCGTCCACGTCCTCGAGCATGTCCATGCTCGCGTCGATCGCATCGTAGAGCCGAGTCGGATTGCCGAACTGCAGGTCATTCAGCGCCCCGATGAGATCGTCACGATCGCTGGTGAACGTGCCGCTGAACTGAATCTTGTCGCTGAAGGAGCCCACCTGCCCGCGGTCGGCGGGCAGCAGGCGCAGGATGAACTGTTCCGCGGCCCTTTCCAGCAGCTCGAGGTTGGCCGTCATGCTGGCGCTGTAGTCCATCATCACGACCACGGTGAAAGGCTGTACGTCGTTCTGGAAGAAGGTGATGTCCTGCGGCTTTCCGTTGTCGAGGATCGTGAAGTCTTCCCGTTCGAGACTCGGCACCAGCCGTCCCTGCGCGTCGGTCACCGTGGTGATGACGGGAACGATGCGGGTGCTCGACCTGAACGTCGGCTCCTGCGTGGAGGTGCCGACCGCCGCGACCACAAGCAGTCCGAAGACCAGGAAAGGACGCATAACTTCGAGCTTAGCAACGATTGTTCCACGGAGTAAACCTGTTGGCGGTAAGATTCGGACCCATGCGCGCGGTATTCACTGTCATTTTCTGCTGTCTCCTGTCCCCGGTCGCGGACGCGGCCTCCCGCGTCGCCGGAATCGTCGTCGACGCATCGGGCGCGCCCATCCCGGGGGCGACCGTCACCGCCGGCACTGCGTCGGCCGTGACCGGCGATGCGGGTACGTTCGACCTGGCTGACGCCCCTGACGGCGAGGTCGCCGTGCGAGCGACGGCCCGCGGTTTTGCGCCGGCGGTGCTGACGATTGCCGGTGACACGGAGAACGCGCGGTTCGTTCTTCATCCGGCGCCGATCACCGACGACATCGTCGTCACCGCCTCGCGCGGCGCGGAGCGCCTCTCGACGCCAGCCGCGACGACGGTGGTGACGTCCGCGGAGCTCCTCACGTCGGCGGCCGGATCGCTGGACGATGCACTGCGGAGCACGCCGGGCTTCAGTCTGTTCAGACGATCGTCCTCGCGCGTGTCCAATCCGACGACACAAGGCGTGACGCTGCGCGGGGTGTCGGGCTCGGGCGCCAGCCGCACGCTCGTGCTCGCCGACGGCGTTCCGCTCAACGACGCCTTTGGAAGCTGGGTGTACTGGAACCGCGTGCCCCTCGCGGCCATCGAGCGGGTCGAAGTGGTGCGCGGCGCCACGGGCGATCTGTACGGCGCCGACGCGCTCGGCGGCGTCGTCCAGGTGCTGACGTTCGCGCCCGGGCGGACGCGCTTCCGCGCGACGGCCGACGCGGGTTCGCACGGCACCGCGAAGTTCTCGGGCTTCGGCGGCGCGCAGCGGCGCGGGTGGAATTTCGACGCCTCGGGCGAATGGCTCCGTACCGACGGCGTCGTGATCGTCGGCGACGAATCTCGAGGTCCTGTCGATGTCGAGGCCGACAGCGACTACTCGACCGGATTCCTCGGCGGCGGGTACAACCCTGGCCCCTGGCATGCCGCGGCGCGACTCAGTTTGTACAAAGAGGAGCGCGGCAACGGCACGCCGCTCACGCTGAACTCCACCACATGGACGCAGGCGTCTGGCGATGCGGGCGGAGCCGTGGGGAATGGCGCATGGACCGCTCGCGGCGCGATCGGAACGCAGTCGTACCACCAGACGTTCAGCGCGGTGCTGGCGGGCCGGCTCACAGAGCGGTTGACGCTGGATCAGACGCTGCCCACCGATTTCGCCAGCGCGTCGGGACAGTGGACCCGTGGCTGGGGAACCAGCGTGCTGCTCGTCGGCGTTGACACCAAGCGCACGGAGTCCACGGTCGAGGAGCTTCGCTTCTCGGTGGCCGGCGTGCGCAGCGGGCCATTCCTGGCCGGCGGCACCGAAAGCGACAGCGCCGTCTTCGGGCGCGTCAGCACGGCGCCTCACGAAAACCTCACGGTGGTGCTCGGCCTCCGCACCGACTTCTGGAAATCGACGCCGAACGCCGCGCTGCCGGAGCACACCGCCACGTTTCTCAGTCCCCGGGCGTCGCTCGGCTGGCGCGTGTCAGACGCGACCTCGGTGCACGGATCGGTGTACCGCGGTCATCGCACACCGACGCTCAACGAACTGTATCGGGGCTTCAGCGTCGGCAGCATCGTCACCAATCCCAATGCTGAGCTCAATCCCGAGCGGCTGACGGGCGTCGAAGGCGGGGTCCTGTGGTCGAAGCGCGGCGTATCGGCGCGCGTCACGGCGTTCTCCACCGAGCTCGACGACGCGATCACCAACGTCACGATCGGCCAGGCCGGGGCGGCGATCACGCGGCAGCGCCAGAACACCGACTCGGTGCACGCGACCGGCGTCGAGGTGGAAGCCGACTTTCGAATCCATCCGCGCTGGACGGTGGACGCGCTTGCGGTGGTCACGCGGGCGACCTTTGCCAATACGCCGTTCCAGCCCGCCCTCGAGGGCAACCGGGTGCCTCAGGTGCCGTCCTTTCAGCTCGGCGGCAACGTGACCTACGTGGATCCCCGAGGGTTTACCGGTTCTGTACAAGCCCGGAGGCTCGGCACGCAGTTCGACGATGACCTCAACCTGTTCACGCTCGAAGGGTTTACCGTGTTCGACGCGTCCGCCAGCCAGCAACTGGTGCGTGGCGTGCACCTCTTCGGCGCCGTCGAAAACCTGTTCGACACCGACTACGATGTTGGGAGGACGCCGCTTCGCACCGTCGGCTGGCCCAGAACCATCCGCGTCGGCGTTCGCGTGTTCTTGCCGTAACCCAAGAGCCTAAAGCCTAAAGCCCAGAGCCCACATATGTCTGCCACTGTTCATGTCGTCGCGCGTTTCATTGCGAAGTCCGGAAAGGAAGAGGCGCTGAAAGCCGTCCTGACGGCGCTCATCGCGCCGACCCGTCGCGAGGTCGACTGCTACCAGTACGACCTTCTCAGCAATCCGAAGGATCCGGCTGAATTCTGTTTCGTCGAGCGGTGGGGCAGCGAGAAGTCGCTCGACCAGCACGGTGAGACCGCGCACCTGAAGGCCGCCATCTCGCAGGTGGAGCCGCTGGTGGAGGTGCCGCCCGACATCCGGCGGTACCACATTGTATGATCGGCGACATGCGCCATCTATCCATCGCCGCGGCACTTGTCCTCGCGCTCGCCTGCTCCGCTCCGGCGCAGCAGACGCCGGGCGGCGTTGAGCCTGCGGCCCGTGTTGGCGACCGGACGATCACCGTCAAGGAGCTCGACGAGCACTGGCAGAAGGGATCGCCGGGGCCGCACGCCCAGGCGCTGCAGGCGATGTATGACGGCCGCAAGAACGCGCTCGACACGATCATCGCCGACTCGCTGATCCAGCAGGCCGCCAAGGCAAGGGGCGTCACTCCAGAGGATTACATGCAGGCGGAGGTCGGCAAACGGATCAAGTCGGTTACCGACGCCGACGTGGTGACGTTCTTCGAACAGAACCAGGGCCAGATGCAGGGCAGGCCGCTGGCCGATGTCGGCTCGTCGATCCGCCGCTACCTCGACGACCAGCAGCGCTCGAGCGCGCGGCAGGCCGTCATCGCGGAGCTGCGCAAGGCCGGTCCTCCGATCAGCCTCCTCATCGATCCACCGCGCCAGCAGGTCAACATCGGCCCAGACGATGCCTCGGACGGTCCCGCCAGCGCGGTCGTGACGATCGTCGAGTACTCGGATTTCCAGTGCCCGTTCTGTCAGCGTGTGGCGCCGACGCTGAAGCAGGTGCGGCAGAAGTACGGCGATCGCGTGCGGATCGTCTGGAAGGATTTTCCGCTCACGGCGATCCATCCCCAGGCATTCAAGGCCGCCGAGGCGGGCAACTGCGCACGCGAGCAGGGGAAGTTCTGGGAGTACCACGACCGGCTCTTCGCGAACCAGCAGGCGCTCCAGACGGAGTTCCTGAAAAAGTACGCGGCCGACGCCGGCCTCGATGCCGCGAAGTTCAACGCGTGTCTCGACACGGCGAAATACAGCGAACGCGTCCAGGAACACATGGGCATCGGCACGGGCCTGGGTGTCCAGTCCACGCCGGCGATCTTCATCAACGGCCGGATGGTAGCCGGCGCGCAGCCCTACGAGGCGTTCGCGTCGATCATCGACGAGGAACTGGACCGGGCGAAGAAATAGCCGGTCAGCGTCGTCGCCACGATCACGAGACCGATCGAGAGTCCGATCCAGAGTCCAGTCACGCCCCACCCGAAGACGAAGCAGAGCGCGTAGCCAACCGGCAGGCCGAAGACCCAGTGCCCGATGACGTTGACGATCATCGGGGTGCGGGTCTCGCCGAGGCCGCGCAGCACGCCCGTGGCCACCGCCTGGGTTCCGTCGAATAACTGAAACGCCGCGGCAATGGCGAGCAGGCCCACGCCAATCTCGATCACGCGCGCATCCGTCGTGAAGTTTCGAAGCATCGGCTCGGGCCACGCGAAGAGGACGACGGCGATTGCCACCATGACGACGCCCCCGAGCGCGAGCGCCGTCCATCCCGCCCGCACGGCGCGCCGGGCATCGCCGGCGCCGACCGCATGGCCGACGCGCACGGCCGCGGCCGATGCCAGGCCCAGCGGCACCATGAACGTCAGGCTGACGATGTTGAGCGCGATCTGGTTCGACGCCGACGCGATCGGATCCAGTCGTCCCGCGAGCATCGTCGCGGCCGCGAAGACGCCCACTTCCAGGGTGATCTGCGCCGCTGCGGGAAAACCGAGCTCAACCAGGCGCCTCATTCGCGCGAGGTCGATGGCAAATCGAGCAGGGGGATGATCCTGGTCGCGCCGGTGGACCCAGTAGACGGTCGCGAGCAGGAAGAGCGCCATGTACACGCGGGCGATTGTCGTTGCCCATGCGGACCCTTCGACGCCGAGCGCGGGCATGCCGAGACGACCGTAGATCAGCACCCAGTTGGCCGCGGCGTTGACGAGGTTTGCCGAAATCAGCGCGGCCATCACCGGACGCACGATGTGTCGGCCCTGGAGATATCTGCGTAGCGCGGCGTAGAGCAGCAGCGGAAAGGCGCTGAGCGAGATCACGCGCAGGTAACTCGCGACCAGGACGCGGATGTCCGGGTGCAGTCCCCACCAGTCCACCGTGGCAAACGCCACCCACGTGAGGCCCATGACCAGCGGGGCCCCGACCAGCGCCAGCGCGACGCCCTGGTGCAGCCACCTGACGCACTCGTCGATGCGTCCCGCCCCGAACGCCCGCGACACCAGGGCGTCGAGGCCGAGCATCAATCCCATGGCGAAGATCGCGATCGCCGTGAACACCGCGCTGCTCAGCCCCGTCGCGCTGATGGCGGCGGGACCCAGCCGTCCCACCATCAGGGTGTCGACGATGCCCATGCTCATCCAGCCGATCTCCGCGAGTACGACAGGGACGGCGAGCCTGACGAGAGAGGGAAGTTCGCTGCGAACGGGAACGGGGTCGGGGGTCATTTTTCGAGGACAGTTCGAACGAAGAAACCAGTGTCCTCG
>CANIBQ010000018.1 GCA_947465645.1 Acidobacteriota bacterium | reverse complement strand
GTAGGTGATCGCCTTCATCTTGACGAGGTCGATCACCCCCTTGAACCGGTCTTCGGCACCGATGGGGAGCTGGATGGCCACGGCGTTGCCGCCGAGCTTCGACTCGATCTGCCCGAGCGTCATCTTGAAGTCCGCGCCGATGCGGTCCATCTTGTTGACGAAGCAGATGCGCGGCACGCGGTACTTGTCGGCCTGGCGCCACACCGTTTCCGACTGCGGCTCGACACCCGATACGGCATCGAACACCGCGCAGGCGCCGTCAAGGACGCGCAGCGAGCGTTCGACTTCGGCGGTGAAGTCGACGTGGCCGGGCGTATCGATGATGTTGATGCGGATGTCCTTCCAGAAACAGGTCGTCGCGGCCGACGTGATGGTGATGCCGCGCTCCTGCTCCTGCTCCATCCAGTCCATCACGGCCGTGCCTTCGTGGACCTCGCCGATTTTGTACGTAATCCCGGTATAGAAGAGGATCCGCTCCGTGGTCGTCGTCTTCCCGGCATCAATGTGGGCCATGATGCCGATGTTCCGGGTTCTGTCTAACGGTGTCTGCCGAGGCATTGCTTTAAAAACCTGTCCTAGTCGTTGACCGTGGGCTTCCTGTTACCAGCGGTAGTGCGCGAACGCCTTGTTGGCTTCCGCCATCCGGTGCGTGTCTTCGCGCTTCTTCACGGCGCCGCCGCGCAGGTTCGACGCATCGAGCAGCTCGTTGGCGAACTTTTCGTACATCGTCTTGCCGTCGCCGCGCGACCGCGCAAACGACACCAGCCAGCGGATGCTGAGCGACAGGCGGCGGTTCGGGTTGACCTCGACCGGCACCTGGTAGTTCGAGCCGCCGACGCGGCGCGACTTCACTTCGAGGCTCGGCTTGACGTTGTCGAGCGCCTTCTTGAAGACCTTGAGCGGGTCGTCGCCCGTCTTCTCCTTGATGATGTCGAAGCTCTTGTAGAGAATCCGCTCCGCCGTGCTGCGCTTGCCGTCGCTCATCACCGTGTTGATGAACTTGCTGACCAGCGCGCTGTTGTAAATCGGGTCCGGAGCGAGCTCGCGTTTCGGAATTTCTCGTCTGCGTGGCATATCTGTGAGTTCCTGGTTCCGGGTTCCTGGTTCCGGGTTCTACGACTTCGGGCGCTTGGCGCCGTACTTCGAACGGCCCTGCTTGCGGCCCTGTACGCCAACGGCGTCAAGCGTGCCGCGCACCACGTGATACCGAACACCGGGGAGATCCTTCACGCGGCCGCCGCGAATCAGCACCAGCGAGTGTTCCTGCAGGTTGTGCCCGACGCCGGGGATGTAGGTCGTCACCTCGATGCCGTTGGTCAGCCGGACGCGCGCCACCTTGCGAAGCGCCGAGTTGGGCTTCTTCGGCGTCTGGGTGAACACGCGCACGCAGACGCCGCGCTTCTGCGGGCTGACCTGGAGCGCGGGGCTCTTGGTCTTGGTGACGATCTTCTTGCGTCCCTGGCGTACGAGCTGACTGATGGTCGGCATGTGCCCTCAAAAAAACTTCGCGCCGGAACGGCTACGCCGCTCCACGCTGTCTACCGAAAACGTACGCACGCGGCCAGCAGCCATCCGGCCACGAACGTTGTCCCAGGCCTGAAGATTGCGCAGCTAAGGAACGGCGCGAAACCGTTCCGATAGCCAGCGCGCATCTGGCGCCGGAGACTCTTTCCCCTACCTGTGTGATTCGCGATGGCACACCCGCTTGTGCGAGCAGGTGTGCCCGAAGAGAGAGACCTTGTAATTCAACCGGTTACCGGCGCCAAGTCTCATCCCGTGCGGTTTGGTGCTAGATAGGGTGTCCTAGCCCCAAGAGAACCTGACGAATATAGCACGCGGCTGAAGTGGCACGCAACCGACGCGGTTGCGGACTCAGCGCGCCTGGTCAGCCCGGCAGGGGGTCGGATCCCATCCGGAGCGGTCTGGAATCTTCTTGAAGTGGTTCGTCGTGACGTATGGTCCAGTCAGGTACTGGGGGTCGGTCACGATCGAGGTGACCAGGAGCCACCGGTCGCCATTTGGCTCGGAAAAGCTGTCGAAATACTCCGTCAACGTCGCGTTCTCGCTGTACGGGACGCCATTCTTGCGCAGATACCCGGGGCGCATACGGGTGGTGGTGACCCTGAGCTGACCCACCGTGCCGGGGAGAGGACCCCGGCCGCCACGCCCGCCGGCGGCTTCCCATGACGCCACGGAGTATCCCTGCCAGCTCGGCGCGGCCTGGGCGGCCCCGGCGGCGCCCGCAAACCGGAGTGTACGGGTCTGGGTACCAGCGTCGGTGTCGATCTGCAGCGTGCTGTCGTCAACCCAATGGATGTTCAGGCGCCCCGGCACCCGCATGATTGCCGCCGCCCCGTAGCCCTTGCATTGCTCGTCTCCCGCCGGTTCCTTGGCCGCGTCCCAGGCGGTCGCCATCTTTCGCGCCTCGGGGTTGAGCGGAAGCATGGCGAAATCGCCTTTGGCCGGTACCAGCATCCGCAGATGCCAGTGTTCGGTCACGACGGAGACCCAGTATCCGGTCAGATCCTGGGTCGCCGCGGCGCGGGCGGTCGGTGCGGGTCCAGCCCCCGCGGCGCGGCCGCGTCCCTGAGCGTGGGCCTCACCGGGCGCGGCGAGGGCCACAAGGAGCGCGAGCGCCGGCAGATAGACGTTGCGGGGGCGTCCCATCACCATTGCTACTCGACCCTGCCGTTCCAGGTCCAGCCGTCGCTCGGCCGTTTCAGGCTCTGGAGCAGCAGGCGCGGGGAGGACTGGTCGCGCGCGGGTTCGCCGCCGACGATGATCCGATCGCCGGGCTTGAGGGTGGTCCGCGTCATCTCGGACTTGGACAGCTGACTGATCGAACCCCACTCGAGGGCCCAGGTCTTGGTCGTGCCGTCCTTCTCCTTGACGTCAATGCGCAGGAACGAATGCGGATTCCGCCAGACAAATTCCTTCACGACGCCCTCGATCTCGACCTTCTGCGACGAATCGTAGGTCGCGGAGAACGAATGGTGCGCGAACACCTGGCCGGCCCCGGCCAGCAGGGCGACGGCCGCGAGTAGCACAAGGATCGTACGTGTCATGAATGGTCTCCCTTCCCCGGCGGGTCCACAGGACCCGCCCTACCAGCTATCTGCTGAGGCTCTGGTACACAGCCTCGACAAACATGTCGGTCGTCCACGGCCCCGTCGTCTTGCCGTAGCGCGCATCCCAGTCGCGGGTGGGCCTAGCCGCCTTCACCTGCGCGAGCGTCATCTTCCGCTTGATCAAGTCCTGCACGCGGTCGCGAACGATCGTCGTCATGTCGCGGTAGTACGCGACCTCGGCATGGTCGGAAATACGGCCGTGACCGGGCACCACCATCGTGCCACCCTGCGCGTTCGACAGCGGTACCGTGATGTCGATCAAGCGATTGAGCGCCTCGATCTCGCTCTGAATGCTCCCGCCAGCCGCCAGATCGATCATCGGGTACCCGGTGAGATCAAGCAAGTCTCCGACGCTCACGACGTCCGACTTCCGGAACAGGACGATCGAGTTCCCGTCGGTGTTGGCCGGCTGGTGCATGATCACCACGGGCTCGTCGTTGAAGGAGATCCTCTTCTGGGAGGTTGAAAACGTGTTGTCCGGCCAGGCGCCTTCGGGCCTCGCCGCCGGCTTGCCGTCCGCTCCCGCCATCCGGTGAAAGACGGTCAGGTACGAGATCACCGACGCCTTCTTGGTGTCGAGAGCCCCCTGGGGGCCCGCCTGGTAGTCGGGTTCGCGGAAGGGAATGATCTCTCCCGTCTTCGCGATCACCTCGTTCCCGCCGGTATGGTCCGCGTAGTGCGTCGTGTTGATGATGTAGCGGAGCGGCCGCGTCGAGATCGTCTTGATCGCGGCAACCACCTTCTCGCTCATGTTGGCGAGCCCGGTGTCGACCAGAATCACCCCCTGATTGCCGGCCTGCACCGTGATGTTGGCGCCCGCGCCGACGATCATGTGCACGTTGCCCTGCACGGGCAGGACCTGGACCTCTCCCGCGGCGGGCGCACTCAGCACCGGCGGCCAGGCGGCGCGACGCGCACCCGCCTGATTGGCCTGCGTAGAGACCTCCGCGGACGACAGGAAAACTCCAAGACATCCGAGCGCCATCACCCACACGATGGTCAGCCGGCCAGCGGGTAACGCCGTGCTCTGCAGTCGTCTCATGGCTCGCGCTCCGCTGCGCCCACTGCGGCCGCCGCTGGACGGGGCATCGTTTTCATCTTGGCTATGTACTCGGGATACATCGTTTCGGGTCCGCCCATCCGGGCATCGTAGGGCGTACCGAATCGATCGGTGACCTTGGGATCCAATCCTGGCAGCGGACTCTGCCCGGGAAGAAAGTGCGGATACCTGCCTCGCGGGACCGCAGTTTCCGTGGCTTCTTCGCAGGGGTACGGCGCCATCGGGAACGCGGGGTCGTTGACCCACATCATCGAGCTCCGGATATACGGCTCGGTCATCATCACCGGGTCGTAAAGAATCGAGGTCGCCTGGAGATAGTCGCCGATGCGCCTCCAGCGCGTGCGGACCACGGCTCGATCGCTGCGCATCAGACCGGACCGGCGGAGGTACGACTCTTTCAGGTGGGTGGTCGTCACGACCAGCGTGCTGCCCTCCCACACACCCGTGGAAAAGCCGCTCCAGGAATGAACGGCGTTGGCGGGCGGATGCGGCCGCCCATCCATCCAGATGGCCGTCTCCTGCTCCTGCATGTTGAGGTGTCCGCGGTAGGCGATCACCTGCTGGGTAGCGGGGTCCACGTCGGACCACATCCGCAACTGCGAGAGAGGGCCTTCGAGCGAGTAGTCAAAGGCGTGGGGTCGGCAGACCCATTCGGCGGTGTCGAAATCTTCGGGGGACCAGCTCTGCGCCCTTGCGCGAGCCGACTCGCTGACGGGCACGCCGGCAGCGTCGCCGGTCATTCCGCTGCCATCCTGGTTGCGAGGCAACGCCCGCCACGACCCGGTGATATCAACCTGGGCGACGGCTGGCAGGATCCACGCCATCACCAGCAACGCCAGAAGCGGGACACGCCTCATCCTCAGCAAATCGTTGTCCTCTGTATGCCTAGTATAGCCGCCGCCACCGGGGATTTCGTACGACGAGGCGAGCCCGGCGGCTCGCCTCGTCGCATTCCTGAGCCTGTCGCGGTTAGAACTGGTACTTCACGGCGAACTGCATGATGCGCGGATCGCCGGCGGTCAGGATCTGCCCAAAGGTCGGGCTGCTGAAGGTGATGACCGGATCCCCCGGCCGGAACCAGTTGAGCGCATTGAACGCCTCAACCCTCGCTTCAATCCGCTTGGTGCTCCCGAAACGGAACGACCGGACCAGGGAGAGATCCAGAGTCTTGTTGGTGGGCCCCAGATAGGCGTTGTAGGTCGAATTGCCATGGGTTCCCAGAGCCGGCTGCGCGAACGCCGCCGGATTGAACCAATTGGTCACCGTCTTGTCGCCGTAGACGTTGTCCATCACCTGGTTCACGCGCTGTGTGCCGGTTGCGACCCCGTCGAGCGATCGGTCGACGCCGGTGGTGACCCGGAGTGCGTTCCCCGACGAGGCGCGGAAGATCCCGGACAACCGCCAGCCCGATGCGAGGAGCCGCACCGCGGTGCTGTCGAATTGCGGCGTTTCGGCGCTGGCGATGAAGTTGAAGATATGCGTCGGCGACGAACTGCACGGTCCCTTGTCCAGCTCGTACAACTCGTCCGCGTTCGACGGCGGATTGAGCAGCGATTGCGGCCGCGTGTAGCCGGTGCCGACGTTCAACGGGTTGCCGCCGGTGTTGCTCTGCGCCGTGCCCTCGCACGTCGACCACGTGTAATTCCCGTTGGCGCTGATCCCGTTCGACGAGCGCCGCTGCGCCGACAGCAGCACCCCGTGATACCGCTGCCAGCCCTGATCGGTCACCCAGTCGAGATAGCCGATGAACTGCCCGGCAACGGGGTTGGCCTGCGAAATCTCCCGGCGCAGGTTGATCGGCGCGGTCGAGCAGTTCGGGAACGTCTGCGTCCCCGTGGTCGTCCGCAGCGTGCACGGCGCGGTTGGATTCGCCGGCAGGAGCGCCGGGTTGCCGGTGACGTCACCCCAGATGTTGTTCATCCGGTTGCCCAGGTAAGTGGCGGACACAGCCGTGCTGTCGCTGATCTGGCGCTGGACCCCCAGGTTCCACGTGTGCACACGCGTGCCGTTGAGATCCGGCGGTACCTGGATGAACAGACCGCCCGGCACTTTGGCGAGTCCGGTACCCAGCGTGACCGGGAAGGGGTTGACGCGGCCCGCGCCGCCCCATGGATCGTCCAACGGTCCGACCGCCGCACCAGTAAGCCGCTCCTCGTACCCGAACGGCCATGCCTGTGAGGCGTCGAAGAAGAACTGCCCGGAGATGAAATCGCCACTCAGGCCGTAGCCCGCACGCACCGACGTCTTGCCGTCGCCGAAGGGATCCCACGACACGCCCATCCGCGGCTGGAAGTTCATCCAATCGGCATTCAGTCCCGCCTTGCTCGGGAAGTTCGGGTCACCCGGGTAGGTGAATCCTGGAAGCGCATCCGGATACACCTTGCTCCGCTCCCCCGCCAGGAAGCGGGCGGTGTCGAAGCTGTAGATCGCCTCGTTCTGATGCTGCTGCGGGAACCATGGCTCCCAGCGGACGCCGAGGTTCACCGTGACCTTGTCGGACGCCCGCCAGGTGTCCTGGGCATAGACGCCGAAGTTCTTCTGGGTCGCGTCCAGCACGAAGGGGGTCGCCTGCCGGAACTCGAACACGCTGCCCGCCATGAAGTCCGCGAGGCTCAATCCGGTCACCCCGCCGTTGATCGTGAAGCCACCAGCCGCACGGACGTTCGACCGCGTCTTCCAGTCGTTCAGCGAGAGGTTCCCGCCGAATCCGAACTGATGGTTCCCACGGATCATCGTCAGGTCGTCCGAGAAGGCGTAGGTGTGCGGGCGGTAGAACGCATCGAACTCGGTCCCCAGGCCAAGGTTGAACGCATTCGACACCGCGATCAGGGTGACGTCGTCCAGATAGCTGAACGTCTTGATGCCGACATCCTCGGGTCCGAAATACTCCGTGTGCGTGCGGTGCACGTTGGTGTAGTGATAGGTGAACCGGACGTTGTTGACCATCGTGTTGCTCAACACCATCGTGTCGCCGATCGCCAGTGACCGCGCGTCGCTGTCGCGGCCGCCGAGCGACGCCGACAGGAGGTTGCCGTTGTTCGCAAACGGCGGGTCCCAGAAGGTCGTCGTCAGCATGGCGCGGCCAAACAGCGAGTGGTTCTGGCTGATCTGCCAGTCCACTTTGCCGATCGACTGCGTCTCGACCGGCTTGGTCGGACTCGAATAGGTGACGCGGCCGCACGGATCGGTCGTCGCCGGCAGCTGCCTGGAAATCGCCAGGGCCGCCGGGCTGATCTGGGCGGGCGTCAGGCGGTTACCGACAAACGGCGCCCGTAGGGTGACCTGCGTGCCCCGGTTGCACGCGGGCGAAGCGAAGGCGGTGAAGTCGCCGCCCATCATCGCCGCGGTCGGCACGAACGCCACGAGATCCGCCGGCGTCTGGGTCGAGCGGGACGTCTGGTACGCGCCGAAGAAGAACAGCTTGTCCCTCAGGATCGGCCCACCCGCGACACCGCCGAACTGGTTGCGCACCAGGCCGTCGCTGCGGCGCTTGCCGGTGGCGGGATCGACACCCGCAAACGGCGAGGTCGCATTGAACCTGTGGTGACGCGCGAACTCGAACACGTCGCCGTGCAGCGCGTTGGTGCCCGACTTCGTCACCAGGCTCACGGTGCCGCCCGCATGCACGCCGTTCTGCGCGTTCTGCGTGCTCGTCTCGACCTTGAATTCCTGCAACGCGTCCGGGAACGGCAGCGGCATGTTGAAGCCGTCGAACGCATTGTTATGGCCCGCTCCGTCGAGCAGATAGGCCACGCCGAAGGCCTGGCCGCCCGAGATCGCGATGCCTCGGCTGCTGGTCATGCTCCGGCTCGTATTACCCGTGTCCGCGGCGGCCCCGGCCAGCGTGATCAGCGACACCGCGTTGCGCCCTTCGAGCGGCAGCGCCTCCACCTGTTCACTGTCGATGGTGGCGCCAACCGATGGGTTTCGGGTCTCGACCAGCGGAGCGGAGGCCTCGACCGACACCGTTTCCTCGAGGCTGCCAAGCTGCATCGCCACCGGGATTACCGGGTTGCTCCCGACCTGCAGCACGATCCCCGTCTGCGAGAACGCGCGGAATCCGGAGAGCGAGGCTTCGAGGCGGTACGGCCCCGTCGGCAGGTTCAGCAGCGCGTACGAACCCGATTCGTCGGTGACCACCTCGCGGCGGAAGCCGGTCTCGGTCTGAACGGCGATGACGGTGACACCCGGCAGGACGGCGCCGCTCGAATCAGCAACGGTCCCGTTGATTTGCGCGGTGGCCTGGGCCCACCCGGAGGTGGCCCCGAGCAGGATAACCAGCAGAGCGCCGAGTAGCGGTCGCACAAAGCGATTCATTCAAAAGCCTCCTGGCCGAGACTGTGCGTCGAACCCCCTGTGAAGGGGGACCTGATATGACAGCTGAGGTGTTCGGCGGTGAGTATACGCCCCACCCACGCCTTGTCAATTGAACGTTAAGGACGCGTAGGTCAAGAGACCTTTGCCCTGCGAGAGCTCTCTAGTCGACTCGCTCGTTCGCGAGGAGTCCCCAGGACCAGCCATCCTTCGGACGGCGGAACTGGAGGAGGCGAACGCGCTTGTCTGCGGGGTCACGCCCGGGGTTGCCGCTGATCACGACGAAATCGCCAGGCTTCAGAGTGTCCCGCGTGACGCCCTGGCCACCCAGCTGCGCCGGGGATCCCCATTCGACGACGTAGCGGACCGTCGAGCCGTCCTTTTCCTTCACGTTGACGTGTACGAAAGAGTGCGGATTGCGCAACAGGAACTGTACGAGCTGGCCTTCGATCGTGACCGAGGTCTCTTCGAGGTAGGTAGCCGCAAAGGAATGATGGGCCATCGCCTGCGCTCCGATGGCGAGCGCGGCAAGAGCAAGGGGCACAACGAGGTAGCGCTTCATGATGATCTCCTCGATTCCGAGGGGTAACGATTCCGTATCACTATCGTAGCGCCTGCGCTCTAGCGCGGCAAGCGCTCCAGGAACGCGTAGTAGGTCGTCGTACCGACAATGTGCCCGTCCATCGCCTTCAGAACCTCCGGACGCGTCGCGGTGCTGGGGAGGCTCAGCATCTGGTCGAGCGCGTACAACTTGAACTGGTAGTGGAGCGGCCCGGCGCCGGCAGGCGCGCAGGGCCCCCGATATCCCATGATTCCCCTGCCACCGGCCACCTGCCGGCTTCCGTCCGGCAGTTCCGCGCCGACCGGCCCACCCTGCGCAATCTGCGTCGTCGTGGGCGGGATATTCCAGCGCACCCAGAAGAACTCCTCGAGGAGCCCCTTCTGCGGGTGGTTGTCCGGCCCGTTGACCATCAACGTGAAGCTGACCGCTTCCTTGGGCACGTTGGACCACTGGAGTGGGGGCGACACGGTTTTCCCTCCGTCGGCGTAGCAGGAGAACAGGAGGGGCAGCGGGCCGCCGTCGGGAAAGGCGGTGCTGCCCAGCCTCAGGCGCGCGGCTTCCGGCGGACGGTTGTTCGGATCGAATGGCGCCTGCGCGGCCGCGCCTTGCTGCGCATGTATCGTTCCCAACGTACAGCCAGCGACGAGAAGAACGCCGAATACGCGCATGCTCATAGTCGTACCTCGCTATGGCGGTGAGAACGCCGCCGCCTCGACCGGGCCGTGAATGTAGCACAGGGACCGGGACTCGGATATTCTCCCCACATGCAACGCGTGAGGATCGTCACGTTCACCTGTGCCCTGCTGGCGATGAGCATCCCGGCGCTCGCGCAAATCGAGCTCACCGGCTCGTACGCGCCGCGACTGTACGAAGACTACATCGAGCGCGGGCCGGGTTCCGATCTCGGCGACTTCACCGGGATGCCCCTGACGGATGAGGGACGCGCGAAGGCGCTGCTGTACACCTCGAACACGATTTCGACGATCGAGCGCCAGTGCCTGGCCCAGTCAGCCGGGATAACCCAGTACCGGCCGCGCGGCATCAAGATCTGGAGCGAAGCGGAAGCAGACGGCAACAACGTCAAGGCCTGGATCATCGGCGGCGACAACCTGCGGGGCGCCATCACCATCTGGATGGACGGCCGCCCGCACCCGTCGCCCAACGCGATGCACCTGACCGGCGGGTTCACGACGGGCAGGTGGGAAGGCGACACGCTGACCGCTCGGACGACGCACCTCAAGACCGCCTGGATCCGGCGCGGGGTCGGCCTGCCCGGCAGCGACCAGTCGACGATCACCTGGCACATCACGCGCAACGACTCGATGCTGACGATCACCACGATCCAGGAGGATCCGATTTATCTCACCGAGCCTCACGTCGTGAGCCGGGTCTGGGAGATGGATCCCCGAGGCGATCAGGGCCAGGAAGGCATCTGCAACACCGCCAACGAAATCCCGCGGCTGGAGGACAACGGCATCGTGCCGCATTACCTTCCGGGCCAGAACCCGGAAGCGGACTACATGATCCGCACCTACAACCTCCCGAAAGAGGCGGCGATGGGTTACGCCGAGTCGCTCTATCCCGAGTTCCGCAAAAAGATTAAGGGCAGCTACACGCCGCCGGCGTCGTGCGGCCGGTACTGCTGCGGCTGGATCGAACGGCAAGGCAGGCCCGGAGGCGCGCCGGACCTGACCTGCATCGACGGCGGCTTCGGCGCTCTCGGTCCCCGCGGTCAGCCAGCGGCGACCGACCGGTAACGACCCCGGAGGCCTTACGGCCTCCGGCTACGGCTCGCTTTCCGCGGCCCCCGTTGCCCTGATGGCCGGCCGCGGAAACGCCTTCATCTTGGTGATGTACTCGGGGTACATCGACTCCGGTCCGCCGAGCCTCGCCTCGTAGGGCGTTCCAAACCGATCGGTCACCTTCGGATCCAACCCGGCCAATGGACTTTGGCCCGGCAGGAAGTGCGCCGCCTTGCCGCGCGGCACCGCGGTCTCAGTCGCCTCTTCGCAGGGATACGGAGGCAGCACCATCGTCGGGTCGTGGACCCACATCATCGTGCTCCGCACATACGGCTCCGCGAGGTAGACCGGGTCATACAGGATCGACGTCGCCTGCAGGTAGTTGCCGACCCTCCGCCATCGTGTGCGGACGGTCGCCTTGTCGCTCCGCATCAGCCCTGAACGCCGGATGTACGCCTCCTTGAGGTGCGTCGTGGTGACGACCAGCGCGGGGCCTTCCCAGACTCCGGTCGAGAAGCCACTCCACGTATGGAGCGCATCCGCCGGCGGGTGCGGCCTGCCGTCCATCCAGATCGTCGCGGCCTGGCTCATCATCTCGATGTGCCCTTGATAGGCGATCAGCTGCTGGGTGGCGGGGTCGACTTCGGCGATGAATCGCAGCCAGGAACGCGGGCCCTCTAGCGAATAATCAAACGCGTGCGGCCGGCACACCCATTCCGCTACGTCGAATTCCTCAGGCGACCACCCCTGGGCTCGCCAGCGGCCTTCCGCGGTGACCGGGACGCCCGCGGCGTCGCCGGTCATCCCACTCCCGTCCTGGTTGCGCGGCAACGGGGTCCAGAGACCCGCGAGATCCACCTGGGCCAGCGCCGGCTCACTCGAGAGCGCAAGCAACAGGGTCAGCAGCGCCGCGCGGCCGGCACGCGGCCAACGCATCCATGCTCGATTCATATATCCTCGGCGCTGAGCATACGCACACGCCGGGGCGAAGGCAACGCCGCGATTGCTCTCGCGG
Source organism: Acidobacteriota bacterium (assembly GCA_947465645.1). The sequence goes on along the minus strand of CANIBQ010000018.1, from coordinate 57,424 downwards.
AGGCAAAGTAGGTATCCTCTGCCGACCATGACCTCACCAATGATACGTGCCACGGCAGCGCGGCCGTGGGCGGTCGCGCTGGCGCTCGTGCTTGTAGGCGGCCTCGCGGCGCAGAGCCTCTTTGCCCAGCAGCGCGCCGCCGACACGCCCGCGCTCGAGACGATCCAGATCCGGCCGAACGTCCACGTGATTTTCGGCGCCGGCGGCAATATCACCGTCCACGTCGGCGAAGACGGGGTGATCCTCGTCGACAGCGGTTCGGCGGCCACCGCCGCCAGGGTCGTGGAGGCGGTCAAGGCGATTTCGTCGCAGCCGATACGCCTGATTCTCAACACCAGCGCGGACGCGGACCATGTCGGCGGGAATGAGATCGTCGGCGCGGCCGGCATGCAGCTCAACCCTGACACGTTCAGCGACGCGCCGCAGGCCACCATCCTGTCGCATGAAAACGTGATGCTGCGGATGAGCGCGCCGAGCGGCAGCGAGCCGGCCTATGACACCGCGGCGCTGCCGACCGAAACCTACACCGCGCGCCATCGATCGATGTACCTGAATGACGATGCGGTGCAGATGCTGCGGCAGGTGGGCGCGCATTCCGATGGCGACAGCATGGTGATGTTCCGCCGCGCCGACGTCATTGCCACCGGCGATATCATCGACCTGCGCCAGTTCCCGGTGATCGATCCCGCGAAGGGCGGCAGCATCCAGGGCGAGCTCGAGGCGCTCAACCGCCTTCTCGAGCTGACCGTGCCGGCGATGCCGCTGGTCCTGAAGGAAGGCCGCACGCTGCTGGTGCCGGGACATGGCCGCGTGGCGGATTACGCGGAGCTGGTGGAATACCGGGACATGGTCACGATCATCAAGAACAACATCCAGGCCCTGATCGACAAGGGCCAGACGCTGCAGCAGGTGAAAGCCGCGAATCCAACGGCGGGCTACCGGCGGCGGTACGGCTCGGACACAGGACCCTGGACCACTGACATGTTCGTCGAGGCGATCTACAACGGGCTCAAGAACCCGGCGGTGAAATCGTGATCATCATCAAGGCAGCGCTGCTCGCCGGTCTCGTTATCCTGGCGTCCACGGGCATGGGAGCGCAGGGCCGCGCCGCCCAGCCGCCCGCGCCCACGCCGCGCGCGACGGCGCCGATCGATCTCACCGGTTACTGGGTGGCGATCATCTCGGAGGACTGGCGCTGGCGGATGATCACGCCCGCCAAGGGCGACTATCCCAGCATCCCGATGAACCTCGCGGCGCAGAAAGTCGCCGACGCCTGGGATCCGGCCAAGGACGAAGCCGCGGGCGAGCAATGCCGCGCCTACGGTGCGCCCGGCCTGATGCGCGGGCCGACGCGCCTGCACATCACCTGGCTCGACGATGACACGTTGAAGCTCGAGTCCGACTACGGGATGCAGACCAGGCTGTTCGAGTTCCGCGGCGCGCCGGCGGCGTCAGGCGCCCCGACGTGGCAAGGCGCCTCGACCGCCCAGTGGGTGAATGCCGGAGGACGTGGACGGGGCGCGGCGGGCGCCCCCCGTTTCGGATCGATGAAGTCGGTGACCACGCGCCTGCGGCCGGGATACCTGCGCAAGAACGGCGTTCCCTACAGCGCGAACACGGTGTTCACCGAGTACTGGAACCTGCACCGGGAAGCCAACGGCGATCAGTACCTGGTCGTCACCAACAACGTCGTCGATCCGACCTACCTGCAGAACCCCTTCATGACGGCGCTGCATTTCAAGAAGGAGCCTGACGGCGGCAAGTGGGATCCCACTCCCTGCGACGCGAGGTTCTGACCATGAACCGAATCACCCTGACTCAAACCCTGGCGTTCCTGTGCGCGCTGCTGCCTACAGCCGGGCCGGCGTACGCGCAGGTCGATCTCAACGGCACCTACCAGATCCGGATGTACGAGGACTTCAACGAGCGCGGCCCGGGCTCGGACCTCGGTGATTACACGGGAATGGCGCTCAGCGACGAAGGGCGCGCCAAGGCGCTGCTGTACACCTCGAACCTGCCTTCGACCTTCGAGCGCCAGTGCCTAGCGCAGTCACCGTGGGTCATCCAGTACCGTCCGCTCGGACTGCGGATCTGGAGCGAGGTGGACGCGGACGGCCGCGTGCTCGCGTGGGTGCTCGGCGGCGACTACCTGAGGGCCAACATCCGGATCTGGATGGACGGGCGGCCGCACCCGTCTCCAAACGCGCAGCACCTGTCGGCGGGTTTCACCACCGGCCGGTGGGAAGGGGACACCCTGACGGCGCGTACGACGCACGTCAAGACGCAGTGGATACGCCGCGGGGTCGGGATTCCCGGGAGCGATCGAACGACATTCACGACCCATCTCACCCTGCAGGACAACATGCTGACGGTCACGACGATCCAGGACGATCCCATCTATCTCACCGAGCCACACGTGGTGAGCCGGGTGTGGGAGCTGGATCCTCGCGGCGGCCAGGGGGGCGGCCGTGTCATCTGCAACACCGCCAATGAGATCCCGCGGTTAGAGGACTCTGGCATCGTGCCGCACTACCTGCCCGGCCAGAATCCTGAAGCGGACTTCATGACCCGTACGCTCAATATTCCGAGGGAAGCGGCGATGGGCTACGCGGAAGCGCTGTACCCGGAGTATCGCAAGAAGATCAGGAACAGCTACCAGCCGCCGACGTCGTGCGATCGGTATTGCTGTGGCTGGATCGAGCGGCAGGGACTGCCTGGCGGGGCGCCGAATCTCACCTGCAACGACGGCGGCTTCGGGAAGCTCGGGCCGCGCGGCCAGCAACCGGCCGCGCAGTCCGAACCCCGGTAGCGCTGCCGATCTATTTCTTCTTTGCCGCTTCGATCTCGCTCAGCTTCTTCAGCTCCTCGACGTTCTCGTTGTTGGTGCAGAAGTTCTCGGTCAGATCTTCGTTGTTGACCGACAGCGAGAGCCGCTCCCACGGCGAGGTCCAGGGCTTGGTCAGCACCTTGGGATCCTCAATCGTGTACTGGTACTCGAGGTAGTTCATCGACGGGCGCCGAATGCGCTCGACCACGTGCAGCGCATCGCTGTGGAACCAGCCGTCCTGGATGTGGGCGCGCTCGTCGATGGAGATCGAGTCGATCACCAGCGTATCGCCCTCCCAGCGCCCCACGGAATCGCCGTTGAACAGCGGCTCCAGTTCCTCCTGCGGCTTGTGAGGACGGCCGTCGGTGTGTACCACCTTCCATCGGTTGTTGTTCTCGATCAGGTGGACGAAGAGTCCCGGCTTCATGACGATCTGGTGCACGTAGGCGTTGTCGGTCCACATCCCCGGCGTGCCGACCGGCGTGCAGTTGACGTTCGGGCTGGCCAGCTCCAGGTCAACCCGCGTCAGGCTCTTGAACTTCGCCTCGGCCCACGGCTGAAACGGAATCGGGTCTCGCTTCTCCGGCGCCTCACGCTCGGTGCTCCAGGCATTCGCCCTTCCGGTCGGCCCGGGGAACCAGACGCCCGAGAAGTCGGGCTTTCCATCGGCCAATCTCGGGGTCGGCCCGCCGGGCGGGCGCGGCACCGGCTTCACGCTGCCCCGCGCTTCCACGAACGGCTTGTTGCCTGCCCCGCTCGCGGGGTCCTGAGCCGCGGCTGCAAAAGGCAGGATCACGATCGCGGCCAGCAGCACGCCTATGTGACTCTTCATGGCTATCTCCAGATCTTGGTGCCGAAGACGCCTTCGACATCCTGCCCGAGACGCTGCACGGTGCCGTCGGCGAGCTTGATGAACGACGCCGCGTAGCGGTTGTCGGTCCCGTTCTTCGAGGCGCAGCCCCGGACCATCACTTCCTTGCCGAGGCTCGCATTCATCACCGGCAGCGTCGCGCCGCCGCGCTTGAGATTCGAGGTGGACGACAGCTGGAAGGTCTTCGGCACCGTCTGCCCGTTTTCCTTCGCGTCCACGAAGATGTAGGCGTGCGGGTTCTGGTAGTCGACCTTGGTCAGCACCCCCGCGATGTCGGAGCAGTTCTTGGCGTCGAACTCCACCGCAAAGGCGTGATGCGCGGAGGCCGGCGACGGCGCCAACCCCGACGCCAGCAGCACGGCGAATAAGAAGCCGAATGTGATTTTCATGACGTCCTCCTCCTAGAAATCGTATTTGATGCCGAACTGAATGATGCGCGGGTCACCGGCCTGGGTGGTGATGCGGCCGAACGTGCCGGCGTTGAAGTTCACCAGCGGGTCACCCCAGTTGAAGCGGTTGAAGAGATTGAACGCTTCCACGCGGAGCTCCAACCTCTGCGTCGCGGTCACCGGGAGGAGCCTCGACACCGCCAGGTTGACGTTCCAGTAATCCGGTCCCACCACGGCATTGCGCGGCAGGTCACCGAGCGTGCCGGCCGCCGGCTGCGCGAACGCAGCCCGGTTGAAGTACTGCGTCAGCGTCGGCGTCTCCGCGTAGAAATCGTCGCTGACCTGGTTGGGCCGCTGGTTGCCGATGCCGGTGAACGCGTTGTCGATACCGCTCAGGATGTTGAGCCGCCGGCCGGACTGCGCGGTGAGGATGCCTGACAGCCGCCAATGCGACACCAGCGCGCGCAACACGGCGTTGGCCACTTCCGGCGTCTCGTAGCCCATCGTCAACGTCGCCAGGTGCTTGCGATCCTGGTCGCAATAGCCTTCGTCGTAGGACGGGTTGTTCGGGTCCACCAGGCCGCCGCTGGTCTGGGTGAAGCGGCTGGTGGTGGCGATGCCGAAGCAGCGCGACAGGGTGTAGTTGCCGCTGAAGCTCACACCGGCGGTGGAGCGGCGCTGCGCCGACAGCTTCAGCCCCCGGTATTTCTGGTAGCCCACGTCGGTGTGGAGATCGAGCCCGCCGATGAAGGCGGCCTCCCTCGGGTTCTGCTGAAACAGCACGCGCCGCTGGTTGAGGTTGGCGTTGGTCGAGCAGACCGGGTACGACACGCCGTTGAGCACGCAGGGACCAAGGCCCATGTAGATCCCCGGGTTCTGCGAGATCGACGACCAGAGCCGATCTGAGTAGCTCCCCAGGTAACTGGCGCTCACGCCCCACTCGGTGCCGAGCTGCTGTTCGACGGTGACGTTCCACGACTGCACGCGCGGCGAGTTGATGCCGGGGTCCATCGTGCCGAAGCCGCCGAAGGGCACGTACGGGGTGTTGGGCCCGGTCACGATCGGATGGGGGTCGCCACCGACGGCTCGATACGGATCGTCGAGCAGGCCTGGAGGATCGACCACCGTGGAGCGGTTGCCGAATGGCGGGGCCGACGAGTTGATGTTGTGGTACTCGCCAGACATGAAGTCATAGCCCATCGCATACGACGAACGCACGGCGAGGCGGCCGTCACCGTGGACGTCCCACGCGACGCCGAGGCGCGGCGCGATGTTCCACCACTGGATGTCCAGCCCGGTCTGTCCCGGAGGAAAGCCGGCGTCCCCCGGATAGATCAGGCCCGCCGGCGCGTTGAGGAACACCTTGCTCTTGATCCCCTGCTGGAAATTCTCCATCTTGAAGATCGCGATCGCGTTGTTCTCGACGTTCTGGCCGAAGTACGGCTCCCACCGCGCGCCCACGTTGACGGTGACGCGGCTCGACGCCCGCCACGAGTCCTGCGCATACAACCCCATGTGCCAGTTGTTGACGATCACCCGGTTGGGACCGCCGTGCTCGACGCTGGTGACGCGGCCGACGAGCAGGTCCGCAAGCCCCAGGCCCGTCGCCGAACCGTTGAAGATCCAGTTCCCGTTGGCGCGCGAAGTGGACGTGAGGTTGCCCTTGAAGTACTGCAGGTTGGCGCCGACGGCGAACTGGTGGTTGCCGCGCACCAGCGTCAGGTCCTCGGCCAACTGGTAGGTATCGTTGAGGAACAGAGCCTGGGCGGAGTTCGTGTCGTAGAGCAGGAAGCCGCCGGTGACGTTCACCGTCATGAATCCCGGGTTGTAGGCGTAGAGGTTGACCCCGATGTCCTTCGGCGAGAAGAACGGGGTCTGGTAGACCTCGACCTTGCCCTTGTTGACCGCGAGCCGCAGGGCGTTGACCATCGACGAGCTGAGCACCGTGGTGGCGCCGAAGATGGTCGAGTGGGACGACATGTCCGAGCCCTTGGAGGAAGTTTTGAGGATGTTGTCGGACCCGCCCGCGTATCCAGGTTTCTCCTTGTAATTCGTCACCAGGTAGCGGCCGAAGAAGGAGTGCTTCGTGCCAGTCTGAAAGTCGATCTTGCCGAGCGCCTGCATCTCGTCGGCGTCCGCCGGGGCATCGTAGGTAATCAGGCCGCAGGGGTCGGTCGTGCTCGGAAGCCGCCGGGCCAGATTCAGCGCGGCCGGACTGAAGAGCGCCGGATTGATCTGGTTGTTGACGAACGGCGCCCGCAGGGCCACCTGCCGGCCACCATTGCACGCGGGAGACGTGAACGCCGAGAAATCGCCCGCCAGCATCGCGGCGGTGGGCACGTAGGCGATGTTCGACGGCGGAGTCCTGCGGATCGGCGTACCTTGATAGGCGCCGAAGAAGAACAGCCGGTCCCGCATGATCGGGCCGCCCAGCGTGCCGCCGAACTGGTTCCGCTTGAGGCCGTCGTGCCTCCGCTTGCCATCCGGGCCAATCGCGGCGAACGGACTGGTGGCGTTGAACCGATGGTGGCGGAGGAACTCGAAGGCATTCCCCGAGAACCGGTTGGTGCCGGATTTCGTCACGGCGTTGACCGCCGCCGCGGACTTGAAGCCGTTCTGCGCGGAGAGCCCGCTGGTCGCGACGCGGAATTCCTGGAGCGCATCCGGAAACGGCAGCGGCAGGTTGACGTTCTCCTGCGGGTTGTTGTGCGTCGCGCCGTCGAGCGTGTAGCCGACGCCGGTTTCCAGCCCGCCGGCCACCGAGATCTTGACGCCGCCCGGCATCACGCGCAGGGTCGCCGTACCCGTTTGTACCGCGGCGCCGGAGAGCACCAGCAGGTCGGTGACCTGGCGGCCCTGGAGCGGCAGCTCGACGATCCGCTCGTTCTCGATGACCGAGCTGATACCGGCGCTGCGGACGTCAACCAGGGGCGCCGCCGCTTCGACCGTGACCGTCTCCTCGAGCGAGCCGAGCTCGAGTGACGCATTGACGGTGGGTGTGGCACCAACCGTCAGCACGAGCCCGGTCTGCACGTAACTCTTGAATCCCTGGAGCGACACTTCCAGGCGGTACGGCCCGGTCGGCAGGTTCGAGATCAGGTAGTTGCCGTCGCCGTCGCTGACGACGCTGCGGGACAGACCCGTCGCGGTCTGAGTGGCGGTCACGGTGACACCCGGCAGCACCGCACCGCTCGAATCGGTCACGCGGCCGTTGAGTTCAGCCGTCGAGAGCTGCGCCCAGGCGGGCGTCGCGGTCAGCACACTGCTGATGAGAACGAGGGGGGCCAGCACAAGGAGCGCCCGTGTGACGCGCTTCATATCGTTAATTCTCCGAAAATCGGCGGTTTGCGTGGACGAACCCGGCGGGAATAATGCGGCGCATTAGAACACTTGGCCATTTGGCCTGTCAACGCGCCGAGGAGCATCCAGAAGAGGCACGAGGCCCAAGGCAACAGCGTGCCTTGGGCCTCGTGGTGAGACGCGATTAGAGGATCAGAACGTCACGCGGAAGCCGAGCTGCATCGCGCGCGGCGTGTACGAGAGGCTGTTGTTCTGCGACGGCTGGCCGTAGTTCTGCGGGCTCGCCTCGTCGGTGTTGTAGGCGCCGTAGTTCTCCCGGTTGAACAGGTTGAACACCTCGAAGATGCCGTCGATCGAGGCGCGGCCGGCCAGCGGGATGCGCTGCTGGAACCGCATGTCGACGCGGTGAATGGCGTCGCCGACGAAGTTGTTGCGCGGCACCAGCGTGCCATCGGGGCGCAGGCGCGGCACGTTGAAGGTGCGCGACTGCCCACGGCCGTCGGCGCCGTAGATCGTCTCGTAGCGCTCGCCCGAGCCGTAGAAGTAGATGCCGCTCACCTGGAAGCCGCGACCCACCTGGTAGACGCCGTTGAACACCGCGCGGTGGCGCTGGTCGGTTTCGGCGAGCGTCCACTCGCCGCCGAAGTCGTCCGCCAGCGGGATCGTCACCTGCTGGAGACCGCTCAGCGGCTTCGGGTCGGCGCTATACAGCCACGAGAGCGTGTAGTTGGCCGACGCCTGCCACTTGTCGCTGAAGCGCTTGGTGAACACGTTCTGCACGGCGTGGTAGGACGACCGCCCGCCCGCCACCCACATCGAGATCTCGCCAAACGCCGGGAACGGCCGCCGCGAGATGTCCGAGAACGGGTAGTTCGCGCCCGTCGCCGGGTTGTAGGTCAGGTTGACGTTCTGGATGACGACCTTCTCGCCGGTCGTGTGGTTGTAGACGTAGTCGGATTCGAACGACATGTTGTTGCCAACCTGGCGCTGGAAGCCGATCGAGTTCTGGACCGATCGCGGCAGCCGCGCGTATTCCTCTGGCGGCGCCACTTCTGACGGCGCGAACCGGAGGCAACCCGCCGCGGTGTTGTTGTTGTGGCAGAACCGCGCCACGGCCTGGGCGTAGGTCGGCGCCGGCCCGTTGAACGGGTTGGTCACGAAATCGGGCCGGCCGTCGTTGTTGACGACGATGGTCGCGATCTGCGTGTTGCCGATCGCCCACATCGTCGTGGTGGAGAGCACGTCGCCGTAATAGAGGCCCGATCCGCCGCGGAACACGGTCTTGTCGTTGAGCTGCCACGCGAAGCCGACACGCGGCTGGATGTTGTTCATGTCATCCGACCGTCCGTCTTCCATGATGAAGGGCACGGCGAAGTCGTTCGCCCACGCGTTCTGCGTCAGGTCGTAGCGCAGCCCAAGGTTGAGCGTGAAGTTGGAGGCCAGGCGCCAGTCATCCTGCCACCACGCGCCCCACTTCGGCTGGTCGAAATCGATCGGGAACTCGCCGAGGCCGAGGGTGTAGGTGCGGGTGATCGGGGCCAGCGCGTTCAGGTTCCAGGTGTCCACGTCGAACGGGTTGGGGAACAGCGTGTCGAGGTTAGCCGGACGCGCGCCGCCGCGGGCGTCGATCTGGCCGGCGCAGAGGCGGCAGTTGACCGTCAGCTCGTGGAGGTTCAGGTACTCGGCGCCGGCCTTGACGTCGTGGCGGCCGCCGAGGTTATAGGAGAACGTGAAGTCGTCGCGGACGCTCCAGACCTCCTGCGTGCGGTTGCGCGGGTGGTTCTGGTTCGGCGTGATGTTGAACCCGGTGAACTGGATGCGCGGCGCGCCGGTGGTGATGCCATTGGCCCGCTGCCAGTGGTTATCCCAGTTGGCCAGGCCCTTGTTGGCCAGGCCGAACTCGGCGCGGCCGACCTTGATCTCGTTGACCGCCGAGTTCGAGAGCACGGACGTGAACTGCGCCAGGTACTCGTTCGACTTTTCCTGGGTGTCATTGGTGCTGGCCGGGTGGTTGGCGTTGGGCGTCGCGAACGGCGTGAACGACTTCCCGCCGTGCGCCTTCCCCATCAGGCGGTGCTGCGACGAGATCTGGTAGTCGACGCGGCCGCCGCCAATCTTGCGTGTCGTCTCGCCGTCGAGCGCGACGTTGAAGCCGGAATAGATCGTCTGCCAGACGCTCTGGCGCGGCTCGCGCTCGTATTCGTAGTTGCCGAAGAAATGCACGCGATCGCGGACGATCGGGCCGCCCAGCGTGGCGGCGTACTGCTGGTTGGAGTAGGGCAGCACGCGATTCTCGAAAAAATCCTCCGAGTTGAACTTGTCATCGCGGAACTGCGCCTGGAACAGCCCCGAGAGGCTGTTGGTGCCCGACTTGGTGATCGCGTTCACCTGCACACCAGAGGAGCGCCCCTGCGTGGCGTCGAAGCGGTTGGAGATGAACTGGAACTCGGCAATCGCCGCGCGGCTGAACATCGGCTGCCCGCCGGTGCCAAGCACCGCGGAGACCTGCTGCCCGTCCATGTTCAACTGGAACTCGCGCGACTCACCGTCGTTGCGGTCGGCAATCGGTACCGCGCCCTGGGCGTTGCTGCGATTGCCTGGCGCCAGCAGCGCCAGCGCGGTCCACGAGCCGCCCTGCACCGGCAGTTCCTGCACCTGCCGGGGGTCGATGTTGCCACCGACCGAGGACGTCGAGACGTCAAGCAGCGGCGCCTCTCCGGTCACGGTGATCGATTCGTTCAAGGTCGAAAGCGCGAGCTGGGCGTTGACGTTGACCGTCTGCCCGACCAGCAGCTCCGCGCTGCGGCTCACCGGCCCGAATCCACCGAGCTCAAAGGTCACTTTGTAGTTACCGGTCCGGACCGGGAGGCGATAGACGCCCTGTTCGTCCGTCACCGCTTCGAACGAGTTGCCATTCGCGTCGTTGACCGCGCGTACCGTGACTCCGGGCAGCACGCCCCCGGTCGAATCAGTGATCGTGCCCGCAATCGTCGCTTCCTGCGCCGCGGCCACATAGGGAAGTCCCAGTACGAGTGCCAGTGCGAGTATCAAGAACCGCTTCACGGCGGTCAGTCCCATGCAATCCCCCTAACGTTGACGTGCTTCAGGTACAACCCGAGCCAACTCCAAACAAATGGATTCGGCTTCCAACAAATACGACTTTTTGAGCGCCAGACGGCGGCTCATCCGTGCGCGCGCGAGAAGGCGGCGCGACGCCGCACCGCACGATTCCTTCGATTACCTGTGATTTTAGACAGGATTTCACCGGCTGCCAACAGCCAGCGCTATCGCTGGAGATGGCGGCCGGTCTTCCCTGAGATATACCAATGGCAAGAATGGCACCGGGTTACGGGCGGGACGCCGCCGGGGGTTCTACTTGCCGGTCTCGACCTCGCGCAGCTTATTCAGCTGCTCGACGTTCTCGTTGTTGGTGCAGAAGTTCTCGGTCAGATCTTCGTTGCCGAGCGAGTAGGTGCGCCAGGCGGATGTCCATGGCTTGGTCAGCACTTCCGGGTCCTCGATCGTGAATTGGTATTCGAGATAGTTCCTCGACGGCCGCCGGAGGCGTTCGATCACGCGCAGCTGGTCGCTGTGGTACCAGCCGTTGCCCTGGATCCAGGTGCGGTCGTCGATGGAGACGGTGTCGAGCACCAGCGTGTCGCCCTCCCACCGGCCCACGGAATCGCCCATGAACAGCGGCTCCTGCTCGTCCTTCGGCTTGTGAGGCCGTCCGTCGGTGTGCACGGTGCGCCAGTTGTTGTTGCTCTCGATCAGGTGAACGAAGAGCCCCGGCTTCATCACGATCTGGTGGGGGTAGGGGTTGTTCGTCCACATCCCCGGGACCCCGAGTGGCCGGCACTGGACCTGGGCGCTGCCCAACTCCTGCTCCGCCCGGGTCATGCTGTTGATCTTCTTGCCAGCCTCCGGGCGGAACGGCACCGGCTCCTGCTTCAGTGGTGCGTCAGGCACCACGCTCCATGCGTTCGCCTTGCCGGTCGGCCCCGAGAACCAGACCCCAGACAGATCGACCTTGCCATCCGACATGCGCGGCGGCGGACCTCCCGGTGGCAACGGCACCGGCTTCACGTTGCCGCGCGCTTCGACGAAGGTCTTGGGAGGGTCTTGTGCGGCCGCGGCCACCGACAGCAGGCAGACAGCCGCGAGAGTGGCGCCAACGTAGGTCTTCATCGTTATCTCCAGATCTTGGTACCGAACACGCCTTCGACGTCCTGCCCGAGACGCTGCACCGTGCCGTCGGCGAGCTTGATGAACGACGCCGCGTAGCGGTTGTCGGTACCGTTCTTCGAGGCGCAGCCCCGGACCATCACGTCCTTGCCCAGGCTCGCATTCATCACCGGCAGCGTCGCGCCCCCCCGCTTGAGATTCGACGTGGACGACAGCTGGAAGGTCTTCGGCACCGTCTGCCCGTTTTCCTTCGCGTCCACGAAGATGTAGGCGTGCGGGTTCTGGTAGTCAACCTTGGTCAGCACCCCGGCGATGTCGGAGCAGTTCTTGGCGTCGAACTCCACCGCAAAGGCGTGATGTGCCGAGGCCGGCGACGGCGCCAACACCGACGCCAGCAGCACCGCGAATAAGAAGCCAAGTGTGATTCTCATGATGGGGACCTCCTAGAAATCGTACTTGATGCCGAACTGCATGATCCGTGGCGCGCCCTGCTGCGTCGTGATGCGGCCGAAGGTGCCCGCGTTCAGGTTGACGAGCGGGTTGCCCCAGTTGAACTGGTTGAGCAGGTTGAAGGACTCCAGCCGCAGCTCCACTCTTTGGGTCGCGCTCACCGGAATGAGCTTCGACAGGGCGAGGTCGACGTTCCAGTAACTCGGTCCAACCACGGCATTGCGCTCGAGATCGCCCAGCGTGCCAGGCGCCGGCTGCGCGAACGCGTCACGGTTGAAGTAGTTCGTCAGCGAGGGGTTGGCCGCGTAGAAGTCATCGCTGACCTGGTTCGGCCGCTGGTTGGCCAGCCCCGTGAACGCGTTGTCCTGCCCGGTGATGATGTTGAGCCGCTGCCCTGACCGCGCGGACAGGATCCCCGAGACCCTCCAGTGGGAGGCGACCGCGCGGACCGCCGCGGGTCCGAACTCGGGCGTCTCGTAGCCCATCGTCAGCGTCGCCAGGTGCGTCCGATCCTGGTTGCAGTAGCCGTCGTCGAACGACGGGTCGTCCGGCTTCAGGTAGCCGGCGCTCTGCTGGTTGAATGTCTCGGCGGTCGGCGTGCCCGTGCAGCGCGACAGGGTGTAGTTGCCGTTGAGGCTCAACCCGCCAGCCGAGCGGCGCTGCGCCGACAGCTTCAACCCGCGATAGTTCTGGTAGCCGACGTCGGTGTTGAGATCGAGCGCGCCGATGAACGCCGCTTCCCGCGGGTTCTGCTGGAAGAGCACGCGGCGCTGGCTCAAGTTGGCATTGGTCGAACAGACCGGGTACGACACCCCGTTGATCGCGCAGGGGCCGAGGCCCATGTAGATGCCTGGATTGAGCGCGACCTGTGCCCAGAGACGGTCCGAGTGGCTCCCGAGATAGCTGGCCGCGACGCCCCACTGCGAACCGAGCTGCTGTTCGACGGTGAGATTCCACGACTGAATCCGCGGCGAGTTGATGCCCGGGTCCATCGTCCCGAACGTGCCGAACGGCACATACGCAGTGGTCGGGCCGGTCACGATCGGATGCGGGTCGCCGCCGATGTGCCCGTACGGGTCGTCCATGCGCCCGGGCGGATCGGTGATCAGCGAGCGGTTACCGAACGGCGGCGCATTGGCGTTGATGTTGTGGTACTCGCCCGACATGAAGTCGTAGGCCATGGCGTAGGAGGAGCGCACGGCCAGGCGGCCGTCTCCGCGCACATCCCACGCAACCCCGCCGCGCGGCGAGATATTCCACCACTGCTTATCCAGTCCCGTTTTCCCGTTCTTCGGGAATCCCTCGTCCCCCGCGTAGAGGAGGCCGGCGGGCGCATTGAGGAACACCTTGCTCTTCACGCCGTTCCGGAAGTTGTCCATGTTGAAGACGGAGATCACGCCGTTCTCGACGTTCTGCCCGAAGAAGGGCTCCCAGCGGAATCCGGCGTTCACCGTCACGCGGCTGGTCACGCGCCAGGCGTCCTGCGCGTAGACGCCGACATAGGTGCTGTTCACCGGGAGCTTCCCCAACCCGCCGTGTTCGACGGTCGTCACGCGGCCGGTGAGCAGGTCGGCCAGTCCGAGTCCGGTTGCCGAACCGTTGAAAATCCAGTTGCCGTTGGCTCGCGAGCTGGAGGTGTAGTCGCCCTTCCAGTACTGCACGTTCGCGCCCACGCCGAACTGGTGGTTGCCCTTCACGATCGTGAGATCGTCGGCGACCTGGTAGGTGTCATTGAAGAACAGCGCGTTGGTATTGGTCCCCGAATACAGGATGAACCCGCCGGTCACGTTCACCGACATGAAGCCCGGCAGGTAGCTGTGCATCTTGATGCCGAGGTCGGAGGGCGAAAAGAACGGCGTCTGATAGTTGTCGACCGTGGCTTTGTTGACCGCGAGGCGGAGCGAGTTGACCACCGACGAGCTGAACACGGTGGTCTCGCCCACCGTCGTCGAGTGAACCATGTCTTCCGCTCCGGGGACGTCGGTTTTCAGGAGGCTGTCGGAGCCGCCGCCATAGCCAGGCGGCTGCGAATACTTGCTGCCCATGTAACGACCGAAGATCGAGTGCGACTGCCCCAGCTGGTAGTCGACCCGGACGATCGGCTGCCCCTCGTCGCGGTCGGACTTGACGTCGAACGTGACCAGACCGCACGGGTCGGTCGTGCTCGGCAACCGCCTGGCGAGATTCATCGCGGCGGGACTGTAGAGCGCGGGGTTGATCTGGTTGTTCACGAACGGCGCCCGCAATGTCACCTGGCGGCCGCCGTTGCACTGGGGCGAGGCGAAGGTGGTGAAGTCGCCCGCCAGCATCGCCGCGGTGGGCACGAAGGCGACGTTCGACGCCGGGCGCTGCCGGAGCGCGGTGCCCTGGTAGGCGACGAAGAAGAACATCCTGTCCTTGAGAATCGGCCCGCCGAACGTGCCGCCGAACTGATTGCGCTTGAGGCCGTCGTCAAACCGCTTGCCGTCGGGACCGATCCCGGCAAACGGGCTGGTCGCATTGAATCGATGGTGGCGCAGGAACTCAAAGGCGTTTCCCGAGAAGCGGTTGGTGCCCGACTTGGTCACGGCACTTACCGACGCGCCCGAGTGCACCCCGTTCTGCGCGGTCAGGCCGCTGGTCGCCACGCGGAACTCCTGCAGCGCGTCCGGGAACGGCAGCGGTAGGTTCGCGTTCTGCTGCGGGTTGCTGTGCACCGCGCCGTCGAGGCTGTAGCCGACGCCGGTCGACAATCCGCCCGCGACCGAGATGTTCACGCCGCCGGGTGTGCCCCGGCTGCTCACCGCCCCGGTGTTGACGGCCGCGCCCGAGATGACCAGCAGGTCGGTGACCTGGCGTCCCTGCAGGGGCAGTTCGACGATGCGCTCGTTCTCGACGACCTCGCTGATGCCGGCGCTGCGGACGTCGACAATCGGTGCCGCGGCTTCAACCGTGATCGACTCCTCGAGCGAGCCGAGCTCGAGCGCCGCGTTCACCGTCGGTGTGGCGCCGACCTGGAGGACGAGGCCGGTCTGGACGTAACTCTTGAATCCCTGGAGCGAGACGTCCAGCCGGTACGGCCCGGTCGGCAGGTTGGAGATCAGGTAGTTCCCTTCCCCGTCGGTCACCACGCTGCGCGTCAGTCCGGTCGCTGTCTGCGTCGCGGTGACAGTGACTCCGGGGAGCACGGCACCGCTTGAATCGGTCACCCGGCCATTGAGTTCGGCCGTGGCAAGCTGCGCCCAGGCGGGCGCAGTGAACAGGACCACAAGAGACGCAAGGGCACAGCACTGCCGTACAACACGCATCATCGTGTTCTTCCTCTGAATTGGATGTTGACGAACGATCTACTTCGCGGTCGCGTCAGGAAGGTGCCGGGCACCCCACTGCTCGTTCTCGATACAGAAGTACTCCATGATCTCGCTGCCGGGGGCGCTCAGCCTCGCTGTGTAGGTCACGTCGAAGGGCTTGGTGAACGCGCCGGGGTCGTCGATCGTCACGACGCGTCGCAGCGTCGTGAAATTGGGCCGCGTCCACCGCTCGACCAGGTGCAGCTTCTCCGTGTGCGGCGTGCCGTCGCTATCGAGCCAGAACTTGTCGTTCAGCCCGACAGTGTCGACGACCAGCGTGTCCCCGTCCCACCGTCCGATCGAGTGGCCGTACCAGGTCGGGCTCGGGTCGTCAGGGTGTTTGCCGTTCATGAGGATCTGGCGGTAGGAGTGGGCGTTCCCCTCCTGGAGCATGAAGATGTGGGTCGCGTTGACCGTCGGGTGCTGCACCAGCCGCCACGCGAAGCCGCCGGTGATGCGCAGCGGCCCGCCGGGCATGCACAGGAAGTAGGGATCTTTCCCCTCGTCCGCAAGCCGGGTCGTCAGCGTCTGCTTCGCCCAGGGCAGCAGCAGGCTGTCGAGCTCGCCCGGCTTCAGGAGGCGGCCAACCGGGGCGGAGCCGCCGTCAGTCCAGACCCCCGACAAGTCCACCGTGCCGTCGGCCAGCTTCCTGACAGGCTGGTTGGCAAGGGCCTTGTCCGCCGTGGGCGGACCGTTGGGACCCCCGAGGCGGGGGGGGAGTGTCTGTGACAGCAGCGGCAACGTCAGGCCCATCACCGCGGCCGCGACGATGACGATTCGCTTCACGTCAGTTCCCCGCGGGCGCGACGAACAGCGCCTTGCCGTCTGAGGTGATGATCGAGTTGGCAATCGCCCGGGTGGTCACGGCCCGGCCGCCGAATCCGTTGATTGTCACCTTCTCACCGACGGGAAGCGTCTTCCGGGTCCACCCGCCGCGCTCGAGCGACAGCGTGCTGGCCATCTCGAAGTTCCAGGTCGTGACCACGCCCTTGTCGTCCTTGGCGTCGACGTAGAAGTGCGTGTGCGGATTGGTCCACTCGACCTTCGAGACGACGCCTTCCACCTTGATCGGCTTCTTCGCGTCGTACTCCGCGGTCCACGAGTGATGGGCAATCGCCGGCACAGACAGGGCGATAAGGGCGAAAGTGGCGACGAGGGCTCGAAACATGATTGTCATTGCCGTCCTCCTGAAATCGTTACCTTAGATTAAACCACGGAGACCTAAAGGTCTCCGGCTACCGATGCGATCGCCGGTAGCCGGAAGCCTTCAGGCTTCCGGGGGCAGGGATCCCGTTAAAACCCGTATTTGAGCCCGAACTGCATGATCCGGGGATTGTCGGTCGCCAGCGCCGCCGTCGTAATGCGGCCGAACGTGCCCGCATCGAGATTCGTGTTCGGGTTGCCCCAGTTGAAGTTGTTGAACACGTTGAACACTTCCACCCGGAATTCCAGCGACTGCTGCGCCCCGAACGGGACCAGCCGCGACAGCGCGAGATCGGCCGTCCAGAATCCCGGACCTTCGATGCTGAAGGCCTTGTGATTGCCCAGCGTGCCAGCCGCGGGGTAAGCGAACGCCGCGGGGTTCAGGTAGCTGGTCAGGGACGACTTGTCGCCGTAGGGATTGTCCAGGACCTGGTTGACGCGTTGCGCGGCGATGCCCGTGCCCGCGATATCGCGGCCGGTGGTCACCGTCAGCCAGCTGCCCGAGCGGGCGTTGAGGATGCCCGAGAGCCGCCAGTCGGACACCAGGACGCCGAGCGCGTTGTCGAAATGCGGGCTCTGCGCGCCGAGCGAGATGTTGCCAATCTGCCGGCGATTCTGCGAGCAGTTGCCGCGGTCGAACGACGGATTGTTCGGGTCCTGGTAGCCGTTGGCAAACTGCCCGAAGCTGCCGGTGACCTCGGTATCGGCCTCGCAATGCGACAGCGTGTAGTTGCCCGCCACGCTGAGGCCCGTGGCCGCGCGGCGGCGGAACGACAGCTTGAGGCCACGGTAAGCCTGCTCGCCGACGTCGGAGAATCGGACGACGGGGCCGAGCGCCTGGCCCAGGGCCGGATTCTCCAGGTACAACGGCCGGCGCCGATCGACGTTGCCGGTGACCGTGCATGACGGATACGCCACTCCCGCGATCGCGCAGGGACCAAGCCCCATGAACGTGCCCGGGTTGAGGTGCACCTGACCCCAGAGGCGATCCGCGTAGCTGCCGAGATAACTCGCCGACGCCTGCCACGCGGTGCCGAGCTGGCGCTCCACGGTCACATTCCACGACTGCACGCGCGAGGAGTTGATGGTCGGATCCATGGCGCCGTAGGCGCCAAACGCCGGGTACTGCGCGTCGAAGGGCGGGACTGGAGACAACGGATGCGTGTCGCCGCCGGGCACGTTGCGATACGGATCCTCGAACGGGACGCCCGCCAGTTCGACGCGGTTGCCGAACGGCGACGAGGAGGCGGCGATGTAGAGGAACACCGCGCTCGGAAGGTCGTAGTTCATCGCATACGAGGTCCGCACCGCCGTGCGGCCGTCCCCCGACACGTCCCAGGCCAGGCCGACGCGGGGCGACAGGTTCAGCCACTGCTTGTTGATGCCCGAGTTGCCGCCGGGGACGCCCGGGTCGCCGGGATACATCATGCCGGCTGGCGCGTTGAGGAACCGCTTGCTCTTGATCCCCTGCCGGAAGTTCTCCACCGAAAAATTGGTGACGGCGCCGTTCTTCATGTTCTGGCCGAGATACGGCTCCCAGCGAAGCCCGGCGTTGAGCGTCACGCGGTCGGTCATCCTCCAGGTGTCCTGTGCGTAGAGCCCGAGGTACCACTGTTCCATCTGCAGCAGGCCCGGCGCGCCGTGGCGCACCAGCGACGTCTGCCCGGTCAGGAAGTCGGCCAGCCCGATGCCGGTGGCCTGACCGTTGAAGTTGAAGTCGCCGGCGGCGCGGGCATTGTCTTCGCTGTCGACCATCCAGTACGACGCGTTGCCGCCGAATGACATCTGGTGCCGGCCGCGGACGATCGACAGATCGTTGGCCGCCTGATACGCCTTGCTCAGGATCCGGACCTTGACCGAGTTGCCGCCCGAGATGGTGAAGCCGTTGGTCACGTTGAGTCCGATCACGTCGGGCACGTAGCTGTGAAGCTTGATGCCGAGATCGGCCGCATCGAAGAACGGATCCGGCGGATCGTTCAGGCGGTTGGTGGTGCGGTTCACGGTCAGGCGGAACGCATTCACCGTGTTGGAGCCGAACACCATCGTGTCGCCGAGCGCGAGTGACTGCGCGCGGGCATGCTTGTTGGCGCCGAACTCGCGCCTGACCGTCAGGATGTTGCCGGTGCGCGACAGCGTCGGCAGGCGATTCTCGAAGGCGTCGATATAGCGCCCGAAGATGCTGTGATTGGCGCTCATCTGGTAGTCGCCGCGGCCGACGTACTGCGAGTCGTCGTTGTCGAGCGGCACGCTGTACCTGATCTCGCCGCAGGGGTCGACGGCCGTCGGCAGCCGCTTGGATACCGCGACCGCCGCGTTGCTGAAGAGCGCAGGATCGATCCGGTTGTTGACAAACGGCGCGCGCAGGGCCACCTGCCGGCCGGCGTTGCACGCCGGCGAGGCAATCGCCGTGAAGTCGCCCGCCAGCATCGCCGCCGTCGGCACGAAGCCGACAAAGGCGGCGGGCGTCTGGCGGACGCGGGTTCCCTGGTAGCCGCCGAAGAAGAACAGCTTGTCCCGGAGCACCGGCCCGCCGAGCGTGCCGCCGAACTGGTTGCGCACCAGGCCGTCGTTCACCTTCTTGCCGTCGGGGCCGATCGGCGCGAAGGCGTCGGACGCATTGAAGCGCTTGTCGCGAAGGAACTCGAAGGCATTGCCGTGGAAGCTGTTGGTCCCCGAGCGCGTCACCGCGCTGACCGACGCGGCGGAGTGCATGCCGCTCTGTGCGGCCAATCCGCCGGTGGCGACGCTGAATTCCTGCAGCGCGTCCGGGAACGGGAACGGCATGTTGGTGTTGTCGTACGGATCGTTGTGCATCGCGCCGTCGAGGACGTACGAGACGCCGGTTCGCAGCCCGCCGGCGACCGAAATCGCCACCGAGTCGTTGCGGTTCCGCTGCCCGCTGACGTCCCCGGTGTTCACCGCCGCGCCCGCCAGCACGATCAGGTTGGTCACCTGGCGTCCCTGCAGCGGCAGCTCGACGATGCGCTCGTTCTCGACCACCTCGCTGATGCCCGCGCTGCGGACGTCCACCAGTGGCGCGGCCGCTTCCACCGAGACCGTCTCCTCGAGGTTACCGACGCCGAGCACCGCGTTGATCGTCGGCGTGCCGCCGACCTGCAGCACGATGCCGGTCTGCGCATAGGTGCGGAATCCCTGCAGCGAAACCTCCAACCGGTACGGGCCGGTCGGCAGGTTCGGGATCACGTAGGACCCGGCGTCCTCGGTGACGACGGTCCGCGTGAACCCGGTGTCGGTCTGGGTGACCGTGACGGTGACGCCGGGCAGCACCGCGCCGCTCTCGTCCCGGACAGTACCGGCCATCTGCGCCGTCGCCTGCGCCCAGGCGGGGGCGCCGATCGCCAGCATCAGCGCGATCGCGGAGATCACTCGTAGGAAGCACGTCATCACAAATTCCCCTTAAAACTCATACTTGATTCCGAACTGCATGATCCGCGGATCGCCCGACTGGGTCAGGATACGGCCGAACGTCGCCGCGTTGAAATTGGTGACCGGGTTGCCCCAGTTGAAATTGTTGAGAAGGTTGAAGGTCTCGACGCGCAGCTCCAGCGTCTGACGCGCCACAATCGGCACGCGCTTGGACAGCGACAGGTCGATGGTCCAGAACGCGGGACCTTCGATGCTGTTCCGCTGGTGACTCCCCAGCGTCCCCGCGGCAGGCAGCGCGAACGCGGCCCGGTTCAGGTAGGTGTCGAGCGTCTTTTCGCCATACGGATCGTCGAGCACCTGGTTGGGCCGCTGGCCGGTGATCCCGGTCGCCGCCGTGTCGGTGGTCGTGGTGACGGTGAGCCAGCCGCCCGAGCGCGCGTTGAAAATCCCTGACAGTCTCCAGTTGGACGCCACCGCGCGCAACGCCGCGTTGGTAAACTGCGGCGTCTGCGCTCCGACTGAGAGGTTGGCGATGTGGGTGCGGTTCTGGGAGCAGTTGCCCCGATCGAACGACGGGTCGTCGGGGTTGAGATACCCGGCGCTGAACTGGGCAAACGAAAAGCCCGATTCCGTGTCTCCTTCGCAGTGAGATCGCGTGTAGTTGCCGTTGAGACTGACGCCGCTCGCGGCACGGCGCTGGAACGAGAGTTTTAACCCGCGATAGCTCTGGCTGCCGACATCGGAGTGGACGTCGAGCGCGCCGTAGAACTGGCCGGTGGCCGGGTTCTCGAGGATCAGCGAGCGCCGCTGGTTCAAATTGGCGGCGGTGGTACAGGTCGGATAGGTCACGCCGTTGAGGGTGCACGGCGCGAGACCGAGAAAAACGCCGGGGTTGACCTGCACGCCGCCCCACAGACGGTCGGCGTAGCTTCCGAGGTAGCTGACCGACGCCTGCCAGACGCTGCCGATCTGCCGTTCGACGGTCACGTTCCAGTTCTGCACCCGCGGCGAATTGTTCTCCGGGTCGATGGTGCCGAACGCGCCGAAGCCCGGGTAGGGCGCGTTGGCCGGCGGGTCCCTCGGCACCGGGTGCGTCTCTCCGCCGGGGACGGTGGCATACGGGTCCTCGAACAGCAGCCGCCCGCGCAGCTCGATGCGGTTGCTGAACGGCGGCGCCGATCCGGCGATGTACAGGTACTGGGCGCTGACGAAGTCGTAGGCGAGTCCGTACGAGGAGCGCACCGCCATCCGTCCGTCGCCGGTGACATCCCACGCGAAGCCGGCGCGCGGCGAGAAATTCAACCACTGCGTCTTCATCCCCGACTTCCCGTCCGGGAACCCGGGGTCACCCGGGTAGAGCAGCCCCGGCGGCGCGTTGAGGAACACGCCGCTCTTGACGCCGGTACGGAAGTTATCGCGGCTGAAATTGGCGATCGAGCCGTTCTCGATCTGCTGGCCGAAGAACGGTTCCCATCTCAAGCCGGCGTTCAGCGTGATCCGACTGGTCGCCCGCCAGGAGTCCTGCGCGTAGAGTCCCATGTACCACTGATGCAGCGGCAGCAGACCCGGCGCGGAATGCCGCAGCAGGGAGAGGTTGCCGGTCATGAAGTCGGCGAGCGCCAACCCGGTCGCCGTGCCGTCGAAGGTCAGGTCGCCGACGGCGCGCGCGTAGTTCTCGGTCGCCGACGTCCAGCGCGCCAGGTTGCCGCCGACGGCGATCTGGTGCGCCCCTCGCACGATCGTCAGATCGTCGGAGACCTGGATCGCCGCATTGTCGAGGACCATCTTCACCGCGTCGCCGCCGTGCATCTGGAACGCGTTGGTGGCGCCGATGGCGATCACCCCGGGCAGGTAGCTGTGCAGCTTGATGCCGAGCGTCGACGCATCGAAGAACGGGTCGGTGGGATCGTTCATCCGGACGGCGGTGCTGTTCCAGGTCACGCGAAAGGCGTTGACGGTATTGGACCCGAAAATCAGGGTGTCGCCGAACGCCAGCGAGTGCGCCCGCGCGCGGCGGTTCGTCCCCCACGCCTGGCCGACGGTCAGGGCGTTGTGGGTGGCGGCCAGCGACGGCAGGCGGAACTCGAACGTCTGCATGTAGCGCCCGAACACTGAATGATTGGTCCCGGCCTGGTAGTCGACCCTCGACACGATCTGGTAGTCGTTGCGATCGAGCGGCACCGTATAGGTGAGCCTCCCGCACGGGTCGCTCGAGATCGGCAGGAACCCGGAATTGGCAATCTTCATCGCCGCGGGGCTGAGCTGTGACGGGCTCACCCGATTGCCGACGAACGGCGCGGCCAGGGTGACCTGCCGCCCCGCATTGCACGCCGGTGACGCGAGCGCGGTGAAATCGCCCGCCAGCATCGCGGGGGTTGGGACGAAGGCGATGTTCGCCGACGGGCGCTCGATGGTCCTGGTCGCCTGGTAGCCGCCGAAGAAAAACAGCCGGTCGCTGACGATCGGGCCGCCCAGCGTTCCACCGAACTGGTTCCGCCGCAGTGCATCGTCCTGGCGCTTGCCATCGGGACCGATCGGCGCGAAGGCGTTGGTCGCGTTGAATCGCTTGTCGCGGAAGAACTCGAAGGCGTTTCCAGTGAAGCGGTTGGTGCCGGCCTTGGTCACCGCGTTGACCGACGCCACGGCGTGCATGCCGTTGTCGGCCGAGAGGCCGCCGGTCGCCACGCTGAATTCCTGCAGCGCGTCGGGGAACGGCAGCGGCAGGTTCTGGTTGTCGTAGGTGTTGTTGTGCATGGCGCCGTCGAGCAGGTAGGCGACGCCGACGCGCAGGCCGCCCGCCACGGAGATCGCCACGGTGCCGGGCATCCCGCGAAACGCGCTGACGTTCCCGGTGTTGACCGCCGCTCCCGCCAGCACGATCAGGTCGGTGACCTGCCGCCCCTGCAGCGGCAGCTCGACGATCCGCTCGTTCTCGACCACGTCGCTGATGCCCGCGCTGCGCACGTCCACCAGCGGCGTCGCCGCTTCGACCGATACCGTTTCCTCGAGATTCCCAACGCCGAGCACCGCGTTGATCGTGGGTGTGCCGCCCACCTGCAGCACGATGCCGGTTTGGACATAGGTGCGGAAACCCTGCAGTGACACCTCCAGCCGGTACGGTCCGGTGGGAAGGTTGGGCATCAGGTAGGTGCCGCTGCCCTCGGTCACAACCGTGCGCGAGAAGCCGGTATCGGTCTGCGTCGCCGTCACGGTCACGCCGGGAAGCACCGCCCCGCTCTCGTCTCTTATGGTGCCGCCAAGTTGAGCGGTCGCCTGCGCCCAGGCGGACGTGCTGGCGAACAGCATGATGACGGCCAACCCTATCAAGGTCCGCAGCATGCGTTTCATCGGATACTCCTGCTGAATCAGAGACTTACCGCCGGCGAGACCGACGGTTCGGCGCAGCGTATGCTGCATCCCGCGGGTTGTCAAACGTAAACAACCGCGTGTGAGAAGGGGGGCGCTAGAGCGTCTTTACACGTGCGCCGGGCGGCGCTGCCAGAGCCTGTTGAAAGGCCTCCACTGAATCCTGGGGCGGGTTCTCGACGCCGACGAGGATGCTGCCTTCTGTGACTTCCGGATCGTAGAGCTTCCCGCCGCGGCCGAGGCTGGCGGTGACGATGAGGGTGATGACCGTCGCGACGATGGCGCCGAGCATCGTCAGCTCGAAGATGATGATGATATTCGGCCACCACGCGAAGGTCGGAAGGCCACCGACGTTCATCGGCCAGGATGTCTCGGTGATCCACGCGAGTGCGAAGGCGAGCGACATGCCGACCAGGCCGCCGCCGCAGGCGATCCACCACATCCACGTAGCCTTGTCCATGTGGCCGAACTCGTAGTCTTCCATCGGCTGCGACGAGATCACGGTGATGTCGCGGTCGGCAACGCCCGCGGCGCGCAGCCGGTTCACGCCCTGCTGCGCCGACTGTCCATCCGGATAGAGCGCGTAGACGGCCTTCACAGGTGGAGCTCTCCCAGCTTGTGCTCCTCGGTCGCGGGCGGCCTCAGCTTCGGCGGCACGTGATCACCGGCCTTGAGCTCCCAGATCGAGATGATCGGGATGAACTTCGCGAACAGGACGTAGAGCAGGGTCATCGCCGCAAACGTCGCGATGGTGATGACGATCTCCACCGGCTGAGGGCTGTAGGAGCCGAAGCTGTAGGGGAGGTACTTGTGGCCGAGCGACGGAACGATGATCAGGTAGCGCTCGAGCCACATGCCGATGACGACGCCGATCGAGGCGATCACGCAGCCGGTGATGGTGCGGAACCGGCGGATCCCCATGATGATCAGCGGCAGTACGAAGTTGCCGAGCACCATCGTCCAGAAGAGCGGTGCGTAGGCGCCCCGCTGGGTCTGCCAGAACACCGCCATCTCGGCGGGCCCGTTGGCGTAGTAGGTGACCAGCCGCTCGTTGAAGACGAAGTAGCCCCACAGCAGGGCCATCACCAGCATCAGCTTTCCGAGGTTCTCGAAGTGCACCGGGTGAAGGTACGCCTCGAGGTGCAGGAAGCGGCGCAGCAGCGCCATCGCGATGATCAGGCCGGCGATGCCGCTGAAGATCGCGCCCGCGACGAAGTAGGGGCCGAAGATCGTCGTCTGCCACATCGGCACCGGCGCCATCGAGAAGTCGAAGGAGACGATGGTGTGGACCGAGACCGCAACCGGAATGATCGCGATCGCCATGATCTGCATCGAGGACTCGAGGCGGTGCCACTGTTTCGGCGTGCCGCGCCACCCGAGCGCCAGGGCGCGATAAATTTTGTGCCGCAGGCCGGTGGACTTGTCGCGGACGACGGCGAAGTCGGGAATCATCGGCAGGAAGAGAAACAGCACGCTGCCGGTGAGATAGGTGTTGATCGCGAAGAAGTCCCAGACCAGCGGCGAGCGGAAGTTCGGCCAGATGAGGCGCTCGCTCGGGTACGGGAAGAGCCAGAACGCCAGCCACGGTTTGCCGAGGTGGATGATCGGAAACATCGCGCCGATCATCAGCGCGAACACGGTGATGACCTCGGCGCAGCGCGTGACGGGACGGCGCCAGCCGGCATTGACCAGCCGCAGGATCGCGGAGATCAGCGTGCCCGCGTGGCTGATGCCGATCCAGAAGACGAAGTTGGTGACGTAGAAGCCCCAGTAGATCGGCCAGTTAATCCCGGAGAGCCCGAAGCCGA
The DNA here is from genome assembly GCA_947465645.1 of Acidobacteriota bacterium. Next base: position 32,309 of record CANIBQ010000018.1, on the reverse strand, counting down.
AGTACATCTGCGTCGCCCACGCCGTGAGACCGGCGGCCACCAGCAGGCCGGGGATCGCCACCAGGAGGTAAAACCTCCACGACGTGTGCAGCAGCGGCCGCAGGAGATCGTCGTTGATCCGCTGGGACGGCGGATGACTCATGCCTCTGTTTCCCTTGGCAGGTAGGCGACCTTGGGACGGGTGCCGAGATCCTCGAGCAGCAGGGTGTGGCGCGGCGACTCCGAGAGGCGCGCGACTTCACTTTCCGGGTCGTCGAGATCGCCGAAGACCAGCGCCTTGGCCGGGCACGACTGGACGCAGGCCGGCTTGATGTCGCCGTCGCGCAGCTCGCGCCCCTCGGCCTTGACCTGGGTCTGGGTCCCCCTGATGCGCTGCACGCAGAAGGTGCACTTCTCCATCACCCCGACCTCGCGGAGCGAGACGTCGGGGTTGAGCTGCAGGTGCAGCGGCTTGTCCCACGTCGGGTTGAAGAAGTCGAAGAAGCGGACGTTGTACGGGCAGGCGTTGGCGCAGTAACGGGTGCCGATGCAGCGGTTGTAGACCTGCGCGTTGAGGCCGTCTTCGGTGTGATGGCTCGCGTAGGTCGGGCACACCGGCTCGCACGGTGCGTGGTCGCACTGCTGGCACATCACCGGCCGGAACTTGAGCCGGACGTCGGGGAACTCGCCTTCCCAGTAGCGCTCCACGCGGATCCAGTGTTTGGCGCGGCCGACCGCCGCCTGCTCGGCGCCGACCGTCGAGATGTTGTTCTCGGCGTGACACGCCGTCACGCACGCCCCACATCCCGTGCAGCGGTCCAGGTCGGCCGCCATGCCCCATCGAGCCATGCTTATCCCCGTCCCAGTTCTTCGTACGGATGTTCGCGGTCGCCGCCGGCAAACAGGATGAGACTGCCGTCGGGCCCGCTGACGCGTGAAATCTTCACGCGGGTCGCCGCCCATGCGAGCGCCCCGGTGGTGCTTTCGGTGAGCGGCGCCAGCAGCGTCACCGGATTCGAGCCGCGGCCGCTCGCGTAGCGCGTGAACATTCGGTGCCCCTGCCCGACTGGCATGGCCACGATCCCGGGCGCGATTCCAGGCGAGATATACGCCGGCGCCCGGAGCGTTCCCTGGGTCGAGGCGATCTCGATCACGTCGCCCTGCGCGATGCCCATCCGCTCGGCGGTGCGGGGGTTGATTTCCACCCAGCTGCTCCACATCGCGGAGGTCAGGGGATCGGGCATCTCCTGCAGCCACGGCAGGTGCGCGAGCGAGCCGTCGAGGAAGTTTGACGAGGGATACGGCAGGAAGTGCAGCGGGAACTGCTGCGCGTCGCCGTCGAACTGCGGTTGCGCGGCTGCGGCCGGAGCGGCCGTCGTTGCAGGTCCAGATACTGTCGCCACGCCGGCGGGCAATTGGCCCCACCATCCGCCCTGCGCCTGCGACTCGCTCCACGCGTCGCCGCCCTCGGCCGCCGGAGGAAGCTTCGCGAACGTGGCGCCGAGCATCTCGTCGAAGGTCTGCCACGGCAGCGCCACCGGGGTGGCGAGGCGCCGCCCCACGTCGAGCAGCACGTCGGGCATCGCGCGCGTCTGGTGCAACGGCCTCATCACCGGAGGCGCGACGCTGGCCACCGACATCAGTGAGCCTGACTCCGGCGTCGCGTCCATCCACGACTCGAGGAACGAGTGGTCGGGGAGGATCAGGTCGGCGAGACCGCTGGTCTCGTCGAGAAAGCTGCCGAAGCTGGCAATGAACGGGATCTTCTCGAAGGTCTCGCGAACCTTCCACGCGGCAGGCGCCGTGAAGACCGGGTTCGCGCCGTCAACCAGCAGCAGCTGGATCGCCGGGGCGCCGCCACTCAGGACCTCCGCGGCGCGGCGGCGGGCCGGCGCGGCGCCGGCGGGGCCCGCGGGCGCTCCCGCGGCCGGGCCGGACCCCAAATTGATCTGCGGGGTGAAGAACATGCCGCCCGGCTGCTCGACCGCGCCAAGCAGCGCGTTGAGCGCGTTGACCGCCAGCGCGTTGAAGAGACCGTTGGTGTGGGCGAGCGGCGGCCCGGCGATGATCGCGACCGACGGCGACCGTTCGGCCAGGTCGCGGGCGATCTCCTCGACGCGGCGTGCCGCGACACCGGTCACCTTCTCGACGTCCGCGGGCGTGTAGGCGGTCAACCCGCCGGCCCAGCCGTCGATCTGCGCGCCGGCCCGGCCGGCCGCGTCGCCCGCCCGAAGCTTGCCGGCGACGATCGCGTGCGCGAGCCCGAGCGCCAGGACACCCTCGGTGCCCGGCGTGACCGGCACCCAGTGGTCCGCGTTCGCCCCGGTCTGGGACATCCGCGCCTCGACCTGCACGAACAAGCCGCGAACGCCCGGCCGGCCCTGCCGCATGTGTCCATACGCGGCGGCCTGCGAGACCGGCGAGTTCCACGTGCCGAGGAAGTCGGCGCCGAAGCTGATCACCGAGCGCGCGTTGGCGAGGTCGAACGTGGGAAGCTGATCGCGCCCGAAGCTGATCGCGTTGGCGCGCCGCAGCACCTCGTCGCCGAACAGCTCATACACGATCGGGGCGGGCGCGCCGAAGCCCGCGAGAAACCGCTCGACCAGCGCGCGGCGGTGGCTCAGGCCAGGCCGCGTGGCAAATGCCAGCGTCGCCTGGTTGCCCGCAGACGCCAGCGCGTCGAGGCGGCCGACCAGCTCCGCGATCGCCTGATCCCAGGTGATCGCTTCGTAGCGGCCGTCGCCGCGCGTGCCCGATCGCTTGAGCGGCTGGGTGATGCGGTCGGGGTGATACGTCACCTGGATCGCCGCCTGCCCGCGCGCGCACAGCCCGCCCTGGTTGACCGGGTGCGAGGCACTCCCTTCGAGCTTCTTCGCCGCCGCGATCCGCTTCACCCCGGCCTGGCCCTCACGCACGATGTCTGCGTCGGCGTCCATCACCCGGACGGTCAGCCCGCAGCCGGCGGCACACAGCGGGCAGATCCCGGGCTTCCACACGGCGATGCCGGGCACGATGTCTTCATCGGGCACGAAGCGGATGAGCGTGTTCTCAGGATTGCCGCAGGCCGCGAGCGTCGCGCTCGTCCCGGTAATCGCCGTCAGCTTGATGAAGGATCGTCTATCCATGTCAGAAATGACAGGTGAGGCAGTCGATCGACGCCTTCTTCTCGTTGTGGCAGTTCACGCAGAAGCCCATCGTGTGATCGACGGAGCGCTGCGCCACCGTCTGCTCGGCCACGTTGCCGTGGCACGTCGAGCACTCGACCTTGGCGCGGACGTGCGGCGCGTGGTTGAACTTGACGTGCGCTTCGTCGGTGAAACCGTAGACCCGCTGCCACGCCAGGTCGAGCCCCTTGTCGCGCATCGCGGTGATCTGCTGGATGCGCGGGCGGTCCGTGGCAATCGCTTCGTGGCAGATCATGCAGGTCCGCACGCTCGGAAGGCCGGCGACCGGCCCGGTGGCCACGCCCTCGTGGCAGGTGTCGCATGCGATCTGCTTGCCGACGTGGACGTCGTGCGGGAACTCGATCGGCTGCACCGCGTCCGGACGACGGCCGAGGAAGTCGTTGAACGCGACGGCGAGCGTCGGATTGGCGGTCGTGAACACGTCGGTTGACTGGCCCGGCAGCGCCGGCGTGGCCGACGCGACCTCGGTTGGCCGGGGATCGAACACGCGACAGCCGGCAGCGGTGCCAACAGCCGCGAGACACACGGCGAGAGCTGCGATCAGGCGCGTCCAGCGTGACAGGATCAGAGCTCCGGCGTCAGGATTTCTTCGCTGCGAGACTGCGGAGATAGTTGACGATGTTCCATACGTCCTGGTCCGGCATCTTCCCCTTGAATCCCTTCATCGGGGAGGTCGCGCCGAGGCCGTCCTGGATCGCTACGTAGATTTCACCGTCGGTGCCGCCGTGGCTCCACTTCGCGTCGGTCAGGTCGGCGGGGGCAGAGCCCTTCGGGGCCAGCGGGCCGTCGCCCTTGGCCGCGGCGCCATGGCAGAAGGCGCAGTATTTCTTGTACGCGGCAGCACCCGCCGTCACCGACGCGGCGCTGGTAGCGACCGGATTCTTCATCTTCGCAGCGGCGGGGTTTCCACCGGGGCTCTGCGCCGTCGCGCTCGCCGCGGCGACGAGGGACGCCAGAGCCAGCGCGCAGACAATCCTGAATGGGTTCGGCATGTTTTACTAACTATACGACAGTCAGGCGTACTTTTATTACCGGGGCCGACTTGGCGTGGAGTCAACTTTCCACGAGAATTGGTGCCAATGGTGGCAACCGTGATGGTGTCTTTCCTTGCGTCTCTCCTTCTCCTGCTTCTCGTCCCCGGCACCGCCGCGGCGCAGATACCGCTCGCCGGAACCGTCGTCGATCCATCGGGCGCGCCGGTTCCTGATGCCACCGTGCGCGTCGAAACGGCGACCGCCACGGTCGCGGAGTTCATCACCGCTCGCGACGGGCGCTTCGACGTAGCGGTCTCCCCCGCCGATCTCCTCCGCGTCGTGGTGACGGCTGCCGGCTTCTCGCAGGCGACGCATGTCCTCACTCCGGGGTCGCGGGTGGTGGAAATCACCCTTCAGCCGGCGCCATTCTTCGAAGCCGTCAACGTCACCTCCTCGAGGTCTGACGTGCCGCGGGGTGACCCCAGCCTGACGGTGACGGTCATCTCCTCGGCCCAGCTGCTGACCAGCGCGGCGGTGACGATCGACGATGCGCTGAAGATGGTCCCGGGCTTCATGCTCTTTCGCCGCACGTCGTCGCGGACCGCGAATCCGACGGCGCAGGGGGTCGCATTGCGCGGCATCGGCGGCACCGCGCAGAGCCGGTCGCTCGTGCTCGCCGACGGCGTGCCGCTCAACGACGCATTTGGCGGATGGGTCTACTGGAACAAGATCCCGCAGGCCGCGATCGACCGGATCGAGGTCCAGCGCGGCAGCGGCAGCGATCTCTATGGCGCCGACGCGGTCGGCGGCGTCGTGCAGCTGCTCACTCGCCGGCCGACGCAGCCGAGCGCGCGGGCGTTGATCGAGGGCGGGAACCTCGGCACCGGCCGGGTGTCGCTGTTTGGCGGAGGCCGGGCGCAAGGCTGGCGTTACAGCGGCGGCGGCGAGTGGTTCGCGATCGACGGCTACATTCCCATCGCCGAGCAACAGGATCCGGGCATTGCCCCGCGCGGCCCGATCGACAGCCTTCTCGGGTCGAGGCACCGATCGGCGATGGCCTCGAGCGGGTACCAAGGGGCGAACGGGTGGCGTGCCGACCTGTCCGCGAACGCCTATACCGAGAACCGCACCAACGCCACCCCCGCGGCGATCAATGGCACCGCGTCACGCCAGGGAGCCGTCGAGGTCGCCGGCGCCTTGGGTGGGGGGCTGTTGACGGCACGCGGGTTCGGCGGAACGCAGCAGTACCGGCAGGTCTTCGTCACGGTCAACGCCACGCGAACCGCCGAAGCGGTCAATCGCGACCAGCGCATTCTCACCACGTTCGGCGGAGCCGGTGCCCAATGGTTTCGCGAGCGGGGTCGCCACATGCTGCTCGCCGGCGCGGAAGCCCGCTACATCGAGGGACGGGCGGACGAAGTCCCCTACGTGCAGGGGCGGGCGCAGCCGGCGGTCGCACCCGGAGGGACGCAGCGTCTCGGGTCGGCGTTCCTGCAGGACACGATGCGGATCAGCGAGCGGCTGACGGTGGTGATCGGCGCGCACGGCGATGGGTGGCAGTCGAACTCGCGGCTCACCGGGTTCGAGAAGTCCTCGGGATCGTTCAACCCGCGGCTCTCGGCGGCGTACCGCGCCGGGGAGAGCGGCGTCACGGTGCGTGGTGCGCTCTATCGCGGCTTCCGGGCGCCGACGCTGAGCGAGTTCTACCGCAACTTCAGCGCCGGCAACACGCAGACCAGGCCCAACGAGGCGCTCAACCCCGAGCGGCTGATCGGCGGCGATGCCGGGGTGGCGTTCAGCCGGGGTCGGACATCGGCGCGCGTCACGGCGTTCGCGAACGTGCTGCGCGACGCGATCACCGCCAAGACGCTGTCGGCCACACCCCAGCTCATTCTCCGGGAGCGGGCGAACGCCGACACGCTACGCGCCACGGGCCTTGAAGTCGAGACCACCGTGCGGCTCCCCTCGTCGGTATCGGTCGCGTTCGCCGGCGGGTTCATGCGCTCGATCTTCACGAGCGACACGACGCTCCGGGGCAAGCGGGTGCCGCAGGTGCCTGGCTACAACCTCGGCCTCGACCTCCGCCACACGCCCGGCCCCTGGACGACGTCGGCACAATTGCGTGTGACCGGGGCGCAATTCGAAGACGACCAGAACCTGTTGACGCTGCGGCGCGCGACGGTGCTCGACGTGTTCGTGAGCCGGACCATCGCGCGGAGGATCAGCACATTCGTGGCCGCAGAGAATCTCTTCGACGCGGTCTACGACGTCGGGCGGACGCCGACGCTGACGACCGGCCTGCCGCGCGCCATGCGCGCGGGGGTGGTGGTCACGCTGCCGTAGGTAGACAGAAACGCGTAGGTCAGAAGTCAAAGGTAAAAGGTCAAATTTGACCTGCGCGAGGCTGCTTAGCGCTTGGTGTAGACCTTGATGTCGCGGCCGCCGGTTTCGGCGCCGTAGATGATGCCGCTCTCGTTGGCGGCGATGCCTTCGGGCCCGCTCGCAGTGGCCTCGGGATTGGTCCCGGGGATCGGCACGAAGGCAGTCACCGAGCCGTCCTTCGCGCTGCCCACGCGCAACCCCCGGCCGTAAGCCGGATTCCGCTTGGGATTCGACTCGGAGTCGGCGACGTAGATCACGTCGTTGCGATCGATGTGGATGCCGCTCGGCCGGCCGAACTGCTTCCACTCGGCGAGGAACCTGCCCTCCTGGTCGAAGATCTGGATGCGGCTGTTGCTGCGGTCCCCGACAAAGAGGCGGCCCTGCGAGTCGAACGCCAGCGCGTGGGGCAGGTCGAAGTCACCGGGCGCGGCGCCCTTCTTTCCCCATTCCTTCAGGAACTTCCCGTCCCTGGAAAACTTCACGACGCGGGCGTTGGTGTGCCCGTCGGAGATGAAGATGTCGCCGTTGGGGGCGACGGCGACGTCGGTCGGCTGGTTGAAGGTCTCGGAATCGCTGCCGCTGACGCCGGCCTTCCCGAGCGCCAGCATGACTTTCCCATCCCTGCTGAACTTGATGACCTGGTGTCCCTTGCCGCCTTCACCGGCGCCGTCAGTGACCCAGACGTTGCCGTCGCGGTCGACGTGAATCCCATGCGGTGACACGAACAGCCCGCCGCCGAAGGTCCTGAGGAGCTTCCCCGACGCGTCGAACTCCATCACCGGGTCTTCGGTGCGCCCAGTGCACAGCAGCGCACCGCACTTGTCGGCGATCCAGACGTGCCCCTGCGCGTCGACGTCGATCGCGCTGGTGTTCCCATAGACCCTGCCGGCAGGAAGCTGGCCGAACTTCGCGATGTTCGGGTACGGATTGGGTTGCGAGTTGGGCGCGGGGACCGTTTGCGCGTGGCCCACGGCCGACAGCGCGACGATCGCCGATACGAGAATGACGCGCGAGCATGACGGTGAGTGAGGCATCTATCGGCTCCTGGCGTTGTAGGCGCAAACTACGCGGTATAGACTACGCGGCATGCGGCATCGGGTGTTTCTTTTTGCGTGCGCGCTGGCCGGAGCTCTCACCGCCACCGCCGCCGTCAACGCCCAGGGCCCCGCCAACGCGTCGGGCATCCCGGACCTGTCGGGCACGTGGCTTGGCCGCCCGCTGATGAGCGTCAGCACGATCGACCCCCCGGGCAAGGCGCGAGGCCAGGAACCGGACATTCCCTATCAGCCCTGGGCGCGCGAAAAGATGCTCTCCGAAATCCCTCCGACCGGCCCCTTCGGCCAACCCGACAAGACCACCGATCCCTGGATCCGGTACTGCGAGCCGAACGGTCCCATCCGCGTCTACGCGCACCCCGGCAGGACGTCGTTCGTGCAGCTTCCCGACAAGGTCCTGATCCTGCACGAGGTGATGCAGCAGTTCCGGATCGTCCGGTTGAACAGCGCGCACCCGCCGCTCGAGGATCTGGATCCGACCTACTGGGGCGACGCGATCGGCCACTACGAGAACGGCAACACCCTCGTCGTCGACATCATCGGCACCAACGGCAGGACCTGGCTGGACCAGCAGGGAAAGCCGACCACCGAGAAGCTGCACGTGATCGAGCGCTACCGGCGGCTCGACCCTGACAAGCTCGAATACGACGTCACCATCGACGACCCGGGCGCGTACACGAAGCCGTTCGGCCTCAAGCGGGTGTTCCAGCAGTCGAAGGTGCCGTTCATGCAGAGCCCGTGGAACTGCTCGGTGCGTGACAACTCGACGTTCACCAACACGCTGCTCGACACGGCCGCGACCCCCGCGAAATAAGCCGCCGCCTTCGCCAAGGCTTCGGCGCCCAGGGCCATTCGCCAAGGCTTCGGCGCCCAGGGTTACTTGGCGGGCTGCGCCGTGAGCTTCTCGAACTCGTCGAAGCTCGCGTCGTCTTCGCACGCCAGCTCCAGCATCCGCCACGAGTTGGGCCGCCGCGTGAAGCGCATCTGCGCGGTCCACGGCTTCGAGTAGATCTTTGGATCGTTGATCGTTAGATCGATCTGCAGCGTGTCTGGCGCCACGCGCCGGATGCGCTCGACGATGTGAAGATCCTCGGTGTGCGGGTGCCCCAGCCGGTCAACCCACGTCTTGTCGTTGAATCCGACCGTATCGACGACCAGCGTGTCGCCTTCCCATTTACCGATCGAGTCGCCCATCCACGTCGGGCCCGGACTCGTGTCGTGGGGCCGCCCGTCGGTGTAGACGTGCCGGACCAGGTGGTCGTACTCGTAGAGGATGATCACCTCGCGCCCGGGTACGTTGACGATCTGGATCGGGAACGGATGGATGTACGCCCGCGGCACACCGGGCGGATGGCAGCCGTTGTAGACGGGGTCGTTGGTCTGCTCGACCGGCACCTGCCGCGATCCGAAAGAGGACCTGGCCTCCTTGTACTTCGCCTCCCCGAAGGGCGTCATCGCCGGCTCCCCCGCCTGGAAGCCATGCAGGTACCAGCCGCGCATGTCGGGGGTCACCTCGCGCAGCCACAATCCGGACAGATCCGCCGGCGGCGCCGCCTGGGCGAACGCGGTGCCCGACATCGCAAGCGTGATGAGAAGGGTGAGGATTCGCGTCACTGGTTCGGGTCTTTCCCGTTGACGAGAAGTTTGCCGACCTTCATCGCCGGGGCGCCGTTCCTGGCGCGATTGCCGGTCAGCGCAATCTTGTCGCCCGGCTTGATCGTGGTGTGGGTCCAGCCGCGGTGCACGAGCATGTTCGGGCTTGTGCCCTGCGCCATCCATTTCGTGACGGTGCCGGCGTCGGTGACCTCGAAGGTGATCAGGATGTGCGGATTCACGAACTTGAAATCCGTGACGACGCCCTCGACGCTGGTCTCCTTGGTGAGCTCGAAGTTGGTATCGCCGTGGTGGGCGTGGAGAGGCGCCGCGATCGCGAACAGGACGCACGCCGCCAGGACATTCCTTCGCATGGGGCGCAATCTATACCCTCACCTGGCGGGTGTAAAGCCCTGTGAAAATGGGCTATAGTCCCGCCGTATGAAGAAGCCGTCCCGCCTCGCAGTCCCGATCTGTCTTGCGGCCGTCACGATGTTCACGGCGGTGCTCGTCGCGCAGACCGCACCGGCAGGACGACAGGGCGCAGGCCCGGTACAAGGCGCCGCGCCCGGGCGCGGCCGTGCCCCGGCGCCGGTGATGGCCAAGCAACCCGGCCACGGGACAGGCAAGCTGATCATCTGGGGCGATACCGCCCTCTTCGACACGCCCGCCAATCCGATCAACTGCATCCTGATGAGCCGATTCAAGCGCGGCATGCGCATGGGCTTCCGCATGACGGCGATCGACGGCGGTACGGGGGAGACGGAACAGACGGCCACGATCACCGCGCACGTCTCGTACAACGGCAGGACGGTGGACGAACCGATGCGCTACCGCGGCGAAGCCGGCCCCAACGTCCCCGCACCCCGCGGCTACGTGCGGCCTCCGACGGAGCTCTGGACGGGGTTCTGGGTTGTTCCCCAGGACGCGACGACGGGGATGATCAGCTACACGATGACCGCCATCGACGCCTTCGGCCGGACGGCCAGCTTCAGGGTGTTCCCTGACTCAGGCTCGCAGACCTACATCGTCGATTAGCTGCGCCGCTATTCTTCTTTTTTGAACGTCGTCGCGCCGTCGTTGGCCGCGCCCGTCGTCTTCTCGTAGTGCGCCACGTTGTCGCGCACCGAACAAATCCACATATAGCGCATGAAGCCCGTCGTCGACTTCGTGAAGTTGCGGTGGCCCGGCCACGGCGCGGCGTAGGCCCCCGGATCGTCGACGACGATGTCGAATTCGAGGGTGTTCGCGTCCACCTTCCTGTAGCGCTCGACGGTGTGGAGTTTCTCGGTGTGGGGATGGCCGACCTGGTCGAGCCATGAACGATCGTTGTAGCCGACGGTGTCGACGACCAGCGTGTCGCCGTTCTCGTACCAGCCGATCGAATGACCCCAGTACTGCGGATCGGGATCCTCCGGGTGATTCTCGTTCATCCGGATCATCCTGAACGCCGCCCCCATCTCATGGAGGAGGTAGACCGCCTCCGGGGTCTGGACGAACCGGATCTTCACCGGGTGCATGAAGACGCGGCCGACGCCGTGCGGCTCGCAGAAGTGCATCTGGGGGTCGGTGGTCGCCTCGTACCTCGCGTCAGGTCCGGTCGGCGGCACTTCGGCCAGCGTCCGCTGAAGGGCCCACGGCAGGTACTTGATGTCCGGCTCCTTGCCGCGCATCCTGCCGCCCGGGTCGGCGGCGCTCAGGCTCTGCCCGAACCCGCCGCGCTTGGTATCAGGGCCCCAGTCGCCCGATAGATCCGGCACCGCCGACTTGACGCCAGCCGGGCGCGTCGTCGGCAGGTAGTTCTTCAGCGTCGTCACGTCCATCGGCGGCAGGATGGATTCGGGGGACGCGGGCGCCTGCGCCCCGGCCGAGGCCGGGAGGGCAATCGCCGTCACGAGCGCAACGACGGAGAAGAATCGGGCGCTCATGACCCGAGCTTTTTCCCGTCTGCCTTGACCACGCTCTGGATGTTGCCGACGGTCGCGCCGTTCTTGGCGGCGAAGATGAAGACCGTGACGGCTTCGCCGGGCACGAGCGACCGGCGGGTCCAGCCGCGTTCCAGCATCACGCCCGCGGGCTCGGTCGAGCCGACCCACTTCTGGACGTCGCCCTTCTCGGTCTTCACGTCGAAGTAAATCTGGTTGTGCGGGGTACCCCATTCGAACTTGGTGATGGTGGCCTTCAGTTCGACAGCCTTGGTGGTGTCGTACAGGTTGCCACCGTGGTGCGCGAGGACGGCACCCGAGGCGAGCACAACACCAAGAGCCACGGCGAGAAACGGCTTCGTCATCTGCAAACCCTCCAATGGGTCGTCGCGAGGAAACAGTGTCGCGAGTAAGAGCGGGCGGACGAATACAGTAGTGCGACTCGGAGAATACGTCCTCGGCAACCCCCTTGTCTACACTGTCGAGGCGGCACGGTCGCACCGCTGTGCCTATGGTAGAGTCGTCGCGCAACTCCGTTAGCGACCGCGCTTTACGGGCAATCGATGGAGCGAGAATGACCCGCAGGACACACTGGATGATTTCCGGCGCCGTGGCGCTGCTGACGGCCGTTTTTCTGGCCGGCGCGGTGCGCGCCGCGGGTTCAGGCGCCGAAGCCCCGGCGCAGGCGGCGCAGGCTCCGCCGCCGCCACGGCAACCGATGGCCGAAGAGGTCTTCAAGAACATCCAGGTGATGAAGGGCGTCCCGGTCGACGAATTCCTTGGATCCATGGGGTTCATCTCCAACGCGCTGGCGGTGAACTGCACCTACTGCCACCTCGGCGAAGGCGGCGGCGGCTGGGCCGAGTACGCCAGGGACAACGACAAGAAGCAGATGGCCCGCCGCATGATCGTGATGATGAACGCGATCAACCGCACCAACTTCGCGGGACGCCGCGTCGTCACCTGCGTCTCGTGCCACAACGGCCGGAACATCCCGGCGACGAACACGAAACTGGACGCCGTCTACGGCACGCCGACCACCGATGAGCCTGACATGGTGGCGCGCCAGGCGCCCGGGTCGCCGACGGTAGACGAGGTGCTCGCCAAGTACATCGACGCGATCGGCGGGGCGGATCGTGTCCGCCGCCTCACGAGCTTCGTCGCCAAGGGCAACTACATCGGCTACGGCGACGCGGAGACGGTGCCGGTCGAGATCTACGCGAAGTCGCCGGACCAGCTCGCGAAGGTGATCCGGACGCGCAACGGCCTGAGCTCCTCGGTCTACAACGGACGTGACGCCTGGAGCGCGGTGCCCGACGCGGAAACGCCGATTCCGCTGCGCCAGTTGTTCGGCGGCGAGCTCGAGGGCGCGCGGCTCGACGGGCAGTTCGCATTCCCGCTCGACGTGAAAGCGTTTCTCACCGATTGGCGCGGCGCCATGCCCGCTACCCTCGGCGACGACAAGGATCTGTACGTCATCCAGGGGACCTCGGCGAGCGGCCTCCCCGTGAAGCTGTACTTCGACTCGGAATCATTCCTGCTGGTCCGGCAGATCCGGTACACCGAGGGTGCCCTCGGCCGCAACATGACGCAGATTGACTACGACGACTACAAGGACGTCGCCGGCGTCAAGATGCCGTTCAAGTGGACGTGGGCGTGGCAGTCCGGGCAAGGCAAGTTCGAAATCGAGGACGTGCAGGCGAACGTGCCGGTGGACGCGGCCCGCTTCGCCCGCCCTGCGGCACCGTCAGCCCCGGCAGCCCCGGCCGCGCCGGCGCGCTAGCGGTCGGTCGCAATGCCGGCGATTCACCGCTTCCTGCTCCCGCTGATCGTGTTCCTCACGGGGGCGAGCGTCCTCGTCGTCGAGGTGCTCGCCGTCCGCGTGCTGTCGCCCTATTACGGGAACACGATCTTCACCGTCTCGAGCGTCATCAGCGTGGTGTTATTCGCGCTGAGCCTGGGCTACTACGTCGGCGGGATCGCCGCCGATCGCCGCCCGACGCTGCAATGGTTCTTCGGCCTGATCCTCAGCAGCGGCCTGGTGCTGCTGCTGTTCTATTTCCTCGGCACGCTGGCGCTGCCGGCGCTGAGCGAATCGCTCTCGATCGAGGTCGGCCCGCTGGTCTCCGCGGCGCTGCTGTTTCTGCTGCCGGCGCTCCTGCTCGGCATGCTGTCGCCCTACGCGGTGAAGCTCCAGAGCCTGCACTTCCCGAACCAGGGTGTGGGCAGCGTCGCGGGCACGATCTTCTTCTGGTCCACCCTCGGCAGCATCACCGGAAGCCTGCTCGCGGGCTTCGTGCTGATCCCCAACGTCGGGATCGATCGCGTGCTGATCGCGGTGGGCGTGCTGCTGTTCGCGCTCGGCTTCGTGCCGCTCCTGATCCTCGGGGTGAGGACCCGGAAGCTCTACACCTCGGCACTGATCGCGGCGGTCCTGGTGTTCGGCGCCCCGCGCTTCGCCGCCGAACCGGCCGCCGAGGACGAGACAATCGTCTATCGCACCGACGGCGTCTACCAGCGGATCACGGTGTATGAGGGCGGGTACCTGGGACGGCCGGCGCGGTTCCTGCTCCTCGACCGCAGCGAGTCGGGGGCGATGTTCCTCGACTCCAGCAACCCGAGCGAGCTGGTGTACGACTACACCAAGTACTACTCGCTCTATAAGATCTTCACGCCGAAGGTGGACAACGCGCTGGTGCTCGGCGGCGGCGCCTATTCGATCCCCAAGGCGCTCCTCCACGAGCTCCCCAACGCGGTAGTTGACGTCGCGGAGATCGAGCCGTCCTTCCTCGACCTGGCGAAGCAGTACTTCGGCGCGGCAGACAATCCCCGGCTGCGCAACTACGTCGAGGATGGCCGCCGCTACCTGCACGACGCCGACACGCAGTACGACCTGATCTTCGGCGACGTCTACTACTCCTACTTCTCGGTGCCGCCGCACTTCACCACCCAGGAGTTCTTCGCGCTGGCCAAGAACAAGCTGCGCCCCGAGGGTGTCTTCATCGCCAACATGATCGGCGACCTGTCGCGGCGCGAGCCGTCACTGATCATGGCGGAGATCAAGACCTTCCTGACGGTGTTTCCGAACAGCTATTTCTTCGCGGTGGAGTCGGCGGAACGGACCGACCAGCTGCAGAACATCACGCTGGTCGGCTACAACAGCAGCCGGAAGGTCGACGTTTTCGGGCCGCCGGTGACCACGCATCCCGACCAGCTCATTCGATTCCTTCGCTACAAGGTCGTAGACGTCGCGCGCCGGTTCGAGTTGTCCCCGTACCCAGTCCTGACGGACAACTTCTCCCCGGTCGAGTACTTGACCGCCCGCGTCCTGCGCCGGGCGTTTGACGAGCCCACCGAGGTAGACGGCGAGGAGATGCGCGCCGTCGCCGATCAACTGCTGCGCTACGGGCCCAGTGGCGCCGGCACCCCCGGCCAGCGCAAGGTCCGCGACTTTCTCCTCGCCGAAATGGGAGGGATCGCCCAGGAGGTCACATCGCAACCGGCCAGCGTCACCGCGCAGTTCTTCCAGAGCGAGCCCACGCGCGTGGTGCTCGCGGCGCGCTCGGACGATGCGGTGGCAGTGGCGGTGCTGGTCGAGACGGCGAGGAGCCTGATCAACTCCCCCGTGCCGCCCACCGTGGGGGTGGACATGGTGTTTTTCGACGAGGGGGCGCAGCCGCCGATGCCGGCGACGGTGCTTCAGAACGTCTGCGCGGACGGCGAGACGGCCGAGCAGTGTGGGCCTGCGCGGCTGGCGGCAGCGGCGATGGATCTACTTCGACCGCTCAAGCAATAAACGGACGGCTTACGACTCTCTTGACACGCTCAGGGGCGCGGTGTAGCGTCCGCACGAGCTCATTCTCACGTCGCTATAAATACAAGGAGACACAGGTCTATGAAGGTTTGGCGAACAGCCGCATTTGTCGTTGCGGCCGCTTTGGCGTGCGTGCCCTCCGAGGTCCTGGGGCAGAGCGCCACCAGCACCATCACCGGCGTCGTGCGTGATACGTCCGGTGCGGTCCTCCCCGGTGTCACAGTCGAAGCCGCGAGCCCGGCGTTGATTGAGAAAGTGCGATCGGCAGTCACCGACGGCGAAGGGCTGTATCGCATCGTCGACCTGCGGCCCGGCGACTACTCCGTGACCTTCACCCTGGCCGGGTTCAAGACCTTCAGGCGCGACGGCATGGCGCTGCCGGCGAACTTCACGGCGGCCGTGAACGCCGACATGAGCCTCGGCGCGCTCGAGGAAACGATCACGGTGACCGGCGAAGCGCCCGTCGTCGACGTGCAGAGCACCCGCCAGCAGACGCAGTTCCAGCGCGAGACGCTGGAATCGATGCCGGGCACCGGCCGGATTACCGCGCTGGCCGCGGTGATTCCAGGGGCCGCCCTGCTCACCCCGCAGCAGTACAGCGTCGGCGGCGTCAACGACTCGTCCCAGTTCACGTTCAGCGTGCACGGCGCACCGACGTCGGAACCGATCGTCGACGGCATGAGCCAGCTGGTTGGCGGCTTGACCAACGGGGTGTTCATTTACAACCAGCTCACGTTCCAGGAAGTTGTCGTCGAGACCAGCGGCGTCGGCGCCGACCGCGAGACCGGCGGCATGCAGATGAACATCATCCAGCGCGACGGCGGCAACGTCTTCTCGGGCGGGATGTCCTACAGCTACAGCGGCCCGAGCCTGGAGAGCGGCAACATCAGCGACGGGCTGGTCGCGCGCGGCCTCCGGCCGACGCAGGTGGGCGGGCTTCAGAAGTACTACGACCTCGCATTTGCGATCGGCGGCCCGGTCAGGCGGGACAGCGTGTGGTTCTTCAGCGCCTTCCGCGCCGGTGACAACCAGCAGCTGCAACAGGGGAACTTCTACAACAAGCAGCAGGGGACGCTCTTCTATGAGGCCGACGAGAGCCGGCCGGCGTTCACCGACCAGTGGTCCAAGGACTACACGCTTCGCCTGACCTGGCAGGTCGCGCAGAAGCACAAGATTGTGAGCGCGACGTCGGTCCAGCCCAACTGCAACTGCTTCTTCAACCTGCTGAATCCGACCGGCGGCATTCCGTGGGCGCCCGAGGTGTCAGCGCAGCATCGCTACAATCCGCAGGCGAACACCAACATGTCGTGGCGGTATCCGGCGAGCAACAAGCTGCTGTTCGAGACCATGTTCGCGTACCTCACGAACAACCAGCAGACCAAGCGGCAGGAAGAGACCGGGCTCGCGCCGATGGTCACCGATACCGGCCTGAACTATCGCTACGGATCGCGCGCGCTCAACCTGGGCACCACCGGCTCGTACATCTTCGTGCCGCGCTGGCAGGCGCAGCCGGCCTTCACGATGTCGTACGTCACGGGGTCGCACGTGTTCAAGACCGGCGTGCTGCTGCGGTACTTCCACACCGGCGACGGCAGCCGGAACGTCAATCCGAACCAGATCAACCAGGCGCGGGACTATACCTTCCGCAACGGCGTGCCGACCAACGTCCGCATCTGGGCCGTCCCTTACGCCTGGGAAGAGGACGGGACCGACAACTCGTTCTTCGCGCAGGATCAGTGGACGCTCAGCCGGACCACGCTGAACCTTGGCGTCCGCTATAACGACACCGCGACGTCGCTCCCGGAGGTCCACCTCGCGGCTGGCCCGTTTGTCCCCGCGCGCGTGCTTCCGGCGGTCAAGAACGAACCGCACTGGCGCAACCTGAATCTCCGGGTCGGCGCCGCGCATGACGTGGGCGGCAACGGCCGCACCGCGCTCAAGGCCTCGCTCGGCCGGTACAACCCCGCGCTCCGATCGACGACGACCAATCCTGCCGCGGCAGGCATCTCACCGAGCACCAATCGCACCTGGAACGACACCCTCTTTGCGGCGGGGGATGCCCGCCGGGGGAATTTCGTGCCGGACTGCGACCTGCTGAACCCGGTCGCCAACGGTGAGTGCGGACCCTGGTCCGACCTCGCGTTCGGAAGGAACATCGTCCCGTCGAAGAACGCGCCCGATGCGATCTCCGGCTTCAATCGCCAGAACTACAACTGGCAGGGCTCGGTGTCAGTCCAGCACGAGCTCAGCCCCGGCGTCGGGGTCAACGTCGGATACTTCCGCACCTGGTACGGCGGCTTCCTCGTCACGGATAACCTGGCGACCACGCCCGGCGACTACGACCCGTACTGCATCACGGCACCAACCGACAGCCGCCTGTCCTCAGATGTCAGCGGCAAGCAGCTCTGTGGCCTGTACGACCTGCGGCCGGCCCGGTTCGGCCAGGTCGACAGCCTCGTGACGCAGCAGGCCAACTACGGCGATCACACCCAGATCTACAACGGCGTCGACGCGACGCTGAACGCCCGGTTCGGCCAGGGCGGGCAGTTCTCCGGCGGCGTCAGCGTCGGGCGAACCGTCGACGACAACTGCGTCGTCGTTGACTCTCCGCAGGAGGCGCGGGAGGGGTACTGCAGGAACTCGCCGCCGTGGTCCGCGGGGACGCAGGTCAAGTTCCTGGTGGTCTACCCGCTGCCATGGGGCCTGCAGACCAGCGCCATCTACCAGAACTTCGGAGGCATCGAGAACGGCGCCACCATCACCGCCACCAACGCCCAGATCGCGCCGTCGCTCGGCCGCAACCTGGGCCAGTGCGGTACGGCGGCGGTCTGCAATGGGACCGTGACGATCCCCCTCGACCCCCCGGGAACGAGGTTCGAGCCGCGGTTGCAGCAGGTGGACATCCGGGTCAGCCGGCAGTTCCGGCTGGATCGGCTGAGGGTCAAGGGCAATGTCGACGTCGCCAACCTCTTCAACGCCGGCAACGTCCTCAACCTTCAGCGCCAGTTCGGTCCTACCTATCTCAACGTCCTGCAGATCATGGGCGGGCGGCTGGTGAAGCTCGGCGTGCAGCTCGACTTCTAAGAAAGAGGCTTATACATGCGGCAGAAAAAGATTCGTGCGATGGCTGCGGCGGCCGCGGCGCTCGCATTGGGATGGGTAACATTCGCGCAAGCGCCGCAGGCGGTTGCGCAGGGCCGCGGTCGCGGTGCGGGGGCCGCACCCGCGGCGCCGTCGCGCCCCGCGCCGGTGCGCGACCTGACCGGCGTCTGGATGAAGAGCACGCCCCCTGGAGTCAAGCAGTTCGACGGCTCTACCTGGACCCCGGGCGTACCTCCCCCGCTGACCGCGTTCGGGCTGGCGGAGAAGGCCAAGAACAAACCCAACAACTCGGGTGAGTACCAGCTCCACGAAACCAACGACCCGGTGCTCACCAAGTGCTATCCGCCCGGTGTCCCGCGTGTCTATTTCCATCCCTACCCCTTCGAGATCATCCAGACGCCGAACGCGGTCCTGCAGGTCTTCGAATACGACCATTTCATGCGGCGGATGTGGACCGACGGCCGCGCGCTGCCGACCGATCCCGAAGCGCTCTGGATGGGGACGTCGGTCGCCAAGTGGATCAACAACACGACCCTGGAGGTCGTGACGATCGGCTTCAACGACAAGACCTGGCTGGATCGGGCCGGGGCGCCGCACACCACTGACCTGAAGGTCACCGAGGTCTTCCGCCGTCCGTCGTTCGACAAGCTCGAGCTCGACGTCACGATGGACGATCCCAAGGTGCTGACCAGGCCGTGGACCGCCACGGGCTATTTCGAGCTGCGCCCAGGCTGGGAGCTCGGCGAAATTACCTGCTCCGGCGACTATCTCAGCTGGCCCGGGGCCTAGCGTCTTCACGTAAGATAGCCGGCGGTGACGCAGTCACCGCCGGCCGCACCCTCCGGCGGCAGCACTCGCCGCTCACCCTCTCCCTCTCCTCTCTCTGCTTGGTTGTCGTCCATCGGTTCCCCGGAGTTCGCATACAGGAGGAACGCGTAAATGAAGTTTTGGCGATTCACAGGTCTGATCCTCACCGTCGCCCTCGGGTGCTGGCCGTCTGAGGCGAGCGCGCAGGGAGCGGACAGCACCATCGCCGGGGTCGTGCGCGACACGTCCGGCGCCGTACTTCCCGGCGTGACCGTCGAAGCAGCCAGCCCGGCGTTGATCGACAAAGTTCGGACGGCGACGTCCGATAGCCAGGGCCTGTATCGCATCGTGGACCTGCGGCCTGGCGACTATTCCGTCACCTTCACGCTCCCCGGCTTCAGGACCTTCAAGCGCGACGGGATGGCACTGCCTGCCAACTTCACTGCCACCGTCAATGCCGATTTGAGCGTCGGCTCGCTCGAAGAGACCGTCACCGTGTCGGGCGAGGCGCCGATCGTCGACGTCCAGCGGACGCAGCAACAGGTCCAGTTCGAGCGCGAGACGCTGCAGGCGCTCCCGGGCACCGGCCGCATCACCGGCCTGGCGGCGGTCATCCCCGGCGCCACCCTCGTCAACCCGACCACCTACAGCGTGGGCGGCGTCGATGACAGCGCCCAACTCCGGTTCCGGGTGCACGGCGCGCCCGAGGCCGACGCGATCGTGGACGGCACCAACCAGGCGATCGGGTCGCTCGTGTCGGGCGTGTTCATCTACAACCAGCTGACGTTCCAGGAAGTCGTCGTCGAGACCGGCGGCATCGGCGCCGACCGCTCGGTGGGCGGCGCGGCCGTGAACATCATCCAGCGCGACGGTGGCAACCGGTTCTCCGGCGGACTGACCTATGCCTACACCTCGCCGGACCTGATTGCCAGCAACCTGACGCCCGAGAACGCGGCGCGCGGCCTGCGGCAGAATGCGTCGCTCAGGAAACATTACGACCTGGCCGGCGCGTTTGGCGGCCCGATCATGCGCGATCGCCTGTGGTTCTTCTCCTCGACGCGCAGAGGCACCACCGAGCAGGTGCAACAGGGCAACTACTACAACAAGCTGCAGGCGACCAATCCGCTCTTCTACGAGGCTGACCTGACCCGCCCGGCGATTTACGCGCCGTTCTCGAGGGACTACTCGCTGCGCGTGACGCTGCAGGCCGGGCAGCACCGCTTCTCGTCATCGACGTCTTCGCAGCCGAACTGCAACTGCCCCTTCGGGCTGCTGACGCCGACCAACAACATCCCGACGGCACCCGAGGCGACCGGCGAGCATCACTACAAGCCGCAGATCATCTCGAGTAACCGGTGGACCTATCCCGCAAGCAACAAGTTTCTCCTCGAGGGCGGCATCACCACGCAGAAGCAGGTGCAGACCAACAGGCGGCGTCCGGAAACGGGCGCCTCGTTCCCGGTCCAGATCCTCGAGCAGGCCACCAACTACCGGTACGGCTCGCGCGCGCTGAACACCGGCAACACCGGCTCCTACATCTACATTCCGCGCGTCCAGCACCAGGGGAACTTCTCGGTGTCGCGCGTCTCCGGTGCTCACCAGTTCAAGAGCGGGGTCGAGTACCGCTACGTGAAGACCGGCGACGCGAGCCTGAATACCGATCCCAACCAGATCCACCAGGGGATGGATTTCACGTTCAACAACCGTGTCCCTGTCGCGGTGCGGATCTGGGCCGTGCCCTTCGCGTGGGAGGACCACGCGGTCGAAAAGGTCCTCTACGTGCAGGACCAGTGGAGCATCCGGAAGCTGACGCTCAACCTGGGCATCCGGTACAACGACGTGGCGCAGCACCTCGACCCGGTGACGCTGGCGGCGGGCCCGTTCGTGCCGGAGCGCAAGCTGCCGGAGGTGCGGAACCACCCGCACTGGCAGAACCTCAATCCACGCATCGGTGGCGCCTACGACCTGTTCGGCACCGGCAAGACCGCGGTGAAGGTCGCGCTCGGCCGCTACAACCCCGCGATCAGGGCGACCGGGCTGCCGTCCGCCGAACACAGCCAGTCGCCGAGCACGAACCGCAACTGGAACGACAGCTTCTACGGTCCGGGCGACCCGCGCACGGGAAACTTCAAGCCGGACTGCGACCTGCTCAATCCGGTGGCCAACGGTGAATGCATCGGCCCATGGTCGGACCGCAACTTCGGGCAGAACGTGATCCTCACGTCCCGCAACGCCCCCGACTCGAACGAGGGGTTCAACCAGCAGGACTACAACTGGCAGGGCTCCGCGTCGGTCCAGCATGAGCTGCGGCCGGGCCTCGGCGTCAACGTCGGGTACTTCCGGACGTGGTACGGCAACTTCATCGTCACGGACAACCTTGCGGTAACCCCCGGCGACTACAGCGAGTACTGCATCACGGCGCCGACCGATACCAGGCTGGGCGGCGTGAGCGGCCAGCGCCTGTGCGGGCTCTACGACCTCAATCCCGCGAAGTTCGGCCAGGTGAACAACCTGATCACGCAGCAGGCGCACTACGGGAAGCGGTCGGAGGTGTACAACGGCGTCGACGTGAACATCAACGCGCGATTCCTGCAGGGCGGGCAGATCGCCGGCGGCTTCAGCGTCGGCCGGACGACGACCGACAACTGCAGCGTTGTCGATTCACCTGGCGAGGCTGTGTCCCTGGGCGTCACCGCGCGCAAGGGATATTGCGCGATCACCCCGCCGTGGTCGTCCGGCACGCAGGCGAAGTTCCTGGTCGTCTACCCGATGTTCTGGGATCTCCAGGCGAGCGTCGTCTACCAGAACTTCGCCGGCATCCAGACCGGGGCGGACATCGTGATCCCGAACGCGCAGATCGCGCCGTCGCTCGGCCGCAACCTCGCGGCCTGCGGCACCGCTGCCGTCTGCAACGCAAACGTGACGCTGGATCTGATCCCGGCGCAGACGATGTTCGAACCGCGGGTGCAGCAGGTCGACCTCCGGTTTACCCGCACGTTCCGGCTGAACGCGGTGAGGGTCAAAGGCAACATCGACGTCGCCAACCTGATGAACTCCGCGAACGTGCTGGCCGTCAACCGCCGCTACGGGCCGCAGTGGCTCAACGTGCTGCAGACCATCGGCGGCCGGATGATTAAGCTGAGCACCCAGATAGACTTCTGACCCTCCTTACGGTAAAACGGGATCGGCCTTCAGCTCGTGCTGGACGCTGGTCCCGTTATCCTTGTATTCGATCGCCTCGGTATAGAAACCGCTCGTCGACACCGTGATCCGCACCACCTGGTCGGTCCGGTTTTCCCAATACCACCCGTGCAGCCCGTCATAGGGCGCCGTGAACGACCCCTTCCCGCTGTCACTCTCGCCCTTCTCGAAAGTCTCCGACGCGTCCGGCGGCTTGCCGTCGGGCTGCGTGTGGAAATCGACCTGCAGCTTCCCCGTCGCTGTCCAGGCGTAGACCATCGCGTCCCCCTCGGCGAGCCGGTAGTGGTACTCGACGAATCCCACGTAGGGCAGCAGCGCAAACTCCGTCGTATCGGCCTTGAGAGACGCGACGCTCGGCTTGAGCGGTCCGCCAGCGGCGGGCGCGACCGGCACCGTGACGGCGGCGGGGACGCCGCCGGAGAGCCCCGAGAGGCCAAGCGCCTCACCTGTGCCCAGGGGATCGATGCCGAACTCCGCGGGCAGCACCGTGGTCACCAGGACGACGGTCGCCACCACCAGGGCCACGGCGATTGCGCGGCCGAGCGCACGCGAGGAGGGCGGAGCGGGTACGGACGTTTGCTCGGTCATGTGGTGTGCCGAGCATATATACTTCGTCCGCCATTCGAGCAGAAAGGGGTCACCCGATGTTCCTCGACCGGCGGGAGTTCCTGGCAGGCGCTGCGGCGCTTGGCGGCGCGGCGATCGTCCACCAGATGAGAACGGCGGCCCAGGGCCCGCCAGCGGCGGTCCGGCCGTTCCGGATCGACACGCACTCGCACTTCTCGATTCCGAAGCTCTACGACCTGGCGGCCGCGCGCGGGGTCAACCAGGCGACGCTCAAGGACTGGAGCCCGGAGAAGATGCTGGCCCAGATGGCCGAGGGCGCGGTGGCCACATCGATCTTCTCGATCAGCGACCCCGGAGTGCATTTCGGCGACAACGCCGCGGCGCGGGCGCTCGCGCGTGACTGCAATGAGTACGGCGCCAGGGTGGTGCGCGATTATCCCGGGCGGTTCGGGCTGTTCGCGGTGCTGCCGTTGCCGGACGTGGAAGGCGCGCTGCGCGAAGCCGAGTACGCGCTCGATACCTTGAAAGTCGACGGCATCGGCGTGCTGTCAAGCTACGAGGGCAAGTACCTCGGCAACCCCTTGTACACCCCGCTGATGGAGGAACTCAACCGCCGCAAGGCCGTGGTCTACTGCCATCCCTTCTGCGCGGCGTGCGGCGTCCAGACGACGCTGACCGATGCCCAGAACCGAGGGGTGGAGTTCGTGTTCGACACCACCCGCACGATCCTGAGCCTGCTGCAGACGGGAACGGTGGCGCGCTTCCCGGACATCCGCTTCATCTGGTCGCACGGCGGGGGGACGGTGCCCTACATCACGAGCCGGCTCGGCGGCGCCGGGCAGAAGCTGCTGCCGAAAGGCGCGATCTTCGAGCTGCAGAAGTTCTATTACGACACGGCGCAGGCCTTCAACCCCTACACGCTGCCGTCGTTCAAGAAGTTCGTGCCGACGTCGCAGATCCTCTTCGGCACCGACTTCCCGCTCGGCGGCGGGTCGGCGGCGCTCGTGGCCAGGGGCTTGATCGACAACGGCGGGTTCACCGCAACCGAGCTGCGCGCGATCGAGCGCGACAACGCCCTCACGCTGCTGCCGAGACTCAGGGCATAAAAAAAGGCGGAGGCCTGAAGGCCTCCGCCTACCATCTCTCGACGCCCCCGCCCTATCGACGTCCCGCCTTACTTTTCGACTTTCGAGTAATCGAGGTAGTCGCCGGAGCAGGAGATCTCGCCGAGCTCCCAGCCTGGGCGCAGCTCGTAGAAGAACGTCGTGGTCCAGGGCTTTGCCAGCGCCTTCGGGTCTTCCATCGTGATATCGAGGTGCAGGTGGTCACGGTCGATGCGCCGGAAGCGCTCGGTGACTTTCAGCTCCTCGGTATGCGCATGGCCGATCCGATCGAGCCACGTCCGGTCATTGAACCCGTTGCTCTCGACGACGAACGTCGTCGGGTTCTCCCACCGTCCGACCGACGTCCCCATCCACAGCGCCTCGGGATCGGTCGGCAGCGCGCGCCCGTCGGTGTGGACGCGCCGGAGGAAGTGGTCGTACTCGAAAATCAGCAGCGTCTGCTTCGGCGTATGGACGACTTCGAACGGGTAGGGATGAAAATAGACGCGCGGCACGCCCGGCGGGTGGCACTTGGTCAGTACCGGGTCGTTGGTCTCGTCCAGGCGGTAGGTGCCGCCGTTGGAGTCCTTGGCTTCCTTTTTCCGCGCCTCCCCCCAGGGGGTAAGAGCGGGAATGCCTTTGGCCTGCAGCGCCGGGTCGGTGAAGGTGAAGTTGGTCCAGCCGCGGTTTGACCCGGGAGGATTTCGCATCATCCAGACGCCGGAGATGTCGCGCGGCGGCGCGGGCGGCGACGGCAGCACGGGGGTCGCGCTGACGACGGCGCCACGGCCGCCCTGCGGCGCCGGAGCGGTTTGCGCGATCAGCGCCACCGAAACAGCCAGGACCGCGGCGCCCGCAAGTCCGCAACGGATGACGCCGGTGGTCACGCGCGTCCCCCTAGTTCTCGGAGAGCGGCAGTGCAGCGCCCGCCGGACCTACGAGCTTCCGGATCTGGATGATGTGGCTGCCATCCTTGTGCGGAGTGCCGCTAATCGTGATCTGGTCGCCGGGGTTCAGCGTCCGCTTGTTCCAGCCCGCGCGCGCAAGCTTGTTGGGCGCCGTCAGCCAGCCTGACCATTTCTGTCCCGCGGCCTCGCCGTCCTTCACGTCGAAGTACACGAGGACGTGCGGATTGGCGTACTGCATCTCGGTGACAGTGCCTTGGAACGTGACCTGCTTGGACTGGTCGAAGGCCGCGCCACCGTGATGTGCGAGAGCGGACTGCGAACCAATCGCCACCGCGACGGCGGCCACTACCAGCAGAAAGGGCTTCCATTTCATAGCAGCGTTCTCCTCTGGGGGAGTGTGTCATCCCCCGCTCTTGCTGTCAATTTCGTGTGTTTTCCGCGTCAGGGGGCGCCGCTGTTCACTCTTTCTTCCCGGCCTCCTGGTCGACCAGCTTGCGGAACTGGTCAGAATTCTGTTCGTTGGTGCAGTAGTTCTCGAGCAGCCGATCGTCGACCTGTGCCAGCGAGAACTTCCGCCAGCCGGAGGTCCATGGCTTGGTGAGGACCTTGGGGTCAGTCACCGAGAACTGATATTCGAGGTAGTTAAGCGAGGGGCGGCGGATTCGCTCGATCACCCGCAGCTCGTCGCTATGGTGCCAGGCGCCGCCCGACACCCAGGTGCGCTCGTCGAAGCCAACCGAGTCGATGACCAGCGTGTCACCGTCCCACCACGCGCTGCTGTTGCCGTTGAACAGCGGGTCGGGGTACTCCGGATGCGGCCGCTTGTCGGTGTGGATCTTCCGCCACTGGTTGCCCGCTTCGACCAGCTGGATGAAGGTGCCGGGCTTGGTGACGATCTCGCTCGGGTGCGGGTTCATGGTGAACATGCCCGGTACGCCACGCGGCAGGCAGTTGACCGTGGGATCCAGCGCCTCCAGCTCGGCGCGGGTGAGGCTCTTGATCTTCGCGGCGACCTCGGGCTTGAACGGCACCGGATCCTCGACGATCCGCTCCGGCCGCGTCCGGCTCCACGCACTTGGGCGACCGATGACGCCGGAGAACCAGATGCCCGAGAAATCCGGCTTGCCGTCGGACATCCTCGGCGTCGGTCCACCCGGAGGGAGCGGACCCGGATCGGTCGTGCCGATCGCCTCGACCAGCGGCTTCTGGTCCGCCCCTGCCGGCGCCGCCGGGCGCTGGGCCACCGCCACGCTGGACAGCAGAGCGACCGCGCCAAGAACCCCGAACACCTGCGCCCGATTGCCGACTCGCAATCTCATGTGACACTCCCGCCGTGTCCGCAGGACCCGGCCTACACGTAGGGGCGGGTCCTTTCGGACCCGCCTAATTATTCGAGCCGAAGATACGTTCGACGTCCTGGCCGGTGCGGTGCGGGACGGTTTCCTCGGGCAGCTTGACCCACGAGGCGGCGAACCGGTTGTCGGTGCCGTTCAACGACGAGCAGGCCCTGACAATCACGGTCTTCCCCATGTTCTTCATGAAGTACGCCCTCGGCGTGCCGCCGCGGGTCATGTTCGCGATCGACGAGGTCTGGAACGTCAGCTTCGCCTGCGCGCCGGTCGCGCCCTTGCCTTCGACGAAGAAATACGGATGCGGGTTCTGCCAGTCGACGCCGACCAGGGTGCCCGTGTACTCACCGCATTTCTTCTCGTCGAACTCCGCGCTGAACGAGTGGTGCGCCGACACGGGAGCGGTGGCCGCGCAGGCGACCGCGAACACGCCAAGGATGAACCCGGATATTGTCCTGGAAGTCATATGCGATTCCGAAGCCGCCTCTTCGAGCGGCCCTTGAACGAATCCGCTGTGTGCGCGGCTGCAACGCGTTGCGCAGGCTGGCGGAAACGATTGTATATTGCCCTAGTGTACATGCCCTGCTCGCTTTGCCGGCGGCCACGTTGAGCGCGCCGGACAGGGGCGTCCTGCGGCTCTACATATTCTCGATATTCTCGGTTGATGGGAGGACCTGGTGAGCGGACGGCGCTTGTATTTGGCGGGAACGCTGACACTCTGCCTGCTGGGAGCGACGCTCGCTCGCGGCCAGACTGGCCCTGCCGCTCCAGCCGAGCCGAAGCCGATGTTGTCGGAGCAGGCCTTCAAGAACGTCCGGCTACTCCGTGGGATTCCCGTCAAGGAATTCATGGAGACGATGGGCTTTTTCTCAGCCTCACTGGCTCTGAACTGCTCGGATTGCCACGCCGGCGGCGGCGATTGGGCGAGCTACGCCGAGGATACACCCCTCAAGCAGACAACGCTCCGGATGATCCTGATGGTGAACGCGATCAATCGCGCCAACTTCAGTGGGGCACCGACCGTAACCTGCTACACCTGCCATCGCGGCAGCCCAAGGCCCAAAGCCATCCCCAGCCTGGCGGTGCAGTACTCCGTGCCGCCGGACGACGATCCCGATGAGATCGCACCGAATGCGAACGTGCGCATCACGATTACGGCCGAGCAAATCCTGGATCGGTACATCCAGGCCATCGGCGGCGCCGCGGCTGCGGCCAGGCTCACCAGCTATACGGCCAAGGGGACGTCCGAGGGGTTTGATTCCGACTTCGAGCAAGTTCCGATGGACGTATACGCCAAGGCGCCGGACAGGCGCGCCGCGGTGGTTCACATGCGCGCTGGCGACAGCACGACCACCTCTGCTGGGCGGGAGGCGTGGGCTGCGGGTCCCTCTGACCTGACGCCCGTGCCGCTGATCTCGCTGGTAGGGGCGGCACTGGAGGGAGCCCGTCTGGACGCCCAACTGGCGTTCCCCGGTCAGATCAAGCAGGTCCTGACGAACTGGCGAACCGGCTTCCCGTCGCTCAGGATTGACGGCCGCCCGGTGGATGTGATCGAAGGAAAGACACCGGCAGGGTCCAGCGTCAAACTGTATTTCGACAAAGAGACAGGCTTGCTGGTGCGATCCGTGCGGTATTCCACGACGGCCGTGGGCACGGTGCCGATTAGTGTCGTGTATTCCGATTACCGCGACATCCCTGGCCTAGGCGTGAAGCTTCCCTATACGTGGGAGGTGACGTGGACCAATGGGCGGTCCACGTACAAGATCACGTCGTTGCAGCCGAACGTCGCCATTGACGACGCCAGGTTCGTCAGACCCACGGCGCCAGTGGCCGCTCGCTAATGTAGAAGTTGCGGCGCTCCGGAAATCAATTCGTCTGGCGGTCGCATCTGCTCCCCGCTGTAAAGCGGCCTGCGTGCTTACTGACGCAGGCCCGAGTCCGCGCGCCCGCCGTCGTCGCCGCCGGTCTGGGTATCGCGCATCGTCGTGCCGTCGGCAAGGTCGACCTTGTTGAAGCGTCCAACGTGAACGCCCGTCTTCGCCTGCCAGACGTACAGCGTGACGACGTCTCCGGGCTGAAGCGTCGTTCTGCTCCAGCCGATGAGCTGAGCCGACACCGTGCTACCCAGTTCCATCGTCCACTGCTGGACGTTGCCCTTTTCGTCTTTGTAATCCGCCTTGATGAGCGGGTGGGGATTGATCCAGCGGAACTCCGTCACCACGGCGCCCTTCAACACGACCGGCTTGCCCAGGTCGAACGCCGCGTTACCGTGATGCGCAAACGATGGAGTGTCAATCACCGCGAGTCCGGCGACCAAGACCACCACCATCAGAATTTGTTTTTTCACCCTGGACCTCCAGAAATCAATCCGCGCGACGGCGGATTCGCTAGCGTGCCGCACCGGGATTGCTGGCCGGATCGGCCACTTCCCTCAAGTACTGCTGGACCGACGATGGAATGCAGGTAAAGTCGAAGAAGGTCTGGCTCGGAATCCACCGGAAATGCACTTCCCCGAGACGCAACGGCCTGGTGTAGAGCTTCGGGTCGTCCATGGTCATCGTCAGCGTCAGATCGTTCTTGCTGGAGCGATGAAAGCGTTCGGTCACGCGCGCATCGACGCTATGGGGATACCCACCTTCGGTGGCCCAGGTCTCCGCGGCCATGCCGGTGGTCTCCGCCACGAAGGTGTAATCGTCCTCCCAGCGGCCCACCGAGTAGCCATTGTAGGTCGGATCGTGGGCGTCCCTGCCCCTGCCGCCGACATTGGTAGGAAGAGCTCGCCCGTCCATCCAGATCTCACGCCAGATGGTCATGAACTTCAGCATGATAAAGGTCCGGTCCGGCCCGGCCGCGATCGTCATCGAACGAATCTGGTCGTTCATGTTCCGGGGAAAACCAAACGGATCGCAGTATCGGACATGAGGATCGTTCGACTGGCCGATGAGGACCCCACTGCTTTCCGCCTTGTTCCGATCGAACAACTCCTTGCCCAACGGCGTCAGCGGTGCCGGCCTTTCGGGGGGGACGAGCCTCTTCACACCCGCGCCAGATGACTCTCCTGCCCATGTCCCGGTGAGATCGCGCCTGGGCGCGGGCCCGCCGGGTCCGACGTTCGCCCTCGCATCCTCCGGATAATATTTCCACGGCGAACGTGGCGCATTGTCTGGAGCGGCCTGAGCGGCTGCCAGCGCCGAAAGGAACACCACGCCCGCGACGCCTGCAAGTATGCCCGTGCTCGTCTTTCGCATCATCTGCTCCCTGTCTGTTCCGCGCACTCAACCCGGCAGAGCAACGCTCGACTAAACCAGCGGTCAACGCATTGACGGCGGCTCGCTATCGGATCTCGATCCCCGACGGCCTGGCGAGCGAGTCGCGATACGAGATCCCCTCTGACGGGATGCAGAACGTCTCGGCAAATTCCTGGCCCATCACCCAGTAGAAGTTCGCCCGCATCCACGTCCACGGCTTCGCGTAGAACTTTGGATCGTCGATCGTGACCGTCAGTTGCAGGTTGTACTGGTCGAGACGCGTGTACCGCTCCTGGATGCGTGCTGAGGAACTGCGCGGGCGACCGGCTTCATCCAGCCAGGGTCGTTCATCCACGCCGGTCGTATCGATGACCAGCGTATTGTTGTTTTCCCAGCGACCAACTGAATGGCCGTAATATCTGGACTCGGGCGCACCCCTCACGTCCACGGCTTTTGGGAGCGCCCGTCCGTCCATCCAGATCTCACGCCAGACGCGCTGATGCTCGTAGGCGACAAGGAGACGGTCCGGGGCGGAACCGAAAATAAAGCGCCCGCGGCTGCTAATGGCATGGGCCAGCAGATTGCGAGGGAACCCGAGAGGATCGCAGGTGACGAACGGATCGTTGGACGCTCCCACGGCGTTCCTGCTGGCGTCCCCGTAGGCTTTCCGCTCCTTGAACAGCGCCTCGCCGGCCGGCGTCATCGGCGGCACCGGATCGGGCTTGTTGTCTATCGGTCCAACCCACACCCCTGAGAGATCGCGGGTGGGAGCCGGTCCAGGAGGATTCGGCATCCTGGGGATGCCCTCGCGAAGGAACCCCTCGGGGCCTCTGCGCTGCTGAGCGCGACCCGCCATAGTGGCCAGGCACGCCAGCACGACGACCGCGACGACGATGGAATGCGTTCTCATGTGCTACTTCCCGGCCTCGGGATCGTACCGAGTCTTTGGCGCATCTCCGCCAAGCTGCGTGTCACGTAGCTCGCTGCCATCGGCAAGGGTGATCTTCTGCAGCCGGCCGGCGTTGTTGCCGTTCTTGACGACGTACATCCGAACGGTGATGACGTCGCCGGGCATGAGTGACGCCTTCTCCCAACCAATCAGCCGGAGCGCCTGGGGCGCCGCGCTCTCGACGACCATCTGGACGACGTTGCCCTTCGCATCCGTTGCGTCGAAATTGATCAGCACGTGCGGATTGGCCCACGCGAACTTCGTGACCGTGGCCTGCTTGAACTCCGTGATCTCGTCGGCATACGCCGCATTGCCATGATGCGCCAAGGCCGGCACGCTCGCCAGCACCCCAAGACTCAACACGCCGGCCACGAACAGATAGCTTTTCATGTCATACCTCGGTTACACAGTCACCAGATTCACCGCGGCGGTGCGGGTTACGCACACCGCGCCGCGTCGATCGCCGCATTCGGCTGCACGGACGCCACGTTGATCGTGATTGACCAGTCCACCCACGTCACCTGGCAGCTGACGGAAATCGTTACGCCGACCCACGGAAGGGCGCGGTAATCCGAAGAGGTGACTGTCTGGCTTGCGTAGATGACTGCCGGCTGGCGCGCGGCGCAGTCTACACCGGCGCCGCTTCATGTTCAAGTCACTGTATCGCTTCCTGTCACTCTTCCTTGCGCGTCAAGCCACCAGTGGGATACACACCCCCAGCTCGCTGCGACTTCTGACGAACCTGATGGGCGTTTGCTGCCCGGATGGTGACCATCTGACCGCATTCGGCGGTGAAGAGAGCAACCATTAAGGTTGATGCCGCCGAGAAGGAACTGCGCAATAATCCGTCGAGCGCAGCGAGTGGGTATCAGCGGCGGCAAGCCGACCTCTGGCTTGGCACTTCACGCCATAAGTGGTATAAGGGCCTTCCGAAACGGTGGATACCCTCCGATATCCCGTCGTTCGGCTAATCCCAGTTCTGCCAATAAGCCAATAAGGGTCCGGATGCGTCACAGCCGACGCTCCGTGAGTGACCGTATGCCTACCAGAGGACACGAGGATTTCACATCATGAATGGGTGTCTGAGCTATTGTTCGCGCGGCGCGTTGATCCTTCTGCTGACCGCCGGCGCCGCCTGGGCCCAGGCAACAGCGCAGCTGAGCGGCACGGTTCGCGATGAAAGCAGCGCCGTGCTGCCCGGCGTGACCGTCACCGTGACGCAGACCGACACGGGCCTCGTTCGCACGGCCGTGAGCGACGAAACGGGAGGCTACCTGCTGACGAACCTTCCGACCGGGCCGTACCGACTCGAAGTCGCGCTCCAGGGATTCAAGACCTACGTGCAGACGGGCATCGTCCTGCAGGTGGGCGGGGCGCCGACCGTCAACGCGTCGCTTGCCGTTGGCTCGTTGGAGGAGTCGGTCACCGTCGACGCCGCGGCGCCGCTCGTCGACGTCCGCAGCGCCGGCATCAGCTCGGTCGTCTCCAACGAGAACATTCTCGAACTCCCGCTGCAGGGACGCCAGGTCACCGACCTGATCGTGCTCGCCGGCGCCGCCGTGCAGACGGGCGCGACGGAACGTGGCGTGCCGGGCGGCGTGTACATATCGGTCGCCGGCGGTCTGCCGGGCGGCGTGGCCTACACGCTGGACGGGGCGGAGCACAACAACCCGCAGACCAACGCCGGGCTGCCGATGCCGTTCCCCGATGCGCTCCAGGAGTTCCAGGTAGCGACCAGCGGCCTCTCCGCCGACAACGGCGTGAAGTCGGGCGCGTCGGTAAACGCCGTGACCAGATCGGGGACCAATGTGTTCCACGGGGGCGGCTTCGAGTTCCTGCGCGATCGGCGGTTCAACGCGCCGGAACATTTTGCTGCGATTGGACCCGATGGCAAGCAGAAGGACGACGGCCTCCGGCGCAACCAGTTCGGCGGCACGATTGGCGGCCCCATCGTCCGCGATAGGCTGTTCTTTTTTGCCGGCTACCAGGGCACCATCCTGCGCCAGGTGCCGACCAGCAACATTTCGTACGTGCCGACGGCGCAGATGCTCGCGGGCGACTTCACGACGCTCGCGTCGCCGGCGTGCAACGCCGGGCGGCAGATCACCCTCGGCGCCCCCTTCGTCGGCAACCGCATCGATCCGGCCCGCTTGAGCCCGGCGGCGAGG